>DATGYJ010000385.1:0-4676 GCA_035298105.1 Anaerolineales bacterium | reverse complement strand
CCATCAAGCCATATTCTACCGAATCGGCCAGAGCACGCCAACTGGCTTCGATGATGTTCGTGCTCGCGCCAACGGTACTCCAGCGGCTCGTGTTATTGCGAGTGTCGATCAGCACCCGTGTGATCGCTTCCGTGCCGTGATCGGAGTCCAGGATGCGGACCTTGTAATCAGACAGGTGAAAATTGGCAAGCTGTGGATAGTATCCCACCAATGCTTTCCTCAAAGCCCGATCCAGCGCGTTGACGGGACCGTTGCCTTCGGCAGCCGTGTGCAGGACTTCGCCATTCACCCGCACTTTGACAGTGGCTTCAGCAAAGATCCCGCGTCCCTGGCGATGTTCAACATTCACAAAAAAATCTATGAGTTCAAACGGTGCTTTGTAACCGTATTCCTGGCGCTTTAACATCATGGTCACAGAAGCTTCCGCGGCTTCAAAGGAAAAACCGCGCGCTTCCAATTCTTTGATATCGTTGAGGACCGGGAGAACCTCTGCTCCTTCTACCTCCACGCCATGTTCTTCGGCTTTGCTCAACAAGTTGCCCCGGCCCGATAAATCTGAGACCACCACGCGCATCTGGTTGCCGACCACTTCTGGTTCCACATGCTGGTACGATTGCGCGCTGCGTCTCATCGCCGCCACATGGACTCCACCCTTGTGTGCAAAGGCAGATTTGCCGACAAACGGCAGATGCTCATCAGGGGTCAGGTTCGCCACCTCTGCTACGAAATGGGAGATTTCATACAGGCAGTTGATCTTGCCGGGGGGCAGGCACTGGTAACCCATCTTGAGCTCAAGGTCGGCCATGATGGAAATTAAGTTCGCATTGCCGCAGCGCTCGCCGACGCCATTGATGGTGCCCTGCACTTGCATGGCGCCCTCCCGCACGGCAGTCAGGGAATTGATCACCGCACACTCCGAGTCATTGTGAGTATGGATCCCGAATGGATGTGCAAGGGCAGGCTTGATATCTCGAATGATGCGCTCTATCTCCCACGGCAGCGTTCCGCCGTTGGTATCGCACAGAACGACAGTTTCGGCTCCGCCGCGCATCGCCGCCCGCAGGGTTTCGAGTGTGTAGGCTGCATCCGCTTTGTAGCCATCAAAGAAATGTTCGGCATCATAGATCACGCGCTTCCCATGCGCTTTGAGGTAAGCAACCGATTGCTCGATAATACGGAGGTTATCTTCAAGGGTCGTCAGCAAAACATCCGTAACGTGCAGTGTCCAGGTCTTGCCAAAGATGGTGCAGACCGGCGTGTTCGAATCGATCAGCGCTTTGATATTGGCGTCATCTTCCGGACCACCCTTGACGCGACATGTGGAGCCGAAGGCCGCGATCAAAGAATTCTTCCACTGCAGATCGCGGGCTCGCTCGAAGAACTCAACATCCTTGGGATTGGAACCTGGCCAGCCGCCTTCGATAAACGCGACGCCGAGTTCATCTAATTTTTGCGCGATGCGGACCTTGTCGTTGCTCGAAAGCGTGAAGCCTTCCGATTGGGTACCATCGCGTAAGGTAGTGTCATAGATTTGGATTTGTGGCATAGATTATCCTAAGTAGCCAGAGAGATCACCGAGTCCTTAGGGTTTTCCTCAGACTCTCTGTGCGCTCTGTGGCTAACCAAGTTGTGCTTCATATCTGGAGATCTCATTTTCGAACCCCAGGATGTATCCAAGCTCATCCACCCCGTTCAATAGGCAGGTCTTATTGAATGGATCGATGGGAAAGGTGACTGATCCGTTCGGAAAAGTGAGGGTCTGGGAAGCCAGGTCCACCGTGAACTCGGCATCTGGGATTTCTTCAACGAGATCGAACAACGTCTGGTGTGTCTGTTCATCGACAATAATAGGGATCAGTCCATTCTTGAGTGAATTATTCCGGAAAATATCTGCAAAGGAGGTGGAGATGACAGCGCGGAACCCGAAACCAGTCAGTGCCCAGGGGGCGTGTTCCCGGCTCGAGCCGCACCCGAAGTTGTCGCCGGCTAAGAGAATTTGAGCGGCTTGCGCTGCGGGTCGATTTAGGACAAATTCCGCTTTGGGCGAGCCATCTGCGTTGTAGCGCCAGTCGGCGAAGAGGTGATCGCCCATGCCATTCTTATCGGTAGCTTTCAGGAACCGGGCAGGGATGATCTGGTCTGTGTCAACATCGTTGACAGGCAGGGGAACGACGCGGGAGGTGAGGGTTGTGAATTGGGCCATAGGTTGATTTACGATTTACGATTTACGATTTTAGATTTGCGATTTATGATTTCGAGTTGTGGTCTCGATACAGGCGAGAAGAACACGCGCCTTACTCGACCACGGTGATTAATTTGGCTTTCTTCCTGCAAATACCGCGAGCTCGTAGATGCGGAAGTAGCAGTCCACTTCTTCGTAGCCGATCTCGCGCAGCCAGGCACATTGCAGGTCAACAGACAGGAGTTTGTTCGCATCTTTATCTGGGCGCTTCATATAGACATCCGCCATCTCTGCTCTCGTCCGGGTGCCGCCATTGCGCTGTTCGATGGCGTAATACCCTGCAATAATATGATTATTGAACAAGTCGGTGGCCAGGGAGGCAGCCGGCGCGATGTGTTCAATATTGACAAACCAGCCGCCCGGCTTTAGCAACGAGAAAATCTCTGCATAGATCTGGCGTTTGCGCGCATCTGGCTGATGGTGAATCGAATAACCGGAGACGATCGCATCAAATAGACCATTAGCCTGCATTCTATTCACCCAGGCGGGGTCACCGTAATCGAGATTCTCAAATGTTAGCTGGCTATCATACTCCTTGAGCTGCTCGCGCGCCTGCTCCAGCATTGGCTCAGAGAAATCTACCAGCACCCCGCGGCTGGAAGGATATTCGCCTAATAGGGCCGCCCCCAGAATCCCATCGCCGCAGCCGAGATCCATGAATCGTTCCATGGTTTGTTCTCTCGTTTTGAGAATGGACATCATCACGCCGATCTGCTCCTGCGCCAGCGGGATGGCAGCACGATAGGAGAGAAAGCGATCGACGATGGCGGGCAGTTTCCAGATTGTGTCAGTGATCATGATGATTTTCAAATAGCTCCGCTGGTTGAGTGCCCCGAAAGCACTTTGAGAGGCATATCGAAACCAGCAATACGAAATAATCTTGAAATTGCAAGATGTGGTCTCGATACGTGTTTCGCTTTTGCTCAACACTACTCGACCACCACTAGAGATTTAAAGCATTGTCCTCACATCCGTCACCTTGCCTGTGATGGCCGTCGCGGCGGCGGTCAAGGGAGACGCCAGGAACGTACGTCCTCCTTTCCCTTGACGGCCTTCAAAGTTACGATTGCTGGTGGATACTGCATATTGGCCAGGCAGCAATGTATCTCCATTCATGGAAATACATAACGAGCAACCTGCTTCGCGCCATTCTGCACCGGCCTCTTTGAAGACTTTATCCAGGCCTTCATTCTCCGCTTGTTTCTTGACATCCTGTGAGCCAGGGACCACCATGACACGCGTATTCTCGGCTACCCTGCGTCCTTTCAGCAGCGCTGCGGCGAGACGCAGATCAGAGATGCGTGAGTTGGTGCAAGAGCCAATGAAAACCACATCCACATTGTGACCAAGCAGAGATTGACCGGGTTGAAGCCCCATATAGATCAGCGCTTTTTCAAACGCGGCCCGTTGGGAAGCCTCCTTGAATATGTCAGCAGTTGGGATCCGGTCCGTGATCTTCATTCCCATGCCGGGATTGGTTCCGTAGGTAATCATCGGCTCAAGCTCTGAAGCATCGAGAGTGACGGATTTATCGTAGGCTGCGCCGTCATCGCTGGGAAGAGACTGCCATTTTGTAACGGCTTTCTCCCATGCTTCGCCTTTGGGCGCGAATTCGCGTCCGTGGAGATATTCAAATGTCCTGTCATCAGGAGCAATCATGCCAGCCCGCGCGCCGCCTTCAATAGACATATTGCAGATGGTCATGCGCTGCTCCATGTTGAGTCCACGGATGGCATCCCCGGTGTACTCAAAGACATGACCTGTTCCGCCGCCGATTCCAATTCTGGCAATGAGAGCCAGGATAATATCTTTTGCAGAAACGCCTGTGGATAAAGTTCCAGTCACGCGAACTTCATAAGTTTTTGGTTTCTTCTGCAACAAGCACTGCGTCGCCAGGACATGTTCCACTTCGGAGGTACCAATCCCAAAGGCCAGCGCACCAAAGGCGCCGTGGGTGGCAGTATGGCTGTCGCCACAGACAATGGTCATGCCTGGCTGGGTCCGTCCCAGCTCCGGGCCAATGACATGCACAATCCCTCGATGAGGACTGTCCATGCCATGCAGGGTGATGCCGAATTCAGCCGCGTTGACTTCCATTTGCCTGATCTGTGCAGCCGCTAGTGGATCTGCAATTGGAACATTCAGGGGCGTGGTCGGGATGGAATGATCCATCGTCGCGAGCGTCTTATCAGGACAACGGACCTTCAGTCCACGCTGGCGAAGACCGGTGAAGGCCTGCGGTGAGGTGACTTCATGGACGAGGTGCAAGTCAATGTAAAGGATGGCAGGGGAATCGGGTTGCTCAATGACAACATGCGATTCCCAGATTTTGTCGAAGAGAGTTTTCGGCATAAGATTCTTTTAATGTCGTTGCGAGGAACCTCGTGTTGAACGGAGGGCGCGGCCTCCGTTCAACACAGGTGACGAAGCAATC
>DATGYJ010000384.1:0-5791 GCA_035298105.1 Anaerolineales bacterium | reverse complement strand
GCTCCAAGAGCGACCTATCCTTTACATGGCGTATTCCACCTCATACTTTCATTGATCTTGCTGGGCTCAGGTGCGCTTGCACTGTTTGCAAGCGGTAGAGCAGATTTGGGTTGGATTTATGCCGTCGTACTTATCGTGAATCAGGTTTTGCTGATCGTTTGGAAACAGTAAGGCGGACGGTGCCAGGGCAGGCGAGTGTCTCGGTGGTGAAGGCCTTTGTGCGACTTGTATTTGACTATTAGAGTAAGCGTTCAAACTTTGCAGAATGTCACCGGAAATGCGATCGCTGTGGCGAGATCTGAGGCAGGGGAATAGCGCGTGCTGATTACCTCTTACCAAGCTACCAGGCTACCAATGCCCAATCTACCAGTCTACCAAAGTACTTTTTCCTTCTTCCCTGTCTGCTTGATTACTTGAATCCGTGTATACTTTCTCCATGCCCCATTACTTTACCCTTCAAGAAGCCAATGAGACCTTGAATGCCGTTCGCCCTCTTATGGATGAAGTTCAACAGCTTCGCCAAAAGATCCTGGCGAAGCAGCCCGAAGCCTGGCCCGCGATTGCCAGGTCGGCTGGGAATGGAGGCAACCGTGCCCTGAGCAATATGGTTCAGGATTTTGAGAAGTTCGATGCATTGATCCATCGCATTCAAGCAACCGATGTGTTGATCAAGGATATTAACATGGGGCTGTTGGACTTCCCTGCGTTAAAGGAAGGACGTGAAGTCTATTTGTGCTGGCAATACGGAGAAGGGGAGATTGCCTTCTGGCACGAAGTGGAAGCTGGTTTTGCAGGTCGGCAACCCATCGATACATTTTGAGCGAAGTCTTTTAGCCACGTTCAGGATGTATCCTCAACCCTCATGATTTCCTTAACTGAATTCTTTGCACTCAACCGGGATATCATCTTCTTTGTTTACGGTCTGGGGTTCTTTATCCTGGGCTTTGCCATCATTCTTCAGGCGCAGCGTTCCTCACGGCTTGAGCTGGCGCGCAGCTTGAGATGGCTGGCGGCGTTTGGGATTACCCATGCCGTGAACGAGTGGGGCGATCTATTTATTCCCATCCAGGCCCATTATCTTGCTCCGGTGCTCATCAAATTATTGCTTGTCATTCAACTCCTGCTGCTTGCTGCGTCATTTGCCTGCCTGTTTGAATTTGGGATCTCCGTGCTGCGTCCCTTCAATGGGGCGGGCTGGATGCGCGGAGTTCCTGCTTTCATCTTCGCCGGCTGGGGATTTCTGGTCTTTTTCATATTACTGCCTGCCATTCCCGATCTTCAAGCCTGGGATCGCTCTGCCAACGCCTTGTCTCGTTACTTTATAGGGTTTCCTGCCGGACTGTTGGCCGCTTACGGATTACGTGTCCATGCCATTCGGCGGATCAAGCCGCTCGATGTACCGGTCATCTATCGGACCCTGCGCGTGGCTGGCATTTCACTGGGCATTTACGCCATCCTGGGGGGCCTCATCCCGCCGCCGGTGAATTTCTTCCCGGGTAACATGCTGAATAACAGCACGTTCACACAGGCAGTTGGGGTTCCACCGATTCTTTTCCGGACTCTGATCAGCCTGGTGATTGCGGCTTCTGTAATTCGCTCGTTAGAGGTCTTTGATTTGGAGACGGAGAGAAAGATCGAAGAACTGGAACAGCAGCAGATCATCAGTGCCGAACATGAGCGCCTGGCGCGTGAATTGCATGATGGGGCTATCCAGAAAGTATACACTGCGGGGTTATTAGTGGAGTCCGCGGCGCGGCTGACACAACCAAAGACGGAACTGGCGATGCGGCTGGAGAGATCGGTTGTCGTGCTGAACGATGCCATCGCTGACCTGCGCCAGAACCTTGCTGAATTACATCATTCGAACGGCCTGATTTCCGATACACCTTTGATTCAATCGCTTCGCCAGTTGGCTGAGAATCCACACTACAATACGCTGGTCAACATTTCACTGGATTTGAAGTTACCGGAGGAGAAATCGCTTTCCCCTGTGCGGACGGGGCATCTCCTTGCCATACTCAACGAGACATTGGCGAATATTGTTCGCCATGCGAAAGCGCGTAACGTGAAAATCCTGGCTGAGGATATCGGTGAGAAATTACAGGTTGTTATTAAAGACGATGGCGTTGGTCTTTCTTCAGATGTGCAGCCGGGCTATGGACTGCGAAACATGCGCGACCGCGCCCGGCTCTTGAATGGTGAGTTGCATTTCTCTGAACCCTCAAGCAAAGGCACTACCGTCACCCTTGAGATCCCCTGGATAGACTAAGTACCGCCGACTGTAGTAACGACTTTAGTCGTTTATTTCCGGGCAAAAAGCGACTGCACTCCCCTGGCACCGCCCGTGATTTGCCTAGCAAATCAGGCAGATGTGTCCTGACGGTGTCAGGAAAGTCGCCAATACGAAGCCAGGCAATCATGGTTACCCGGAATAAATGGATAAAATCAGCAGATATGGAAAAAACTCGCATCCTCCTTGTAGACGATCATGCCATTGTCCGTTTGGGGCTGATGACCCTCTTGAACGACCAGCCTGATATGACGGTGGTCGCGGAAGCCAGCACTGCCGCAGAAGCGGTGCGTGCCGTGGAAAAATATCAGCCAGATGTTGTGCTGATGGATATCCGTTTGCCGGGCGAAGGCGGTATCGAAGCGGCGCGTCAGGTCACTTCGCGCTTCCCAAACAGCAAAGTTGTTATGCTCACTTCCTTTGCCGATGACGATCTTGTCATCAGGGCGATCAGCGCAGGCGCCGTGGGGTACGTTTTGAAACAAGTCGGGAACGAAGAACTGTTACGGGCGATCCGGGCTGCGGCGAAGGGCGAAGCGCTGCTGGACCCATCTACAACAGCTAAATTGCTTTCACGCGTGCGTGAGTTTGACCGGAAATCTGAAGAGGATGCCTTCCGCGAACTCTCCGATCGAGAGATGGATGTTTTGGCGCATCTGGCGCGTGGCAAAACGAACGCTGAGATCGGACATCTTTTGAACTTGAGCGAGAAAACAGTCGGAAATTATATCGGCACCATGTTCGAAAAGCTGCATCTCAACAATCGCATTGAGCTTGCCATCTATGCAGTCGAACACCATTTGTTCGAACGGATGGGCAAGGAATAAAACAAGTGACAGTCACCTTTGCGCAGCCCTCCCGAAGCGAGGCGGAGGGCGCAGGGTGACTGTCACTTGTTGGAATGAATATTGGACTTTTACTTGAATAGGTTCCAGACGGGTGGGAACGTGCCGAGTAAGCCAACCACCAGGAGTGCGATCGCGATGGAGGAAATGCGGGCGAAATCGGTCTCTTTGTCTTTCCAAATGTAGTGCAGGATTGCCCAGGAGACGAAGAAGATGATGATCGCCCAGCCGGATTTACCGGAGAGACCACCCACTCCCTTGGTCCAGGTCATGCTCTTCGCAAAGGCGGATTTGTCATTGATTTCGAAGATCAGGGTGATGAGACCCATTGCGGCGGAGCCAATTCCACCGGCGAGCAGGGCAGCAGAGACAGGGCCGTTGACTTTTTCAGTAAAATCTTTAGCTAAAGTTGCCATGGTTATTTTCCTTTTCAGATATTCAGGAGTCTAGCGGACGGCGGCGGCCTTGGTGATGAAAGCGCCGAACATCCCAGCGATTGCAGTAGCGACAAAGGCGAAGATGAAGAAGATCATTACTGCGCGGCGCTCGCCAACTTTCTTTGCAAGCTGAGGACCGTAGTAGCTGACAACGAAAGCAACGACTGTCGCAGCGATGGGGGCCAGGAAGGCGACATGCTCTTTCCATTCCATGCCGAACTCATGCCATTTTGCGGTGCTCTCACTGGCGAGCAAAAGGAATTTGGGGAAATGGGTCAAGTCGGTTGTGCCATCGGCGGGAGTGGCCCGGTACCAGGGGTAAACAACGTATGCGCCAGTGAACACTGCCGCCCAGACAGAAAGGGCTAGTCCCCACACATATACTTTGGCGCCATTGACGGTCCTGGCGAGGCCTTCCGCAGTCAACAACTGTGGTTTCATACTGTACACCATATACAAGGCGCCGCTGAAGCCCAGCAGGAAGATGAAGCCGAAGACCATGCCGTGTATAACAGTCCAGGTTTCGCGTAAGTTCATGTCCATAATCTTTTCTCCTTAGTAGAGTTTTTGGTGAATATGTTTCCATTGTACGGACTGGGGAAAATAGCCGTTAGAGGCGTTCACCTCTAATTTACTAGGGGAGAATGCCCCTGGTTTGTCAGGTCAGTGTGCTCGCTGTAAGCCTCCCTTACCCGAGGCTGCCACCCCATATGCCCCAATTCCCTGCTTCCAACTACGCACGGGAGCACTCAAATGTTGTTGGAAGTACGCTCACGCCGCCGTCCGCGGCGGCGCTACCCAGGTAAATCCTGCGCCGCACTCCTTCGAGCGCTGCCGCTTTGCGGCGTGCGCGAGGGACGGCGCAGGGAGCAAATTTGCTAACAACTTTTTAGCGCACCCCTCCGCACTACTAATCTGCTTGTTTACTTGAATCCGTGTATACTTTCTCTGTTATGCCGCAGTTCAACTGCGGCATAACAGAGCATGCACAACCAGGAGGCACATGGACAGGAAAGGTATTCTCTACGGCATCGCCGCGTACGCACTCTGGGGGTTCTTTCCAATCTACTGGAAATTATTGCATCAAGTCCCCGCTTTGGAAGTTATCGGGCACCGCATTAGCTGGTCATTCATTCTGTTGGTAATAGTGATTTTGCTCACCGGGCAATGGCGGGATTTTCGTATTGCTGCTCTGACCGCTAAAACTCTGGGGATTTATGCCATTGCCGCAGTTCTTCTAACCATCAACTGGCTGGTCTATGTTTGGGGAGTTAATGCAGGGTTTATCGTTGAGACCAGCCTCGGTTATTTCATCAATCCGCTTCTCAGCGTATTGCTGGGCGTGATCTTCCTGCATGAGCGCTTGCGCCCTGCCCAGTGGATCCCTGTGGGATTGGCCGCGGCAGGAGTTATCTATCTGACGCTTGTCTATGGTCGCTTGCCATGGATCGCCCTCTCCCTGGCTTTTTCGTTTGGTTTTTATGGGTTCGTGAAAAAACTTGCGCCGCTGGGATCGCTCTATGGACTAACCCTCGAAACGGGGATTGCCTTCCCGGTTGCCTTGATCTATCTTGCTTTTGTTGGTTTGACCGGCACAGGGGCATTCCTGCATGAGGGCTTACGAACCGATATCCTTTTAATCGGCACGGGGATTGTGACCAGTATCCCACTCCTCATGTTTGCCTCCGCCGCGCGACAAATTCCGCTTACCGTTGTAGGTCTCTTGCAGTACATCGCGCCGACGCTGCAATTCCTGATCGGCGTATTCATCTACAAAGAAGCGTTTGACCAATCGCATCTCATCGGCTTTGGCATTGTCTGGGTGGCGCTGATTATTTTCGGGGTAGAGAATTATCTCTCCAATCGCGTACTGGTCGAGCCAATTCCTGAGCTGGGAGAAGACTAATGAAAATCCTTTTCATCGGTGGGACCGGGATCATCAGTTCTGCCTGCTCCGAGCTTGCAGTTGCACGCGGACATGAATTATTTCTCGTCAATCGCTCCGTTACGACAAAGTATCCTGTTCCTGAGGGTGTGACCGTTTTTCAGGCCGATGTCTACGCCGAGGAAGCTCGTCTTGCCAGGCTTCTGGATGGGCACCATTTCGACGCCGTTGTCGACTATCTTGCCTACACTGTAGATGACATCGAGCGCGACCTGCGTCTCTTCCGCCAAAAAACGGATCAATTCGTCTTTATCAGTTCAGCCTCCGCCTATCA
>DATGYJ010000383.1:0-20198 GCA_035298105.1 Anaerolineales bacterium | reverse complement strand
CCATCTTCGAACTGGGTTCAGGGTATGGCTACTCCACGGCGTGGTTCGCCAAAGCAGTCAGGGAAAATGGGGGAGGCACGGTGCATCACACCGTCTGGGATGATGATCTTTCGAAACGCGCCAGAGGCCATTTATCGGCGTTGGGCAGCGCGCCTGTAGTCCAATTCCATATCGCTGAAGCAGTGGATACCCTACGCCAGACGCCCGGTCCCTTTGATATCATCTTCAATGATATCGATAAAGAGGGATATCCTGATTCGCTGCCGGTTATCAAAGAAAAGTTACGGCATGGTGGGATTTTGATTATTGATAACATGCTTTGGCATGGACAAATACTCGACGCCAATGATCATGAAAAAAGCACGGAAGCCATTCGCCGCTTCACACGCGACATCACCGGCGATCTCGATTGGATCGTATCTCTTTTCGCGGCACGGGATGGCATGATCGTCGCCTATAAAAAATAGAGGAGCCTATGAACTATAACTTTGATCGTGTTCCGAATCGCCGCCTTCCTGGCATCGTAAATAAATGGACATACTATCCGCAGGATAAACTCCCCATGTGGGTAGCAGATATGGACTTCCCTGCGCCGAAACCGATTTTAGATGAACTGCGCAGGGCCGTCACCCAGGGCGTGCTCGGCTATGAACTGGCCTCGAACACGTTATTGGAGACCGTCGCGGCTCGTATGCGCAGCTTGTACGGCTGGAAGGTCAATTCTGAGGCGGTCGTGCCGGTGACCGGCATCGTCAGCGGATTCAACGTTGCAGCGCGCGCTTTTGGATCGCCGGAGAAAGGATATCTGGTCCAGCCGCCTGTTTACAATGAGTTTCATGAAGTGAAAAATAACACGGGCATCCCGCAGCTCGATGCGCCGCTGGTCAAAAATGTGCGTGGAAATATATTGCACTATGAAATTGACTGGGATACCTTCGAAAAGCAGGTCAAGAAAGTCAGCATGTTCCTGCTGTGCAATCCCCATAACCCTTTAGGCATTATCTTTGCGCGCAGAGATTTATTGCGAATGGCTGAAATCTGCTTTGAGAACGGTGTGTTGATGGTCTCCGATGAGATCCATTCCGAATTATTGCTCAATGATAAAAAATTCACACCCTTAGCAAAGCTCTCTTCTGAGATCGCCCAGAACACGATTACCCTGATCTCGCCCTCGAAGACCTTCAATGTCCCGGGCCTGTTCTGTGGCTTTGCGATCATTCCAAATAAGGAATTGCGTGACCAATATATAAAAAATGTAGAGTATTTGCGATTACACGTAGCCAGCCTGGGACTGCGGGCTGCCCAAGCCGCGTTCTCCGGTCAATGCGATGATTGGTTGAAAGAGCTGCGTTGCTATCTCACCGGCAACCGCGACTTCCTGGTTGACTATATCACTGAATACATGCCTGAGGTTCGGATCACAGTGCCTGAAGCAACCTATCTTGCCTGGCTGGATTTCACACAATTGAGCCTGGAACCTTCCCCTTTTGAATTTTTCTTTGAGAAAGCCAAGGTGGCACTGAGTGATGGAGCGATCTTCGGGGAAAAAGGCCACGTGCGTCTCAACTTCGGCACATCCCGTAAAATCCTCGAGCAGGGACTTGATCGCATGCGTGCCGCGCTTCATTCTCTTTAAACAAAGGACGGATGGGTGTTACCCATCCGTCAGTATTTATAACTTGCTAGGTAAGGAGCGGGGATTGCATCCTTCTTTTCGTTCGGAGAACGTCTGGATTTCAAAGCGGAGCTTTGACCAGTTCAGGGCATCCCAGTCCTTCCTTCGGTTTGAATTTCTGGTGGTGTCTCTATTGGTACCTCCTTTCACTACTATGTATTCATCATACAATGAACAAAAGAGCTTTACATTAAAATTGCTTAACAAGATTGTTATAAAAATTTGAGAATATCGATTCTGAAAGGATGCCGGTCCAGACAAGTAAAGATACCACGAACAATAGCTATTGAATAATTTTCAGAAGTTGTTCCTTAATGCATAGAAGTTTTCCGTCGGTTTTGATTGCAAATTGGCTAAATGAAGTAATACTCCCTACCACGAAAGCGATCGGAACGAGACAATTACTGAGCAACCGCTCGAAATGATCCAGACAATACAACCTCATACTGTTATCATTGACTTTATGTTTTCTCCTGATAAAACCAGACACGATTTTTCAGTATTTTATAAAGTATAGGCGGAGACAAAATGAAATTGATCGTCTTTTCCGGGCTGCCAGGGACCGGAAAGAGCACATTGGCAGAAGCCCTCGGGAAAGAACTCAGTATTCCCGTTTTTGCCAAAGATTGGCTCGAAGCAGTCCTGTTGCGAAGCGGTCTGAGGCAGACAAGTGAAGAGAAGTCGTTGGGGTTCACAGGGTATGAATTGCTGACCGTCCTGGCTGAACGCCAACTCATGTTGGCGCAGTCTGTCATCCTGGATAGCGTCGCAACTTCACAAACCATCCGCGGCACATGGTGCCAAATGGCGGAGCGGTACGGCGCAGGTTGGCGGGTTATCGAGTGTATCTGCTCGGATGAATCGCTGCAGCGCGCCCGGTTGCGGAACCGGAAGCGCAATATCCCAGGCTGGTATGAACTGGCCTGGTCCGAAGTGGAAAGAGTCAAACAATATTATGTGCCGTGGGAGGGTGAGCATTTGGTTCTGGATATGGCCCATTCCTTCGCTGAAAACTATTTGAAAGCCAAAATCTATTGTGAGTGAAAAGATTGTGAGATATAATGCAAGTTGTCTGACAACTTTGCTTAGGAGAACTCTATGACAACGATCGATCTCACTGTCGAAAAGTCTCGCCGGGCCAATGCCATCAAGCGAGCCAAAGAACGCAATATTATTATCCCCACATATGCACAAATGAAGGATCCTGCCAAGATCCCCACCGCAGTAAAGGAAGAAATGAAGGGCATCGGGCTCTGGGATCTCCATCCCCGTAATCTCTTCCGGATCAACTGGCATAATCAACCGAAAGGTTTTGGCGGGACTTTCGGCGGGGTCAACTACCTCGAGCTTCCGTCCTCGCTGACCGGTGTTCCGGCGCGGATTATCGTGCTGGAAGGGAAGTGGTTCCCGACCGGCGCGCATAAAGTCGGCGCGGCATTCAGTTGCCTGGTGCCGCGGCTGGTGACAGGTCAGTTTGATCCGACCACCCAAAAAGCAGTCTGGCCTTCCACAGGCAATTACTGCCGGGGCGGCGCGTATGACTCGGCCTTATTGGCATGCGAATCGATTGCTATCCTGCCCGAAGGTATGTCCAAAGAAAGATTTGAGTGGTTATCCAAAGTGGCAGGTGAGACGATTAAGACACCTGGTTCCGAGTCGAATGTGAAGGAAATCTTTGATAAGTGCAAAGAGTTGCGCCAATCAGGTCAGGACCTGATGATCTTCAACCAGTTCGAAGAGTTCGGCAATTATTTGTGGCACTTCGAAGTGACGGGCCACGCCATGGAAGAAGTGCTCAAGCAGGTTATGGGTCCGAATGACCGCTATCGCGGCATGGCATCTGCCACTGGCTCCGCCGGGACGATTGCCAGCGGTGATTATCTAAAGAAAGTCTTCCCCGAGAGCAAGATCGTTGCCAGCGAAGCTTTGCAGTGCCCCACCTTGCTTGAAAATGGGTTTGGTTCCCACCGCATCGAAGGTATCGGCGATAAGCATGTGCCGTGGATCCACAACTCCAAGAACACGGACGTGGTGGTCGCGATTGACGATAACGCGGTTGTCAACATTTCACGTCTCTTCAACGAAGAGACCGGCCGCGCCTATCTTGTCGAACAAGGCGTACCGGAGGGCATCGTCGGTCAATTGGACCTAATGGGCTTCTCTGGCATCTCCAATGTTTTGTCGTGCATCAAGGCTGCAAAATATTATGAGATGACCGAGAACGACGTCATGATCACCGTGTTGACCGATTCCATGGAACTTTACCGTTCCCGCATCCATGAAATGCAGCAGGAATATGGTCAATACACAGAGAAGGATGCCGCCGCCGATTTTGCCCGTTATCTGCACGGACAATCAACAGATAACATGCTCGAGCTGCGCTACACCGATCGCCGCCGCATCCATAACCTGAAATATTACACCTGGGTCGAACAGCAGGGTCGCACTTACGAAGAAATCCAGGATCAATGGTACGCACCGAATTATTGGACGGATGTGCAAAAGCAGGCTGACGAGATCGACGAATTGATCGTGGAGTTCAACAAGGAAGTTGGACTGAACTAATCGATATGTAAACACGGACGAGACCACGTGTCTCGCCCGTGTTTTCAAATATCAGATGTTGTTCAGTGGTTAGCCTGATGAGACCTCGGGTCGTGTCTCGGCGGGGAGCGGTGGTGATCCCGGCAGTGCAACTGCCAAATCAACAGGTATTTTCAAACTAATTTGTACAGTAGTAACCCCCACATATGGGGGTATAAAACGGCGTGTAACCAGCGTTCCTCTGAAAATATGAACTCGCTCTGAATTCGCTCTTCCTTCGCTCTGAACTCGTTCTGAACCGCTTGCCAAAACACCCCCTAAATATGGGATGTGGGTTTTCCGCTCGCTGCCAGGTCGGCCAGAGTTTCATCAACCTTCCCGGCAACTTTTTCCGCGATCGCCTCCCAGCCGGACAGCCTGGTCTGCGATAGGTCCGGAAAGAATCATCTCGCCATTCTCCAATAGCTCCAGCCAATCCGATCATTTCTCGTTGAGGTGTCCCTTAACATGGATCTGGAAGATGCCTCCTGAGCCTGAGGACCTGACATTTCGATCAAGATCACTTTCATCCTAAAACGAGGTGGTTGAACTTTGGAAGCGTCAGGGGGCTAGATAATAAAAGCTGGTAGTGAGAATCCACTACCAGCCCAGGAAGCCAAAGCCGCACGCTCTCACTATTCGAAGATTTCCAGCTCTTTCCCAATGGAGATAGCTTGCGTTCGAGTCTTCACTCCCAGCTTGGCATAGAGGTTACTGATATGGCGCTTTACGGTAGCAATCGAAATGACCAATTTGGCAGCAATCGCCTGATTCGAGCATCCGGCTTCGATCAGTTTCAGTACCTCTATTTCGCGCAGGGTCAATGGCTCGATCAGGAGCTGAGTTGGAGGTGGTGTTGTGCCACTAACCTTATTGACTGCAGAGAGCAGTTTTGCAACATACTCCGCCTCGATCTGCTTGGATTTAGCCAGATGCAGCAGCCTGACCATCGGTTCAGCTTCATCCAGAAAGATGCGCATGTACCCCTGAGACCGCGCCAGGGAGAGCGCTCTCTTCAGGATGATCAACGCCTGATCTATTTCCCGCTTGGCTTCGAAGATGAGCGCTTGAAGGACCAGGACCTCAATGACGCGTCCCATTCGCTGCGCGGCCTGTGCTTGTAGAAGCAAACGCTGGGCCAGTGAGAGGGCGGAATCATACTCTCCCTGAGTCAAGAGCAAACGCAGCACGATCAAATACTCCGGTTCGTGCAGATAAGGGATTTCGTCGCTGGTCGTGATACCGCCGCCGATCAAGGAAGAGGCTTTCTCGAAATTTCCCTGCGCAAGCCATAAGCGCGCTAAGGTGCACTTCACCCAGATGGAATAGCGCGGCAGAAGATGATGCTCGTTCGCCAATCTCTCGGCGACACGCATTGCTTCGAGCGCACGTTCAGGACGCCCTTGAGCGTATTCCAGCCGTGCCAGCATCACAAAACCTATTGCCTGCAGATCTATATTTCCCCAGTGTTGGCAGAGCGAGATACATTGGTGAACCTGCTGCAGGGCAATGTCCAGCCGGTTCCATTCGTAGGATAACTGGCTCAATTCCGCATAAACTCTCCCGGCGAGCACCGACTTTTGACCATCGGGAAGAGTGGTTAGTTGTAAGATTTCAGAATAAATCCCGGCGGCTTCATGGAGCAATCCCTGCTCGATCAATATATTGGCCAGGTTGGAATTGGCAACAATGACCAGGTGAAAATCGCCGGCTGCCTGACCGGTTCGCTTTGCTTCCAGATATGCCTGGTAGGCCTCCTCCAGATTGCCGCTCATTGCACTTGCGTCCCCGAGAAGAGAGGTAGCCACAGTGCGCAAACTGCGAGAGACAAGGTCAACATCAGGCAAACAGTCCAATGCCTGCCGGGCAAAACTTGCGGCTCGGGATCCCTCTCTCTGCATATTCGATCGATACGCTCGGGCAGTCGCAATGGCACCCTGCATAACTTTGACTTCCGTTGATGGTTGCGAAGGTGAAATCAAGCTCTCTGCTGCTTGCAGCATTTCTTCGGTTTGGTCAGGATATCCCGTAAGGACAGATAACCAGGCCTTGAAGATATACATCCAGGGACGGGTCTGGGTATGAAGCTCGACCGCCTTGATCCAGTTTGGGAGAGTGCTTAGCTCACCTCGTATCAGGAGCAGACAGCCATTTTGTTCGATCAGTTGAATTGCAAAATCCTGGTCACTTCCTGCCAGCGCATGATGAATAGCTTCAGGAATAAAGCCGTTTTGCGCATACCAGTGGGACGCCCGCTGATGCAGCTCATGGAGCAGATGGGGAAGTTGTTTCTCCAGATGTCTGTTCAATACATCTGCGAAAAGATGATGGTAGCGATACCAGCATTTCTTATCATCCAGCCGAACGACGAACAAATTCTGTTCATCCAGGGATTCGAGAATTGCCTGGCAGTTGAGAGATTCCGTCCCATCCGATTTGATGACCGCCTCGCAGAGTGGAACACTCATACGTTCGAGGATGGAAGTCTTTAACAAAAACAAACGTATATGCTCGTGCTGAAGCAGGAGCACTTCTTCAGCCAGATAGTCCATGATGTAGCGGTGACTGCCTGCGAAGGCCTCAATAAAACTGTGAGTGTCTTTGCTGCCCTGCATGGAAAGAGCTGCCAGCTGCAAACCGGCAATCCAACCTTCCGTTCTTGCTTCCAGCGTTGCGATATCGTCAGCGCTTAAGCTCAATTCCATCACTTCATTTAGAAAAACAGCAATTTCATCTCGAGTAAAGCGCAACTGGTCCGCCCGGATTTCTACCAACTGGTTATGGACGCGTATCCGTGAAAGAGGGAGCAGTGGGTCCGTCCTTGAGATCAGCACCAGGTGCATTTGGGGCGGTATGTGCTCAAGTAGAAACGAGACAATCTCCAAAATGGGTTGGGAATGAATGGTATGAAAATCATCCAGAACGAGGAGGAAGGGAGTTGCATGCTGGCTGATCTCGTTGATCCACAGTCTCATGAGACCATCAATTGGGGCCGGCTGCAAGTGGAGCATACTCAGTAAATCGGCTCCAATGCCAGGGAAAAGCCTTTCAAGCGCGGCGATAAAGTATTGCAAAAAGTGAGGGAGATCATTATCACTTTCATCCAGCGAAATCCACGCTGAAGGAAGATCGATTTCGCGCAGCCAACTGCTAATCAGTGTGGTCTTGCCATAACCCGCCGGGGCCGACACCAGGATAAGGGCTTTATCCAACCCAAGGTTCACCCGCTCCATGAGGTGAGGGCGATTCACTTGATGGATACGGATGGGTGGAATAAATAGCTTTGTACCGACCAGAAAATTTTCCTGCCCAGTCAGAGATTGGCTGGTGGTTTGTCCCCCCGTTTTCGAGTGGAACATGGACTCAGGCATTTTTTCTCCTCGTTCGCGATTTTGTCATTAGGCTGATCCAGCCCGGGCCGACGCATTAGGAAAGATGAGTCCAAAATTATTGTACAGGAATGAGAAGCGATATACAAGTCGGAAAAAGGGGACCGCATACACCCACTTGTAGAACAAGGGCTGTTTTCAACTTTGTAAACGCAGCTTGATGGCTCCCAATCAGTGCTAGAATTATTTCACATCTTAACAGTCAAAGGAGCTTCCATGGCGCTTATTCAATTCACTCGCAATTATCATGATTTGAGCACCGATACAGGTTTTCAATTCGAGTTCTTTTGTGACCGGTGTGGCAACGGCTATCAAACGGAATTTCAGGCCTCTGCGCTGGGAACCATGACCAACGCGCTCGACGCCGCCAGCAATCTTTTTGGCGGGATCTTTGGCAATGCGGCCAGTGCAGCCAGGAATGTCCGTTCGGCAGCCTGGGAGAAAGCACACGATAACGCCTTCGCTGCCTCGATAGAACAAGCCAAGCCGCACTTCCATAAGTGCAAGCGCTGCGGTCACTGGGTGGATGGCGACTGCTGGAATGCCGAACGGAATTTATGCAAAGACTGTGCGCCTGACCTTCAGGAAGAATATTCCTCCATTCAGGTGGATGCCGCGATCAACGATGCGCGTACGAAAGCTTCGCAAGTGGACTATGTAAGCGCCGAGAAATTCAAACAGACAATTGTGGCCTCCTGCCCGCATTGTGGCGCAAAGGTCAGCAGTGGAAAATTCTGCCCGGAGTGCGGCCAGCCTTTGGCGGCCGAGAAGTTCTGCACGAACTGCGGCTCTAAATTGGAAGCAGGTGCCAAGTTCTGCGCCGAGTGCGGAACGAAACAGTAGCATTCGCTGAAAACATCAGGCTGGCGAGTACCGCCAGCCTTTTTGTTTATTTGGAAGAGGGGAATATGGCTCTCAGCCAGCCTGTATGGATGGACAAGATAGCACTTGCAAAGCGACGTCTACAGCCTGATCCAAGGACAGCATGGTTCCCTCTGCCCACAGCCTGGACTGGCTCTGTTCGTCAAGCTGGCGGCGGGCCGGTTCCAGCAGACAGGCATAGGCCTGCGAGAAGACCTCCGGCTCTGACACTCCTAATGCCGATCTTTGCCGATCGCTGGCTGCTGCCAGCCGGAGCGCGGCCTCTGCCTGACCCAATCCGGCTGCCACTATAGCAGCTCTACGTAAAGACAGTCCCAGGTTGTACACGGATCCCCTCTCCCGATAGCAACGCAGGCTTTCGGCGATGAGAGGAGCCGCCTGCGCCGCCGCACCCAGGCCGGCGAAAGCCGTGCCCAAGTTCGCCATACCGTGGGTGATCCCCTCCTTGTAACAGGCTTCACGGAGTAGATCCAGTCCCTGCTCGTAAAACTCGCGTGCGGCAGCGTAATCGCCCTGAACAAAACCACTCAGATGCCCCAGGTGAAACAGCGTATATGCAATCTCTACCGGTTTGCCGCATTCTCTGAAAATACCCAACGCCTCTTCTTTCAAACGGCGCGCTTCCTCGTAATTGCCCAGGTTCAAAGCATACGCCCCAGCCAGATCCAAGCCCGAGGCGCGTAAGCCTGTACGAGCCTGCGCGGCTGGAAGCCCAAGAAAACGTTTCAGCCAATCGAATCCCTCGGCCGTGTATTTGGCCTCGAACCACAATTCCTGCAACAGGCTTGTGAGGCGCAAGCCCGGCTCGGCGGCGCCTTGCTCCAATAAGTCCTGGAGCAGGCTGGCAAAGTTATCGTGTTCAGCTTCCAACCGGTTCATCCAGTTGGTGCGCCGCTCTCCAAAAGCTCCCTCCAACGAAGCCTCTGCCAGCGCACAAGCTGCCTCAAGTCGCTGCTGCACGTCGGTTTCAGATTTCATGTGCTCAGCTCCGATGTGTCCCGGACCAACAAGCCTTCGAGGGCAGGAAAGATAACCGCCAACAGTAGCACTTCTATCCCAGCCAGGATGTTGAGACTCTTCATGCCATCGCTCATGATAAGGCCGGGCATGAACGGTGTAAACATTATGACCAGCGGCGCCGCTGCCAACGTGGCAGCCAAGTCCATTGACCATTTCATTTGTCGCCTGCGGGCAATGACCGCCACAATCCAAACCAGTGAGCTGATGAGCACCGGCCAGATAAAGGCGTAGGCTGCGCGAGGTTCGGCGATCGCTAACGCCACTGCAGAAAGGAGGAATGGCAGTAACCCGATCAGGGAGAAATCTGCCTGTGCGCTCCAGCGCCGGGCCAGGAGATAACTTCCCACTGCCATTCCCAGGACGAGCAGCCCAAGCGCCCCTGCAGCCAGCCCTCCATAAGGTGGGATTACTTCCGGCCATTCCTGCCAGAGGGACGTCTTCCAGCCGAACAGGCCAGGCAACTGCGGCTGGAGTGCCCCGACGACGATCACGGATAGCATCGCCGTGGTCAGGGTCGTTCCGAAAGCCACTGCCAGCCCGCGCCACGAGACGAACCTGCTACTCAGAGCCATTCCCAGGGTCAGTACCAGAACTAGACCGGTAGTAATTGCCAGTGGGAGACTCCAGGCCTGCGGGTAATGAATAAACCCGATGACAGGCACAGAGAAGAACGTCTCCTGCCTGCCCCAGGGATGGGCGAGGTCAAGGTTTCCAAGTTCGCGTGCGATCGCGACTGTCTGCTCGCCCATTTGCTGGACGGTGCCGGGATTGATGATTTGAGGCAGATCCTCGCCAGTATGTTTTTGCCTGAAAGGATAATTGTCTTCGAGCGTAATCACCGGAATGCCTGCCTCACGGAAGGGAGTGCTGTTGTAAATCCCACCTCCGCTCATCGACATCCAGGTGCCGCCTGAATAAGCCTGAGCAAGGGTATGCACCAGCCAGCCATTGTTCTGGGGTCCGACTTCATTGGTCGAGATAAACCCGGCGACCGCTCCATCAATGCTGATCGCCACGCGCACATCACTCATCCAGGGGTGCTCGCGCATGAAGGCCCTGGTCCCGGCGAAACTGCCAGGCTCCTCACCATCGTGGAAAAGTGCGATCACATCGTTACGCGGCACTGGGCCAGCGGCGAGGCTATGCATGATCTCCAGGAGTGCAGCCACCGCGCTGCTGTTGTCCCCCGCGCCGGGGCTATAGGATATTGTGTCGTAGTGGGTGAAGATGATGATAGCGCCTGTTGGATCTGTGCCAGGCAGGCGGGCAACCACGTTCTTCAGCCCGCCTGCCTGTTGGACCTGGACCTCGAGACCCATGTCTGTAAGCTGCCTGGCCAGGTAATCTCTGACGCGCGCCAGGGCAGGTGAGCCTTGTGGGTGCGGTTGACTTGCAATTATTGGCAGGTGTACCATGGCGCGCTCGCCGGAGAATTGGTCTGTTGAGGCGCTGGCGGGTGTGACCGTGCGGGGGAAGAGCATCGCAAGAGAAGGAACTGCCACCAGCAGCAGCACGAGCAACATCAGGGACCCACGAGCAACCGGTCCGAGGTGAGTCACAAAACTACTTAGCGGCGCAAGCGGAAATGTCAGCGGGTTTGAAGGACTTTGCATGTTGCCGGTATGACAGACATCCGTTTGATGATTGATCTTGCTATTCATCGTTTGATTTCCTTTAGAACGCGTCATTACGAGTGGCGCCACGGTGACTGCTCATTGTAATGGCACATTTATTGAGTCTGAGCCTGACAGGGAACCGTCAACCCGGCCTCCGGCAGGCTGAACTCCAGACGGTCGCCATCGAGGAGCACCTGGCGGGTGAGTACTCCGATATTGAAAACATCGAATTGGAAAGTCCGGGCGTCCTTCCAATACCCGCGAAACCCTGCTCCTTCAGGCGAGATGCGAAAGCTTCCATCCAGACCGATTGGCAAGACCATATCCGTGCCGTCCATCTTGAGAAAGAGCGTGGCCTGTTTTGGATCGGTGAACTCCATGCGAACGGTCTCGATGCCAGCGGGACTGCTTTCACAGTTGTAGAGCTTGCCAGAAATCTGCGCGGCGGCCTCCGGCATGTATTCAGCGGTCTGGGAAGTTGCGTCCTGCTCAACACTGGCCAGGGCTGCGGCGAGTGCAGTACGACCCTCCGGGTTAGCAGGAAGCGGTTTGTTTGCACGCAGCAGGAGCGGCATTAACCACTCATTGATGTCATCGTACTCAAAACCTGCCCCTGTGGTGACGACCACCGTGTTGCGAGTGGAGATCACATGGATTTTCTGCCCACCCCGGCCGGAAGCGTAATAATCTCCCAATGAGATCCACCAACCGTTGCCATAGGCGATATCATCCCCTACAAACAGCTTATGCGGCTTGACCGAGTCCAAAACCCAGGACTCGGAGACGATCTGTTTGCCTTCCCACTGCCCCCGGTGCAGCCACAGATACCCGAGCTTGGCCGCATCTTCCGGTAGCAGGTGCACGTCACCCCAGCCACGGTTATATCCTTGTGGATCGATTTCCCAGATCACATCCCGGATGCCCAGCGGTTCAAATAAGTATTGCCGGGCGAAGTCGAGAGCGGTCATGCCAGTTGCCTCCTGCAGTACGGCTGAGAGCAGGTGCATGCCCGGGCTGTCGTAGCAGAACTCCGTCCCCGGTTCTGCCACCATCGGGCGATCCAGGGCGGCTTGCACATAATCCGGGTTGGCTCTCATCGCGTCAATGGTGGGTGCATCTCCTTCCAGACAGCCTGACTCCATACCGTTGGCCATGCTGGCCAAATGCCTGACCGTGAGATGAGACTTGCGCTCATCCAGATTGGCAATCGTGCGATTTGGGAAGAAGGACACTATCGGGGCGTCAAGGTCGAGCTTACCCTGGTCGGCTGCAATGCCGATCAGGGTAGTCATCACACTCTTGGTTACCGATGCCAGGTCGTGAGGGAATTTCCCATCATAGGGGTAAAAATGAGCATCCAGCACTACATACCCGTTGCGGATGATGAGCAGACTGTCGATGTCGATCTCTCTTCCCCGGATATTCTGTATTCCTTCCGCCAGTTTCGCCGAAGCGAAACCTTGTTCCTCCGGCGTGCTGGTGAGCCAGCCGTCCGTTGGCCAATAATCCGGCATTCGCACGGCAACTGGTTCGCGCAAACCTGCGGTAAAAGTCCACGCCAATGTTCCAATCCCAATCAACACGAGCGCTCCAACCGCCAACAGGCTGATCTTGATGATTTGTTTTGCTTTCATTTTAATTTCCTCGATTTTCAAGCATTGACGGTGGGTTTTGGCCCATCGACTTGTACCTTCGCAGCTAAACGGTCAGTGCGGATGAACGCTCCGGCAATCAGCCCTGCGACGAAACCGAAGGCGATATCGATGGCTATTCCAATTAAGTTGAACAGCATCCCGCCGACTCCGGTCAAGGCGGTTTCCAGGTCTGGCTGATCCTGGGCCGACACTAACGGCTGCAATGTGTTCAGCACGCTGCCTGCTCCGGCCAGGTCGAGCGGGCTCAACGCCACGCCGATCAGCGCATGCCAGGCGCCGGCCAGCATGCCGATGACAATTGCCTGACCAAGCGTCAGAGTTCCAGTGAGCCGCCGGTAGAGCCAGACCGCTACGATCGGCCCAATCCAGAAGCCCGCACAGAACAATAGGTTGATCAGGTTGACGAACGGTGTATTGACCAGGAGGGTGCTGATCAGGCCGCCTGTTAGGCTGGCTATTAATAGGGATTTAGTGTTCATTCTTTTCTCCTTTGGGTATTTGCCCGAATGTGGGTGCACTGCGAATAGCTTCCATCAGGGTTTCCAGGGGTGCACCTTTGACAATGAATTCGTCTATCCCAGACTGGGTGGCCCTCTGCCGTTCTGCCTTGTCTCCATGGAGCGTCAGAGCAATGACGCGGCAGGTTGGCAGGATGGTCTTGATCTGGCAGGCTGCTGCATAACCATCCATGACCGGCATCTCCAGATCCATGAGGACTACGCGTGGGCAGAGAGTTTCAACGAGCTGAATGGCCTCCAGGCCATTGCTCGCTTCGCCAACGATTTCGATATCCCCAGCCAGGGACAGCAGGGTAGATAGATCCTGCCGCACCTCTTCTACATCATCGACGATCAAAACTCGGATATCGTTCATGCCATCAATATACGCGCTGGAGCCTGCGAGCGCATCTGGCGGAGGATTGAAATAAGGATGCAAACGAAGCCCGATTTTTCTCCTCAGACCAGGGATGTAGTCGTATATCTTCCGCCCTAGGACTTGCAGCATATAACCAATTATCGTTATTAGATAGTGGCCTTATTCACGCACTCGCTCACGCCGCCCTCGCGCTGAGCGGAGAGACAGTGTTCTTCTGTCTCGCAGTCGAAGCGCCCCGGCGGCGATTACAGGGGAATGCCTGCGCCGCCTCGAAGAGCCGCAGGTGGACGGCGCAGGGAGCACTTTTGAAAAAAGCGACTAAAGTCGCCACTACGTTGTTAAGTCCAAGACCCCGCACCTTTGCACGGCAACTCGTATCTTTCTGATCCCTATTTGCTTCCTGCCAGTCTCGCTGACTCTTCGGTGATCCTCTAGTGATCCTGTACTAATCCTGTACTGATCCTGTACTGGTTCTCCGCTCGCTATTCGATTGTCATTTGTTTTGGGGAGTTGGAATGCTCGGGGCGCAACTGTGTGATGAGCGAGCGAAGCTCACTCAGAGCAGTACTACTAAGATGCTGCAGGGAATTGATTTGTTCCCCAACGCGGGCCGGCTCTCTCTCGAGCAGGATTTGCGCCGAACGGCTGGTGAGCGAGATGGTGAAGATCAGCTGGCTGACCGTATCATGCAGCTCACGCGCCAGGCGATTGCGCTCTTCGAGAGTCGCCATTTCTTCCACTTGCGCCATGTAGGACTGCAGCTGCCTGTGAGTTGACTGTAACTCATTCAGCAGGGCCTGACTCTTCTGCTCAGCCGCCTCCGTTTCCTGGCTCACAATGACATAGGAAAGTATCACGATCTCTGACGCCATGGTTGTGAGAGACAGCGCCAACCCTCGCAACAATCCTAAACACAACATCAATGGCCCGCCGGTCAGCAAAGCCAGAATGATGATCCAAATCCGGCGGACCTTTCCGGCGAAAAACAATGAGGCCTGGTAGCTCAATAGCAGGAAGAGTACGATGATGAAATCGAATTCCGGAAAGAGGGAAAGTATGATCCAGACCAATGTAGATTGGAGCGCAAAATAAAGGTGCAAGGACCAGGCCGGAACATGTGGTTTCCAGAACAAGGTCGTAAAGAGGAGGATGTAAATCAACTCCAGCGGCAGATAGTACGGCAAAAGCCGGTGGATGTCCCCATAGGTCAGTGTGCGGAGTACCACTGCAGTGAAGATCAAATAGGTCGCAATGAGAGCGATCCGGCTGGGCCTGATTGGTCTTACGTATTCATCCATCGGACTTGACAAGGCACAACTCCCGCTCGAGGTTTAGTTTTGCTCGACCAACCCTGCCCTGATGGCATAGATCGCCAGCTGTGTGCGGTCTTTCAGGTGCAGTTTGCCCAGAATATTGCTGACGTGCGTCTTAACGGTCTTTTCGCTGATGACCAGTTCCTGAGCGATTTCATAGTTGCTGCAGCCCCGCGCGATCAGCCGAATAACATCGCGTTCCCGTTCCGTGACCTCTGCCGGGTAGGTTTCATAAGTCGAGCCAGCTTGAGCAGCGACCTGTTCCATTAACTTGCGGGCGATCGCGGAATGCAAGCGAGCTTCCCCGCGCTGAACTGCCCGGATTGCCTCCACCAGTTCTTCGGGCGAGACATCTTTCAACAGGTAACTGGAGGCGCCTGCCTGGATGGCGGGGAAGACCTTGTCGTTCTCGGTAAAGCTGGTCAGTGCAATCACTTTGACGGGAATATCCGACGCCATGATCTGCCGCGTGGCTGAGATACCATCCAAGCGCGGCATCACCAGATCCATGAGGACGATATCTGGTCTCAGCTGGTGGACCCTTTCGATGGCTACAACTCCATCCTCGGCCTCGCCGATCACCAGGATATCCTCCTGTAATTCCAAAAAAGTCCGCAGTCCCTGCCGGACGACCTGATGATCGTCCACGATCAAGACCTTGATTTTTTCTGTCATGTCATCCTTGCCTCTCTGCGGATCGCTTTTTCTCAACCCGGATGCGCGTGCCCGCGCCAGGTGAGGTAGTAATCTGAAGGCCCCACCCAATCTCGGCAGCGCGTTCATCCATACTAGTCAAGCCAATCCCCCCGCCGCTCCGGGTTTGCTGAAGATCGAAGCCGCGTCCCTGGTCTTCAATTTCCATCCAGAATGGCTCAACCAGGTGCAGGCGTACCTGCGCGCAGGGGACCTGGGCGTGCTTCAACGTGTTGTTCAGCGCCTCTTGAGCGATACGGAAGAGACTCTGCTCCTCCAGTTCTTTTAACGGCTGGTCGCCCTCTACTTCCAGGGAGACCGATAGTTCTTCCTGAAAGCGGCTGCCTGTTAGATATTGACGCAAGGCGGGCACCAACTCGCCCCGGGCTATTCTCTCAGGCTTGAGTGTTGAAACCAGTACCTGAATTTCGGCGAGGGCGCTCTGTGCCAGTTTGTTGAGGTGTTCCAATTGTGCTCCGACGCGGGCGGGATCGCGTTTCAACAACAACCCGGCTGATTGAGAGGTGAGTGTCATGCTGAAAACCGTCTGAGTGACAGAATCGTGCAGTTCACGCGCCAGGCGATTGCGTTCACGCGCGACTGCCATTCCTTCCAGCTGCGCCACATAGGTTTGCAATTGCTGGTTGGCTGCCTGGATTTCGTGCGCTAATTCCTGGTTATGATTGCGTGCGGCTTGAGCACGGCGGGTTGCCAGGGCATAAGATCCCAGCAGAACATTCCCGGCAGTATAGATGAGCGAAAGAGCAACTGCTTGAGCCTGATAAGCCCTTGCAAATAACAGCACCATGATCAGGGCGCATAGTCCAATCCATAGACCGCCGACCCTGGGGCTGAGGTGCAGCATCACCTGCATGCTGAGAATGATGAGCAACGCTGCAAAGAAGTCCGAGAGATCGCTCGAGCTGAGTAGTACGAAGACCAGCAGCGTCTGGAGTGTCAGATAGAATGGAAAGTAATATGACCACCGAGGCGAGATCAGCGGCTGAGTGACCCCAAGAAGCAGCCAGAGCAATAGAATCCCCAATATTTGACCCAGCTCGGGCCTGTCCCTATAAACAAGGATCGAGCGCAGGAAAACTGCCGTAAAGTAGAAACTGGCGACGAGATTAAAAATCCACTGAGAGGGCCGATCGGCGGATGGCCTGTCCTCATGCACGCGGCTGTTTCCCGGCGCGGTGTGGATTTTGCTCATGTGATGGACCCTCCCGGTCAATCGAACTGGCTATCTATACTATACGGAAAATGCACCTGAAAATCAATCAGCAATTCCTGATCAAGGGATGGAGAATAAGGGTGTTTCGGACACGCTTCGATCGCTGAGCACTCAGCGCAACGACTCCCTGGACAGTGGAAGCTGACGTATAATTATTCGCATGTTACAACCCACATCATTGATCCTGGTTTGTTTCCTGCCTTCCCCGCGTGATCTGGAGATCGCACGGCTTTTGGGATGGTACCGCATCCCGCTTCGCACGGCGCCGAAAGTTGTTGCCGTGGACTACCTGGCTTTTTACCAGCCCTCGGCTTTCGGTGAGCGCGGCGGACAGATCGAATTCATCTCGCCGGTCCGTGGGCATGAATTGACTACCCGCGGCGAATTGCTCAAAGATGAAGCTGATCATCCCCGGGCAAAGGAAGAATATTATAAAATTCAAGTTGGGGGATTGGAGAGGTTGAAAGAACCGGTTGTTGCAGGGAAATGGAAGAGGATTACGTTTCTGTATACAACCGGTGAATATCTGCTCAAAGCAAAGACACTCAATGACCTTGTGGTCAATACTGATGAGCGGCAGGTTCTATGGAGATCCCTGCGTGACCGGGCTGAGAATGAGCAGCTCTACAAAACAGCTTTGCCCGAAGCCGATCTTCCTCCAGAGGTGTTGATGGCGTTGCTGGGGATAAAGGAATTGGATGGGGGTGCGCTGGACAGTGAAAAAGCCACAAGCGTGTGAAAAGCTCAATTTACAGAAATTTTTGTTTGGTAAAATTCAAAAACCTTATTGACGGATGCCCAATGCAAATGACAACGAAAAAGAGATCTGCATGACGAATTTGCGCAGATTCAGCCATACTCCCCTGGTGGAAATTGTCCTGATTTTGGTGATTGCTGGGGTTACCTATCTGCCCAATCTTAGCCAGGCAACGATCTATCGCGATGATTGGTACTACACTATGGATCGCCTCATTGGGGGACCGGGGATATACCAGGAAATGTTCAGTATTGATCGTCCGGCTCGGGGTCCGCTTTTTGAAGCCTATTATCAATTATTTGGTATACACCCTTTTCCGTATCATATGAGTTCGTTTCTGTGGCGCCTCGCCGGTGGTCTGGCAGCATTATGGCTTTTTCGCCAGCTATGGCCTCGCCAGCGTCTGGCTAGTTTACTGATGGCGCTCTTCTTTGTGCTCTACCCAGGCTACCTCCGCTGGATGGAAGGTTTCGAAGACCAGCCCAGAATTCTTAGCTCGTTCCTGGAGGCGCTTTCCATTGCCTTGACGCTGAAAGCGATCCGAACAACGCGAATGATCCCCAAAGTCTTTGTGTGGATAGGTTCCATTCTTAGTGGCTGGGCTTATCTTGCGCTGGTTGATTTTTCGTTTGGTATGGAGTTCTTCAGACTGTTGTGTGTATTTTTGTTGGTCAATCGCGACTCGGAAACGCTCTCGTTCGTCAAAAGAAGCATTATGGCAATCCGCGCCTGGGCAGTTGCCGCCCTGATCCCGCTTGGCTTTCTATTCTGGAGATTGTTCCTATTTCACAATGAACGCCCGGCTACGGATATCGGTCTACAACTCAGTTACCTGGTTGCTTCTCCGTTATTAACCGGAGCATGGTGGCTGGTGCGGCTTTTTCAAAGTGTTGTCAATGTGGCAATCCTGGCATGGGCCGCGCCACTCTTCCAGAGCTTGTTTGAGATATCTCTGTACGATATTGCGATGGGCCTACTGATTGCAGGAGTTGCTGTTATTCTCCTGGTATGGGTCAGTTTCTGGATTGGGAAGACGGAAGAGCAGAACGCAACCGATACCCATGCACTTTCGAGCGGGAGTTGGCAGTCAGAAGCGATCTGGGCTGGGCTGGCCGGTGTTTTTGGAGGTGTCTTGCCGGTCATTATCGCGAATCGTTATGTAGCATTCGGAGGCTATTCGCACTATGCTTTGCCGGCATCCCTGGCCAGCGTCATGGTAGTAGTTGGCATCATCGCTCTCATCAATTCGCGCAATATCCGATTTGCCGTTGCAGGTGCGCTCGTACTATTGGCCGTGCTCACTCACTATGTTGTTTCATTGCAGGCCCTTCACGAAGAGCAGACGATTGCAGCGTTCTGGCAACAAGTTGCCTGGCGAGCCCCAGGAATAAAAGCGGGAACTACTCTGGTTGTCAACTATCCATCTGTTGATTATGCTGAAGATGTAGACGCCGTAGCCGGCCCTGCCAACTTTATCTATTTCCCTGAACAAACGAACCAAATTCCGGCTGTCTATCAACTGGTTGCGCTTCCACAAATGGATTACACAACCAAGGATGTACTTGGGGGAGGGAACAAACCGTATGGCTATCGAACGCATGTTGGAGAGATTGATTACGGCAACATGCTGGTCATAAGCCAGTCAGCCATAAACGCATGCGTTCATGTCATCAATTCGCAATGGCCCAGGTATTCAGATGGAGATTCGGATCAAATTCTTCTGCTTGGGCAATATTCAAAAGTCCAGAACATATTGGTCGATGTCAGCACACCCCGCCTGGCGGAATATATTTTTGGGCCGGAACCAGCTCATACATGGTGTTATTACTATCAGCGGGCAGAACTGGCGCTTCAGGAAGGCGATTGGGAGAAAATTGTTCAAATTGGAGATAAAGTAAGCCAATTAAAACTCAGTCCAAATGATCGAATTGAGTGGGCACCCTTCTTGCAGGCTTATGCTTATGATGGCAACGAGAAAGCATTCAAAACAACGGCCATAAAAATTGACAGCTCGCCATTTGTGCGAAGAGAAGCCTGCCGCACTTTGCTCAAAATGCAGGAGCTGGGCTATCGTTTTACACCCCAAATTCAATCCTTGATGGATGAGAAATTGTGTCGCGGTTCGGCAAAGTTAAACCCGTAGCGCAACAGTCTCTGCACCGCACTTTTTATCAGTGGCTCCAGCCGCTACGCTCTCTCTGAGCAAAAGGATGACAGAATGGCAACCTTAATCAAGAATGGTACCCTCATCACCGCCTCTGAGACTTTCGAAGCGGATATTTTAATTGAAGATGAAAAAATCGCTCTTATTGGAAAAAGCCTGCACCACCCAAGCGCAGATGTGATTGATGCGACGGGTAAATTCATCATGCCAGGTGGGATTGATCCACACGTGCATCTGGATCTGCCGATGTTTGGCACGGTTTCCTCGGATGACCATTACACCGGTCACAAAGCCGCGGCGTTCGGCGGGACAACAACCGTGATGGATTTCGTTGTCCTGGA
>DATGYJ010000382.1:0-4905 GCA_035298105.1 Anaerolineales bacterium | reverse complement strand
ACAATCGATATGTTGATGCGGTTGAATTTGCCAGCGGGCGTGGATATCGAAATAAAAATCTAAGTGGTCGTTACTGGAGAGTAGAGACTGGTTCGTTAGCTCTACTCTCTAATTTCGACAGCGCAAGAACAGTACTGCTCGGGAGCACAAAACCCTGAGCGTCCCGCCAGGCTGTTTACTGCGTTGCCTGGAGATGATGCAGTCGAAGCCCCGACTGACAGTCTCGCTAAATTTCTTTGAAGGAGAAAACAGAGTATGTTAAAAGGGCTTATTGGAAAGAAGATCGGCATGACCCAGATCTTCGATGAGCAAGGCGTTGCATATCCTGTGACGATCATCGAAGCTGGGCCATGTTACGTTACCCAGGTACGCAATCAAGAACGTGATGGGTATGTGGCGATCCAACTTGGCTACAGCGAGCTTCACCCTAAGAAATTGGCAGCCGGTGAATTGGGACATTTGAAAGCTAACGGTTTACCCCCCATGCGTTTTTTGCGCGAATTTCGATCAAAAGAAGCTGCCAGCGTGGGCGATAAATTGACAGTCGATATCTTTGCAGTCGGTGAACATGTCGATGTCGTTGGTACAAGCAAGGGCAAGGGCTTTGCCGGTGCTGTCAAGCGTTACCATTTCAAAGGCGGTAAAAAGACCCATGGTCAGTCTGATCGCCATCGTGCACCTGGTTCACGCTCCTCAGGTACCACGCCTGGCCGTGTATTCAAGAACTCACGTGGCGCCGGACACATGGGCAGTGACCGCGTTACTGTTCAGGCTTTGAAGGTGGTATTGGTGGATACTGAACGCAATCTCCTTGGTGTTCATGGTGCAGTACCTGGCGGCAAAGGCGGCCTGGTCGTAATCAAAGAGGCTCGAAAGCAGTGACGCCGAGTCCGGCGTGGAGAAATCGGAGCAAGGTAACTATGAAAGTAGATGTTCTGAATATAGCGGGTGAGAAGCTTCGCGAGGTTGAACTTCCTGCGGCGATCTTCGAGGCCCCAATCAATGTAGATTTGATGCACCAGGCTTATGTCCGTCAGATGGCAAACGCGCGCCTTGGCACGCATGAGACAAAGGTCCGCAGTGAGGTAGCCGGCGGTGGTGCAAAGCCGTGGAAGCAAAAAGGCACGGGTCGTGCCCGCCAGGGATCTCGCCGTGCGGCCCAATGGGTAGGGGGTGGACGCATTCATACTCCGCACCCTCGCAGCTATGAACAGCGCATGCCTAAGAAAATGCGTCAGGCCGCGCTTCGTTCTGCCTTATCCGCCAAAGCGGCTGAAGCCGGTGTAGTGGTAGTGGATGAGTTTACTTTTTCTGAAGCCAAGACGCGTGTCATGGTTGAAGTGCTGACCAAGCTGATTGGGCAGTCAACCGCCCTGGTCCTCCTGGCGGAAAAAGATCAGGCCTATGAACTCGTCACGCGAACTGCCAATAACCTTAGCGATACGAAGGTTTTGCTGGCAGGTTATTTGAACATCCGTGATCTGTTCGGTTATGACAAGTTGATTTTGCCGGTGAAGGCTTTGGATGCCCTGGTGGCAAATTTAGGATAGGAGAAGAAGATGCCTACTATTTATGATGTCCTTCGCCGTCCATTGGTCACTGAAAAATCCAGTTATCAATCTGGCAAATTAAATCAATATTCATTTATCGTTGCGGATGCCGCCACGCGCACACAGGTCAAGGACGCGATCGAGACGCTCTACGATGTAAATGTTGTGCGTGTAAATGTTATCAATGTCCCTGCCAAACGCGGCCGCCGCATTCGCAGCCGGCGCCTGCTCATTCGCAAGTCCGGTTACAAAAAGGCCGTGGTCACACTGGCTGAGGGACAAACACTTCAAATCTTTGAAGGGGTGCAGTAATGGCAGTCAAAAAATACAAACCGGTCACACCGGGCACCCGCGGGATGACCGGTGATACCTTTGAAGAAATTACCAAGTCCACGCCGGAGCGTGCTCTCCTGGTGCCATTGCGCAAGAGTGGTGGTCGCAATTCTTATGGACGCGTCACTGTTCGCCATCGTGGTGGTGGGCATCGTCGTTTTATCCGGGTTGTAGATTTCAAGCGCAATAAGCGGGATATCCCCGCGAAAGTGGCAGCGATTGAATATGACCCGAATCGAACGGCCCGCCTGGCTCTATTGACCTACGCCGATGGAGAGAAGCGTTACATCATCGCACCGACAGATCTAAAAGTTGGCGATACCGTCATGGCTGGGGCGGGGGCCGAGATCCGTTCGGGGAATTCGCTGCCGATTTCCAATATTCCGGTCGGTACGCTGATCCATAATATTGAATTCAGAGAAGGACGCGGTGGACAATTGGTTCGTTCTGCTGGCGGGGCCGCGCAGTTGCTCGCAAAAGAAGGTGATTTTGCGCAAGTGCGTATGCCCTCAGGGGAAGTTCGCCTGATCCGCCAAGTATGTTACGCGACTGTGGGTCAGGTCGGAAATCTGGATCATGGGAATGTCAAACTTGGCAAGGCAGGTCGCAGCCGCCATAAAGGCATTCGCCCGGCCGTGCGTGGCTCAGCAATGAGTCCTCGTGACCATCCACATGGTGGTGGTGAAGGGCGCCAGCCCATCGGTCTGGCCGGTCCGAAAAGCCCCTGGGGCAAGCCTACTCTCGGTTATAAGACGCGCCGCAACAAGAAAACTGACCAGTATATTGTGCGTCGTCGCAGCAAGACGAACCGCTAATGGATAGAGGTACGATATGTCAAGATCATTGAAAAAGGGCCCGTTTATCGAGCCAAAGCTTTTGAAGAGAATTGAAGCGATGAACCAGAAAGGCGAGAAGAAAGTGCTGCGCACCTGGAGTCGTGCCAGCGTGATCTTCCCTCAGATGGTTGGTCACACGATCGCCGTGCATGATGGACGCCGGCATGTCCCGATCTATATTACCGAAAATATGGTTGGACATCGATTGGGTGAATTTGCCCCGACACGCACTTTCCGCGGTCATATGGCAGCTGAGAAAGCTGCCTCAGCGTAGGCGAAGGAGAATAAACGATGCCTGATATTCAAGCACATTTACGTTTTCTCCCGATGTCTGCCCAGAAGGTCCGTCTGGTAGTTGATCTGGTGCGAGGCAAGGATGCAAACGAGGCTTTGGAAATGCTGAGATTCGTTCCGAAGGCTGCCGCGTTGCCAGTGCGCAAATTGCTTGTGTCTGCGGTAGCAAATGCTGAGGAGAATTTTGGCGTCAGCCGCGATGAATTATTCATTGCAAAGATCTTTGCTGACGAAGCCCCCACTCGCAAGTGGCGCCGATTTGGGGCGCGCGGTCGTTTCAAGCCGATACTTCGCCGGAATTCCCATGTTACTGTCGTCTTGCGTGAGCGCGGGGCGTAAGGCAGAAGGTAAGGAGAAATTATGGGTCGTAAAGTTCATCCAATTGGTATGCGCCTTGGCATCAATCAAGGTTGGCAGGGGCGCTGGTTTGCTGAAGGTTCGCAGTATCGTGAGCAATTGCATCAGGATTTTGCTATTCGCAGCCTGTTACTCGGAATTGAATCCAAAGGTGGGGCTGCAAAAAGCGCTCAGGTGCATAAGCTTCGCAAGGAATTGCCTGATACGATCAAGAATGGCAAGGCAGGGGTTTCCCGTGTCGAGGTAGAGCGTTATCCGGGGAAGATCCGCATTGCCATTCATACGGCAAAGCCTGGCATTTTAATCGGTCGCAAAGGCGAAGGTGTGAAGAAGATTCGCCATGCACTGGAAGCGCTGGTTGGCAAGAAAGTAGACCTTGATATCAAGGAAATTAGTTCACCTGATACTGACGCGACCTTAGTGGCGCGCAATGTTGCTGATCAACTGGAACGACGGATTGCTTATCGTCGTGCCATGAAGCGGGCGATCCAGCAGGCAATGCGCCAGGGTGCACAGGGGATCAAGATCATGGTCGGCGGCCGCCTGGGCGGCGCAGAGATGTCACGCGATGTGTGGCTGCGTGATGGACGTGTCCCCCTACAAACCTTGCGTGCAAATGTGGATTTTGCAAAAACTGAAGCCAGCACAACTTATGGTCAGCTTGGTGTGAAAGTTTGGGTTTACAAAGGTGAAGCTGTGCCTGAAACTGAAGAAAAAGCGGAGGCAACTGAAGGCGTATACGTGAGCGAATAGCGTATACCAAAGTTGTCTCTTGATGAGGTACTAGTTATGTTGATGCCAAAACGTGTAAAGTGGCGCAAACAAATGCGCGGTCGCATGAGAGGTAAAGCTCTGCGCGGGGCGGACGTGAGCTTCGGTGAATACGGTTTGCAGGCATTGGAACCCGGCTGGGTAACCGCTCGGCAGATCGAAGCAGCCCGCAGAACCATCGTCCGGGAGATGAAGCGGCGCGGTAAGGTTTGGATCCGTATTTTTCCAGCCAAGCCGTATACGCATAAGCCACCCGAAACTCGTATGGGTTCCGGTAAAGGTAATGTTGAATACTATGTGGCAGTGGTCAAACCGGGTCGCATCATGTTTGAAGTAGGTGGTTTGGATTCGGCAACGGCCGTCCAGGCGCTCAAGAATGCCCAATATAAGTTCTCGATCAAAACCAAGATCGTAGCACGCCATGATGCAGGAGAGCAGGCATGAAGTCCACGAAAACCAGTGATCTGCGCAACCTGAAATCAGGCGAGATTGAAACAAAGCTGGCCGATGCCCATGAAGAACTTATGAAACTTCGTTTCCAACAAGTGACGGGCCAGCTCACGGACAGCAGCCGCTTGCGCATTTTGCGCCGCGAGATCGCCCGAATGCAGACCATTTTGCATGAGCAAGCGAGTCAGCAGACGCAGGCTGAAGTAAAGACAGAAGGTGAAGCATGAACAATCGTCGTCGCATAACTGGTGTCGTAACCAGCAACAAAATGACCAAGACGGTCGTGGTCGAGATCACTCGTGTGTTCCGCCATC
>DATGYJ010000381.1:0-8069 GCA_035298105.1 Anaerolineales bacterium | reverse complement strand
AATCCAGTCTCAAAACAACTCTTGCCGTTAGTTCAATAGTGTATTGCTGTTGAACACTTAGTGAACGCGATATTCGCGCAGGCTTGGGCGGTGGCTGTGGTCATAGGGTGATGATACCACCACTATCCAGACGCGCAAATTTATCCGACTGGATAGCACTTTGGAATGAATACCAGCCGAACCCGTGGGTAATTGTGCGAGAGGAAAAACTCAGTAGTATTGAATTTTACAGTTAAGCATGCACGTGGGCGAGATGGGCTTCACCATGGATGCGTTCATAAATCGAGTGCGACCATACTTGCAGGCCAAGCATAGCTTCCACATATTCTCTGGCATCATCCACGCTTTCAGTCGCGTGCTCCTTCAGGTGCAGCATGTGGTGGAACCGGTGGGTTGTCTCCTCTCGAAGCATATCGGATAGTACGTTGATTAGTTCATCAGGCGAGCCGCTCTCAATTGCCTCCTCGGCTATGGGAATGACCGGTCCTTCACTGAGACCTGCGGCTTTCAGGCCGGTATAAGACGCGCCTTCACCCATTCGGTGAATGCGGACAACGGTCTCGAAGAAGTAGAGGTCAGCGATCTCGCGCACAGCCTCATCGGCGCGGATTTTCATCACCTTTTCGAAGACACGGATAATCTCAGCCTCACCCACCTTTGGGACATAAGGCAGAATGAGATTGACGTTCTCGGCCTCCAGCGCCTTTTTGGCAGCGGTCACAACCGGGCCGTCCAGGGAATCACAATGGGGGGGCATGATTTATTTCCTTATATCAAGTTCCAGATCAGTAGTCAGAGTTTTTGATTTCGTGTCGTTTTTTCTATTAACTTTGAGTGGCAGGATCCACATGAATGACACAGAATCCTGCGTCCATGTCCGCGTGAATTCGCTTCTGCACCTCCTGGGAAATTTGATCGGCATCCTCAATCGGCGTGCCGCGCGTGACCTCGATATGTAACCCCGCGTGGACAACATCCGGCCCGATATACTCGGCCCGTAAGTCATGAACACCTAGCACACCCGATACAGATAAAGCTGTCGCCTTGATCCGTTCCAGGTATTCCGTCCCGGGTGAACGACCCAGCAGGAGACTCCAGTTCTCTTTGAACAGTTTAAAGCCATTGTAGGCGATGATTGTGGCGACAGCGATGGACGCAATGGGATCGGCGATAGGCTTGTCCCATAGGATAAACAGCGTACCGATCAAGGCGGCGACCAAGCCCAACTCGTCATTGATCGACTCCGTGAATTGTGCCTTTGCTGCGGCTCCGCGTGTCTTTTGCACGTAAAGTTGAATGAGCGGCACCGCGGCAATCACGATCGAAACTGCGATGACACCAATTGCCAGCCATAGGTTTTGATAAGCAGTTTCACCGGATGTAAAGAGGCGTGGAATTGCCTCTTCATAGAGTTTATAACTGGTGAAAGAGATGAACAGGGTGGCGGCCACCAGTGCCGCGATGTTCTGCGCCCGGCCATAGCCGAACATGTGCTCCTGATCGGCTGATTTACGGGAGTAATAAGCGGCAAACAGGAGAAAACCTGTGACGAAGATATCGCTCAGGGTGTGCAGCGCTTCGGCCAGCAGGGCCATCACACCGCTCATAAAGTACACGATGAGCTTCAAGGCGAGAACAATAATGTACGCCCCCAGCGCTACTTTCAAACTGCGTACATCTGCTAATTCCTTCATGGGTACATCTTGAACAGAGATCCCATTTGCTGTCATTCCATCACCACATCGAGAAAGTCAGGCGTGGGACCTCCATCGAAAAGCGGCTTCACACGTTGATTCGCTTCTGCCTGTGTGGAACTGGTGTGCATTGCCATGAACGTCTCGTAACTCTCATGCTCGACGAGACCCACATAATTGCCGCCTTCACGCGGTCGCAAGAGTTTACGGCTGATAAAGCCCTTATGTTTGGCGTACTCCTCGTTGGACCAGGCAAACCATTCACGAAACGCGGCATCTTTGTCCGGCTTGATCGGCGGAAAGTGAATAATGTTGATAAACATCTCAGGCAACCTCCTCTGCGACTTGCGCCGCTTGTACATGATTTCCTTTGCCATATCCTGCGTTCGAAAGGAAAAGAAAACGAAACCCATTGAACAGGTTTCGTTTTGATAGTTACCAAGATATTGATGCTACGGAGAAACAACCACGATCAGCTCTTGGAGTCTCTGTTTTAGATATTTCCGGAAAGTTCTTTGTCTATATTCATTATACGGCGCGAAGCTTGTGAATTCAAGTACTATACGCGGCTAAAAGTGAAATTAGGACCTTCAAGAATTAAAGATTCCCGCTATGGATTTTTCCCGTATAGAATAGTCTGTATAACCTGCCTATTGCATTTCAAGCTACCCATTTTGAGCAAGTGGCATGCGATGAACGCCTGTCGGCTATGGATAGTTCCGGTCTCAAAACAAACCTTGCGGTTAGTTCAATCGAGTATTGCGGTCGTCTATTTGATGAAGGCGATATTCGGATTCGCTTGGGCCGTGGCTGTGCTCATGGAGCGATGATACCATTGCCGATTGCAAAATAGAGAATATCACTTGAAGGCAAATCCTTGAGCAAATTCCTTGGATCGATCCACAGGGGTAGAAGTAAGATTCTTGGGAGGTCAGATAGGTATATTCCGGCGGCATCCTGTTGTCTTTAGAGAGATAAGTGCTGAGAAAGGTGATTTTGTCGAGTCTCCTCCTGTTGGCATGAGCTTACCTAATTCCTCGATCCAGATTTATTTGCTTGGGCGTTTTGAAATTGTCCGGGAGGGACAGGTCTTACGCGCGGCAGATTGGCCGAGGCGGAAAGCTGCCGCGCTCCTGAAATATCTTGCTCTCCAAAAGCGCCTGCTCAAGGATCAGGCGCTTGAACTCTTTTGGCCCGATAGTGATCTCAATTCGGGGGCGAATAACTTATATCGTACTCTTCACGAACTTCGGCAAACGCTGAACAAGTCCCTGGGGGAAAATTCGGCGGACCAGATTTTCCAATTCCAAGACGGAGTCCTTTCCCTCGATGAATCCATTGGGGTGGATGCGCTTGGGTTCGAGCATTTATGCTCAGAGTTACCCAAAAGTCAAAGCGAACGGATCGCGTCGCTGGGGCAAGCGATCGCACTTTATCAAGGCGATCTCTTGCCTGACGATCTCTACGCCGAGTGGACGATTACACTGCGTGAAGCCTTACGCCGCCAATATCGAGAAGCGAGCCTTGCGCTGGCAGATCTCTATCGGGATGCCCGTCAATATGATCGCATGTTTCCGCTCCTCTCCCCTCTACTCGCGCAGGATCCGGCGGATGAGCCCGCTCATCGGGAGTTGATGCGTGCCTACGCGTTGACCAATCGACGCCATGACGCGCTGCGGCAGTATCAAATTTGTGTGCAGGTGCTGGCTTCGAAACTGGATCTCGCGCCGGAACCCGAAACCTCGGCACTCTACACCCAAATCCTCAATGGACAACTTCTTTCATCGCCTAGTAATCAGCCCGCGGTCAGGGCACAAAGTAGCTCTGCGTCTGTCGGACTCCAACCTAGTCCCTTCCTGGTGGGCCGCAAGGCCGAGTTCGAGACATTGCGTTTTTGGTTGGAATCGGCGCAACAAGGCCGTGGACAGACGATCCTGATCGCCGGCGATACAGGGGTTGGGAAGACCTTGCTGGCCGGCGAAATCTTGTGTGGGGCGATGGGCGCCGGGATGAAAATCCTCCTCGGCGCAGCGCATGAGCAGGAGGGTCAGCTGCCTTATCAGCCATTCGTGGAGGCGTTCGATCGCTTCCTGGCTGGGCAGGGACGGCCTGCGAGCGAGAACCCGATCCTGTACTTTAAGAATAGTTCAGGAGATATGGAACAAAACCAACAAGCGCTTTTTAGCGCGACTGCCAGGTTTCTTACCGACCTAGCTGTGGAGGCACCCGTCCTGTTGTTGGTGGATGATCTTCATGCCGCGGAGGAAGCCAGCCTGCACTTGTTCCATTACCTCGTCCGCCACACACACGAATTCCCTGTGGTCTTGTTTGCCACGTATCGTACAGATGCAGCCTCCCTCGTGACGGCTCCGTTCGGCTCGCTTCTGAATGCTCTCTATCGTGAACGTCTGAGCGAGACAGTGAATCTACATCCCCTATCGAAGAAAGCCTCTGCCAGGATTGTGGACCATATGTTGGGTAGAGCCGCCGCGCCTGCCCTCGTCGAGGCGCTCCATGAGATCGCGGAGGGCAATCCCTTTTTCATCCAGGAGATTACCCGTTCCCTGCTTAAGTCCGATCGATTGGAGGAAAGAGAGGATGGATGGATCCTCAAGCCCGAAGCGGACTTGCGTGCCCCAACGGACCTGGAAGGTTTGCTACGAGAAAGAGTAACTCGCCTGGGGGCGGCCGTCGAGTCTGTATTAACTTCAGCCGCGGTCCTGGGGCGCGAATTCGATTTCGAGCTCTTGCACCTACTGACCGGCCTGCCAGATGGGGATCTGCTGGATGCGCTCGATGCTGCACTGGCAGCTCATCTTTTGGAAGAGACAGATGTGGGTTATCGTTTCCATCATGGGCTCATTCGCCGTGCGCTCTACAATTCCCTCAGCCGAGCGCGGCGGGCAAGGCTTCACAGCCGGGCGGGTGAAGCCATTGAGGCGTCGTTTGCATTGCGACCCAACGGACTCACTCCCTACATCGAGGATTTGGCATATCACTTCAATTTGAGCGACCGTCGCGATCACGCGCTCGACTATCTCATCCAGGCCGGACAGAAAGCTGCCAGCCTCTATGCCCTGGAGGTGGCGGTCGGGCACTTCGAGCAGGCGTTGGGACTGATGGATGCCCTCGTGCTGACGGACCCGGCGCGTCGTTGGATGATCCTGGAATGCCTGGGAAGGTGGAATACGATCCTGGCAAATACGCCGCGCGCGGTGGAATACCTGGAGCGCGCCATCGCGCTGCCCGCGGCGGATGGATGGGTCTCTGCGCCTCGCGACCGTGTCCGTCTGCATTTGCTAGCGATCAAAGCGCTTCTGACAGTCGGAAATACGGAGCTGGCAGAAACGCATTTGGACATGGCGCTTCCGGAAATCAACGAACAGACAGACTCTCCCGAAACCGCAGACTTCATGTACAGTTTATCCCAGCTTCACTGGCATAAAGGCGAGTATCAGGCAGCCTTAGATGCCGCTCAGGAAAGTCTGAGAATTGCAGAGCACATCGATAAACCCGAGTATGTCGCACATGCTTTCGAGATGCTGGCACTTGCCTGTCATTCCCTGGGCGAATGGCAAAAGGGACTGGCTTTTGAGGAACAGCGAACCGTGCTCGCGGGGACGGCCCTGGACGTCGCGGGTGCGTTCGATGTTCATCTCTGACTATGGGAGTATCACCTGTATGGTGATAAGGGTTACGCGGAGATCAGGCAGGCGGTATCCACGACGCTGGCACAGGCGCAACGCATGAGTGCGCCGCGCGCCATTGCGCTTTGTCAGTGTTTCAATGGAGCCTTGGAATTTCAAACGGGTCATTGGTCCGAGTCCGAAGCGATGCTGCGCGAGGCGATCACACTCTACCGCGAGATCAGTGCTGCCTCGGGAGAGGCGCTGGCTTTGCAGCGACTGGGAACCCTGCTCACCGCCCGCGGCCAGTTCGAGGAGGCGATGAGCGTGTTGGAAGAAGGTGTAGTCGTAGCCGAACGGGCAGGCATGCGCGCCCACTGCTTGACGCGCCTATATGCGTCTATGACGCACAACAGACGCCTCGAAGGTGAAATTGATTCCGCCAGTCGCTATCTCGCATTGGGCCTGGCGATGAGCGAGCGTCACGGTCACTGTGCGACTTGCCATGCCTTGCTCTACCCGGTTGCGGTCAGTGTTTATCTTGCAAAGGGTGCGCTTTTCCAGGCAGAGGAATTTTGCAGGCAGTTGGAAGAGGCTGCTGGAGAATATCAAAGTCGAGCTTGGGTCGCCATGGCTCGCCAGTCGCGCGGTGAACTGGCACATGCACAGGGTGATCTCGAGACCGCACTGGCTTGTTATGAGGAAGCCAGCCAAGCCTTCCAGGAGATCGACAATGAATATGAAACGGCTCGTTGTCTTACAGCCATGTCTGAGATCCGGCGGAAACGCAAAGCGCCCGGTGACGCGAAGCTGGCAAAGAGCGAGGCTGCCGAAGCTAGCTTGATCCTGAGGCGTTTGAACGCAAATTGATTCTGTTTTCATCTGCTTCAATAGGTTATTAAAGACAAAGCAGCCCGGATTCAAATCCGGGCTGCTTTTGTTACAGGGAAGGTCAGGTAAGACGCGGAGAAGATTTTTGGGAGATGGAGCGGTTATGCTGTCCGAAAATCATCTGCCAAAGGAGAAAATTTTATGGCAACTCAATCACAAGTTTCGCCGCGAGTGAGAACTGGTTCTGCAGACCTGGGAGCAAAGGTAGTGGCACTGGCTGGAGTCGGCCTGGTCGGCTACGGAATTATGTTTCTGATTCGTAATTTTAGTGGTTTCATCGAATTGGGCCTGACCCCCCATCACGTGGGTGGAACTCCAGAGCAAATCCAGGGATTTAGCCCTGCTCTGTACAATTACATCAGTCATTTGCAGGTTGCCCTCTCGGCTTTCATCATCGCCTTAGGTGTGGCTGTCATCGCGCTGGCTTGGTTTGGCATCCGCACTGGCCAGAAATGGGCGCTGTGGACTGCCTTCCTCACGCCGGTGATCGGCGTCGCTATAGCACTGCCGCTGCATTTTGTGTATGGTATTGGTACGCTGGGACATTTGGGATTGATCTATTTGGATGCAGTGATCCTGCTGGTCGGCACCGTTTTGTCCTATAACGCTCTCAAGTCATTGAGCTAACACTTCAAGTCGCGAGAAATCAATTTACAGAAAGGAAAATTATCTTATGAATAATTCAGCAATCCAGGGATTAAACCTTGACCTCCAGAAACTGCGCAGTTCTATCCAGGAGGAATACTCAGCCGTCGCGAACGAACCCGAGCGCGGCTTTCACTTCTATACCGGCCGGAAACTCGCACATATGCTGGGCTATCGCGAGGAGTGGCTTGCCCGGATTCCGTCCAGTGCGATCGAGTCAATGGCCGGGACGGGTAATCCCTTTAGCCTGGGAGAACTCAAGGCAGGTGAGTATGTCGTAGACTGCGGCAGCGGCGCGGGCGCGGACAGCCTGATCGCCGCCCGAATGGTCGGGCCCACCGGGCGCGTGGTCGGCGTGGACATGACGCCGGAGATGGTCTCGAAAGCAAAGCGCAACGCCTTCGAATCCGGAATGACCCATGTGGAGTTTCGCGAGGGGTATCTCGAGTCTTTACTCATCGCGGATGATTGGGCAGACGTGGTCATCTCGAATGGTGTGCTGAACCTGGTGCCCGACAAAGAGGTGGCGCTTCGAGAGATGTACCGCGTTCTCAAACCGGGCGGCCGCCTTCAGATCGCTGACATTGCCCTCCAGAAACCTGTGCCCGAGGGTGCCAAGAGTGATGTCACATTATGGACGGGCTGCATTGCTGGCGGGCTACTCAAATCTGAATTGGAACAGAAGGTCTTAGCAGCCGGATTCAAAAAAGTGGATGTCCTCTGGGGAGAGGATGTGTTCAACGGCGCCCCCCAGCACTCGGATGCAGCTGCGTTTGGCACCCTGGGTGTGACCATTCGCGCTGAGAAAGATGTCCGTTAGTGAACTCTCTGCTGGAGAAAATGTCCAGAACATAAAAGATACAGATTTGTAGTGCTAGGATAGAGGTCTGGCAGGTATTCAGCCTGCTAGACCTTTACACGTTTCAAGCTATGATTGAAAAGAGAAGAGGGTGTCCGAACGCCTCAGAAAGGGGGCTTCGACCTTCCTGTAATTGTCGTTCTTTTGCAATATATTAGGAAAACGATCGAGCAAGAAGTCTATCTGCTAAAGCCTTGTGCCCCAAAATTATTCGTGCCGTTAGTTCAATAGAGTATTGCGGTTGTCTATTTAATGAAGGCGATATTAGGCCGGGCTTCAGCCGTGACGGTAGTCATGGGGTGATAATACCACTACTATGAAACGAAGATGCAGGGATTAACTACACAGGCGAAT
>DATGYJ010000380.1:0-3171 GCA_035298105.1 Anaerolineales bacterium | reverse complement strand
GTTTCCTCCGGGCGATCCTTGGGCGCTGTAGCCCTCCTGGCTCATGCTTTCCCGTGGATGCGAATCCTCGTAGACTTCCTTCAACTTTCCTGGATAATCAGAATAAGTATCCGGGTTCACGGAAGACCAGTAATATGCATCTCCATCTACTAATTTTGCCAGGCGTTGATATCCTTTCAAATTCTTTTCGGACGCGAGAATAAAGATACTTCCTCTTTTGTCCTGAACCACGCTTTGGATCTCTTCTGGGGAGAATTGCCAGGTACCGGACCAGATCACCATTGGTTTCTCGAAAAGATCAAAGACTGAACGATCTGCATAGTGATCGATAAAGTATTTCAAATCGGCATCGACCTGCTCGATCGGAATAGGATTACGCTGAAAGTCAAGACCTTCGTAGATGACAGCCAGTTTGAACTTTTCCTGATTGGCAATCTCAATCAACTGACTGAGGCGACGGTTAAGCTTATCGGTGCTCTTCCAACTCACAATGAAACCATCGATCCCGGCCTGCTTTGCCCATCGAATGTGCTGGCGCATTACATCGGCGTCATCGCTGCTATAGCGACCCAGCAATGGGTAATCCTTTTTCGCGCGGTCCCAGGATTGCGCATCGAACCAGATATAGTAATACGCCAGGACTGGAATGGGGTCGTCTGGGGCGTCAGTTATGGGCTGAGATGAGGTCGTTGAAAGGGGATTGACGGAGAAGGTTCTTATACTAGACGGTTTTGGTATAGACAAGGTAACACCCAAAATTATTAGAATAATCCCCAGGATCAGCGGCAATATCTGTAGCAGGCGATCTGCCAGCAACCCTGCCATGCCGCTCTTCCAGTTTGGATTGAAGTGAAGGCGTCTGGAGATCATCTCAAGGTATTAGTCATCCGCCGCAGCCAATGGGATTCGCGTCTCGAGAGACTTCTGATTAATCAGGGGCAATCGCTGCCACCAATTGAACTTGGAATCACGCAGGCGCACGGTGGGAATTCCTCTGAGCGCTTCAGCAACAATCGCCTGCTCATAGGGGTGAAGATCCTTATCTTCCCAACTGCTCAAAGAACTTGCCAGGATCGGATAGGGAGGGAACCCATAGGCATCTTCCGCATTCCGCACAAACGTCTCCACTGCCTGCTCATGTTGCAGAGATTCCTCAAACTCCGGTCCCCGCTCTATAATGACGGCTCCGCAAAGCTTCGCCTCATTTGCATAGGTAACTTTCGGGATGAGGCGATGGACCATGTATTTCGGAGGCGGAACGATCATTTGCACAATCGTGTTCATGGTCGCAGCCGGCAGCTTGGACTTGCTCAAGTTCAGTCCTACTTTGCGTCCCGACTTGGAATGCAGACGGCTCTGGAATTGCAGTGCAATCCGCTCCCACCACGTCAGGGAAGAATTGGCATTGACCGCACTCAGGGTGTGGTTGCTGATGGTCAGGGGTTTGGGGAAACTCATCACACTGCCATCCCGCCCGACGATCGTCATATCATCCGAGAGGAAGGAGCAGGCGTAGTTGTCCACCGCCCGTAGAATGGTGGAGGTCTTCCCGGTATCTGTCTGGGCAGTGATCAGAACCGCCTGACCATCCACTGCAACGCACGCAGCATGGACCAGGGCGTAATCTTTTCTCACAAGAGTCCAGCGGAGGATGGGTTCAATCACATTTGTATATAAAACATGCAAGGAAAACTGGAGAATGGGTGAGACGGCCACTTCAACACAATTTTTGTAAGTAATTGATATCTGAAATCCGAAACGACCGAGCGCTTCGGCATAGTCAATGTTCTTATCATAACGACGTTCACTTCCCGAGCGCTGTTGATTCTTGATTTCGCGCTTCACATTGACATGACTTATTCGTCTTCGCTCCCTACGTCGGCGCTCGAGGCGGAGGCGGATGTCAGGCTCCTCGATCAGAGCCGGCACCCGGAAATACTCCAACTCCGGCAACTCAAACATCGAAGCCACCTTCAGAATGTTGTGCAAGTTGTAGCTATAGCCAAACTGCTCTACCTTGCTCGTTGTGTTTTGCTTCAGCACGTTCATCGTCTTTTTCCTTTTCTCTTCAGGTTTGTCTTTGTTCCAGATCCACTGGTCTGCCACAAAATAGCGCAGCAGGGTCATCGCAAACAGCGAGACTAAATTCGCAAGCAGGTAATTCACCCCCATCCGGCTCACCAGCAGGCTCAACAGCGGTCCGCGCAGCAACAACATCCCATTGTTCATCACCAGGAAGCTCACCAGCCGTTGCCAAAACGAGCGCTCCGCGGCCCGCTTGCCAAATACCCACCATTCCGTCCCTGCAAAGTTCCACAGGGTTGAAGCTTGCGTCGCCAGGGCGGCCGAAATCAGGTAATGGATGCCCGCCAGTTCGGTGAAGGCTGCCAGCGCCAGGCTGTTGACCACCAATCCCGAAACGCCCACCAGCAGGAAGCGCAGGAAGTGCTGCTGCCCCGCCAATCGCAAACGCAGCAACCCGCGCAGGAACTTGATCGTCTCCTTGGCCGAGGCTTTGCTCTCCCCCGCATTCCGATGCCCAAAGTGGATCGGCACTTCCGAGACTTTCAACGCCGGATGCGACACCAGGATCTCCAACAGGATCTTGAACCCATCCGGTTTCAACTCGTCCACCTGCAACGCCGCACGCTTCGTCAGAAAGAACCCCGTCAACGGATCCGTCACCTGCCGCAAGCGCTGTGGAAACGCCAGCCGGGTCGTCAGCGCAAACACATGCGAGATCACATTCCGGGTGAACCCCAGGCTGCTCGAATCCCCGCCCGCTGCCAAGCGGCTCCCCATGACGATATCTGAGCCGCTCTTCTTGGCTTGATGCAGCAGCCGCGGCAGCATCTCGGGCGGATGCTGTAGATCCGCATCCATCACGCACATCCAGGTGCCTTGTGCCGCCTGGAAGCCTTCCACCACGGCTCCCCCCAACCCGTTCTTCCGCCTCTCCGGCGGACGGTGGATCAGCGTGATCCGCAGCGGAAACCAGTCCTGCAGTTTGCTGATCACTTCGGGGGTCTCGTCCGTGCTGTCGTCCACGAACACCACTTCGGTCGCCACCCCTTTCATCGCCTGGTGGACCCGCATCAACAACGGCTCGATGTTCCCCGCTTCGTTCCGCGTCGGGATCACCACTGAAACTTCATAGCCCGTTTCGTATTC
>DATGYJ010000379.1:0-32238 GCA_035298105.1 Anaerolineales bacterium | reverse complement strand
GGTATCTGACATGAACAATCCGGTAGTGACGAATTAAGTCGTTACTACACTTCCATGATCTCGGCTTCTTTTTTCTTACCATGCTCGCCGACCTCTTCGATAAAGCGATCGGTCAGCTTTTGAAGCTCTTCCTCCCCACGTTTCAGTTCGTCTTCCGAGATCAATTTTTCCTTTTCGAAATCTCGCATATCGTTATGTGAATCGCGCCGGATATTACGGATGGCCACCCGCGTTTCCTCCAGACGATGATGCACGTGCTTGACCAGGTCACGCCGGCGCTCTTCGTTTAGCGGAGGCAGGTTGAGGTGAATCACCTTGCCATCGTTATTGGGGTTCAAGCCCAGTTCCGAGGTCTGAATCGCTCTTTCAATTGCCTTGAGCGTGGTCCCGTCAAAGGGTTTGATCGTCAACGTCCGTGGTTCCGGTACACTGATGGTAGCCAGTTGCATGAGAGGTGTAGGCGTTCCATAATATTCGATTGGCAGTCTTTCCACCAGACTTGGGCTGGCTCGCCCGGTACGAACAGCTGCAAGATCGTCATGAAGGACTTGAATAGCGCTATGCATGCGAGATTCGGCATCCTTGAGAATATCTTTTATCACCACAGCCTCCTAATGTGCTGAATGCCGCTTGTCTAAGTAGTTCTTGAAATTTGGAAAATGGGCAGACTAGTATTCAAATTTCCGGTATAGCTATGCGTGCGGCACTCTGTTATCTTAAGGTTAAGGATACCCTAAAACGACAAAAAACGCTACAGAGAAGGAGATTACTGAGAGAATTTGAAGAAATAGGAGAGACTCTCATCCTTAGGACTGCTGCGCTTGTCCGCTGGACTGCTGCGCTTGTAAAGAAGACAGGCAGGAAATCCTAGTCGTGAACCAGGGTTCCGACCCTCTCGCCTCTCAAGGCAGCTGGCAGAGCATGTGGATCCCACAGGTTTACCACCAGGATGGGCAGTTTATTTTCCATACAAAGCGTAATAGCCGTGCTATCCATCACTTCGAGCCGGCGGTTGATCACTTCGATATAATTCAGTTCGGCGAACTTTTTCGCATCAGGATGCTTTTTCGGATCAGCATCATAGACCCCATCCACTTTTGTGGCTTTGATGACAACGTCAGCGTCGATCTCGCTCGCCCGCAGGGCAGCCGCGGTATCCGTTGAAAAGAACGGATTGCCGGTTCCGGCGCCAAAGATGACCACACGCCCCTTTTCAAGGTGACGGATCGCACGGCGTCGAATGTATGGTTCAGCCACCGCGCGCATCTCCACCGCCGAAAGGACACGCGTCAGAACACCGATCCGCTCCAGAGCGTCCATCAATACCATGGAATTCATGACTGTGCCGAGCATGCCCATATAATCAGCCGTGGAACGATCCATGCCGCGTTCCAGTCCCTGCTTGCCGCGCCACAAGTTGCCTGCACCGATTACCACGGCCACTTCCACGCCCATATCATAGACTTCCTTGATCCGGATGGCGATGGATTCAGCCTCATCCACATCAATGCCAAAACCGGACTTGCTTGCCAGCGCCTCGCCGCTAAGCTTGAGAAGAATACGCTTATATTTAATCTCGCTCATCCTCGCTCCTTTTCCCGACCCCCACCCTGTCCCTCTCCCAAAACCACAATTGGAAACTTGGAATAATTATCCTGAAACTTTCTTGTGGATTTGGGGCAGTGTGCCAACACTTGCACCGAGCGCAAGTGCCGGTGAGGCGGGAAGGGGTGGTCATAAAAATGACCAACCTTTTGGTTGGTCATTTCAATTATTAGTCTTCCAAACTCTCGCCCAGCTCCCAGCGCTGGAAGCGTCGCACGATGATATTTTCACCAATAGCAGCCACCGCTTCAAGGATCAGCTTTTCAACGGTCGTGGTCTCATCGCGAATGTACACCTGGCGTGAAAGGACAACTTCATCTTTGAACTTTTCGAGACGTCCCTGCACGATCTTCTCAGTCACATTCTCAGGTTTGCCCTCTTCTTTTGCGCGGGCACGTGCGATTTCCGCTTCGTGCTCCAATACTGCAGCGGGAATATCTTCTGCTTTGAGATAGCGCGGCGCCGATGCAGCGATCTGCAAGGCAATTTCATGAGCCAATTCGCGAAACTTGTCCGAGCGGGCTACGAAATCAGTCTCGCAGTTCACTTCCACCATCACGCCGACGCGCCCGCCGCCATGTGAATAAAGTTCCACTACGCCCTGTGAGGCTTCGCGGTCAGCGCGCTTGGCAGCCGTTGCCATACCCTTTTCACGCAGCCAATCCACTGCCTTTTGAAAGTCACCATTGGCTTCAGTGAGCGCCTTACGGCAATCCAGGATCCCTGCCCGGGTCGCAGCACGCAATTCTTTGATCATTTCTGTCGTGATTTCCATCGCTATTATCCTTCTCTTGCTTCCAGGGCTTACTCAGCGTCTTTCTTAGCCTCATCCAGTGCTGGTGATGCTTCAGCAGCCGGCTCTTTGTTCTCTACTTTTTCAGGCGCAGGCGTTTCTACAACATCTTCACGCGCAGCACTCATTTTTGCCAGGGTAGCTTCCCCGAGGAGATCATCATCCTCTAGCTCCTCATCGACGTCTACTACCTTAGGAACCTTCCGAACGGACCTTTCGAGCCTGGCTTGTGCCTCTTCGGCAGGCTTTTCCTCGCCTTCCTCTTCCTTGTGCATCGCTTTGCCTTCGAGCACAGCGTCTGCGACCTTTGCAACGAGCAGCTTTATAGCACGGATGGCATCATCGTTGGAAGGAATGACATAGTCAATGTTCTGAGGATTGCAGTTTGTATCCACCATCGCAACGATCGGGATATTCAACAGGTTCGCTTCGTGTACAGCGGCTTCTTCACGACTCACATCGATAATGAAGAGCAAATCGGGTCTGCGCTTCATACTGCGTGTACCCGAGAGGCGGGTCGTCAGACGCGTAATTTCGCGCCCGATCAGCAGACCTTCTTTCTTGGTCAGGCGCTCCAGCTCGTTGTTATCGCGCATCTTCTCAAGGCGCTCAAGTTCCTGAATACGAGCATGCATGGTAGACCAGTTGGTGAGCATCCCACCCATCCAACGCTCGGTGACATAAGGCATGCCGCAGCGAGCTGCTTCTTCCGCGACAGTTTCCTGCGCCTGGCGCTTGGTGCCTACAAACAACACGATCCCGCCGTTCCCCACCGCATCGCGGATCACATTGTAGGCCTGATTCAATAACTTGGAAGTCTGTTGCAGGTCAATAATATGAATACCGTTACGCTCGGTGAAGATGTACGGTTTCATGCGAGGGTCCCATTTATTGGTGCGGTGTCCGAAGTGGACGCCGCTCTCAAGCAGGGCCTTCATAGAAATAACAGCCATGGTTTCTCCTAACTGTTGCCGTTCTCCAACGCGCAGTTCAGGGACTGGCGTGGAACGGAATGAGTTTAGTGGGGATCAAGACCCACTCAAGGACGCTTATTGCCCGTCCTGGGCAAGATGTGCTCTCATCGTATCAGATAAGAAGCGGCGGGATTATATCACAGAAATCATCTGGGATTCTAATCCGTTCGGGGTTGCGGCCAGTAAAAGAAACGGTCCTTCAAGCTCAGGATCGGTCTCTCCAGCAAGGAATAACTCAGCGAAGCGACGAGAATGGTAGCAGATAAAGAAATCGCGCTCTTTACCCAATCTGCCATTTCACCTTATGTCGGCTCCTCCAAAATGCACCGCACGAACCAGATCAAGGGCAGGTGATACACATACATCCCATAAGAGATCTGACCGAGATAACACAACCAAGATATTTCAAGCATCCCGAGCAGATTTTCTCACGAAACACACAACAGATTAGCACTACAAAGAAATGAAAAGCCCCGAGTTTCCTCGAGGCATGTATACGAAATCGTCTTAAGCCAAACGCTCCGGCTATTTGCATCTGGTGCAAGTATCGGGAAGGTGAGTCAGATCGTCCCTAAATCACAGCGCCCTGGCCGTATAACTGCTGCTTGATGTTCACGACCCGTTTGCGCAGGTCCGTTTTGGTTTCGATATCGCCAGCAATTTTCTCGATCGCATACATCACGGTGGTGTGATCACGCCCACCCAGGACTTCACCGATTTGTGGCAGGGAGGCATCCGTCTCTTTGCGCAGAAGATACATTGCAACCTGTCGAGGCTGGGCAATCTTCTGTGAGCGATCCCGACCCAGGAGGGCCTCCACAGTGGTCTGCCATTCCTTGGCAACCAGTTCGATGATCTTTTGAGGTTCCACGTCGTTGCGCTGGGGCAATAAATCAGCCAAAGCCACTTCGACAAGATTAGGCGTCAGATGTGCGCCGCTCAAATCTGCAAAAGCCAGAATACGGTTCAAGGCGCCTTCTAATTCACGAATATTGGATTGCACCCGGCGCGCAATGCTCTCCAGGATATCACCCGGGACCTGGCGACCGGTCCGGTCAGCTTTTGAACGCAAAATTGCAAGTCGAGTCTCAAGATCGGGTGGCTGGATATCAGCCGCCAGGCCCCATTCAAAGCGGGAACGCAGACGTTCATCCAGTGTGTTGAGCGACTTAGGCGGTCGATCTGACGAGACAATGATTTGCTTGTCCTGCCCATGCAGCGTATTGAAAGTATGGAAGAATTCTTCCTGTGTGGATTCTTTTCCGGCAATGAATTGAATATCATCGACCAGCAGCACATCTGCCGAGCGATATTTCTCTCGAAAAGCCTGATTCGTATGCGTGCGGATGGCATTGATCATGTCATTGGTGAATTCTTCGGAGGATACATATAAAACATTCAAACCACGTGTGTGACAAGCATTCCCGATGGCATGCAAGAGATGTGTTTTGCCTAAACCAACGCCTCCGTACAGAAAGAGCGGGTTATAGGCGCGGGCTGGCTTCTCAGCCACTGCGAGGCAAGCCGCATGCGCCAGACGATTGCCCGAACCAACGACAAACGTCTCGAAGATATAACGCGGATTCAAGTTCGAGGGGCGCGCGGGCTGATCATAAGCCGTCTCAGGCCCGCTTTGACTGGCATAGTCGGAGTTAAAGGGTTCTAAATGACCCGGAATAGGAGGCACTTCCTCCCTTGTGATTTCCGAATCATTCCCATTCACGATGAAATTGACCGCAACACTTGCATTCATAATCCCAACAAGCAAGCGGCTAACAGTACTCGCGAGACGACTCTCCAGCCAGTCGCGTGCATACGCGTTGCGAACTCCGATTGTCAAAGTTCCATCCTGATAAGAGACCGGTTTGGTGTCACGCACCCAGGTATCGAAAGAGGCGCGTGGCATTTCCATTTGGAGCTGCCCGAGTACTGATTGCCATGCCTGTTCTACATTCATATTGACTCCATGGGTATAGGGATAAAGTACGTTAAAGCAATCCGCCTTGTCAGCGGCTTGATTTATTCTATTTATGAAATTTTTATTATGAGATCTAGTGGGACTTGCGATGGGTTTGTTGCACCACATCCTCATCTCAGCGTGTACACATTCTAGCAGATATATGTAGGAAATAACAACACGCTAAGCCTACGCAATTTTTAAAACTTCTGTTTTTTTAAGGTCACTCAACGTTAAAGATTCGTCGCGCGAACAAGGAATGGATTTTATTTTTTATCGAACACATGTTTCAGCCAATTACAACCACCGGTTTTTATTACCCCCCATATATGGGGTTTTAATCCAATATTTAACCTGCAAAGCGTAAATATGGAATTGTGCGCTTAAAGAAACGCGCGCTGAAAAGTTTTTGTTTCCGGATTGATGAGACTCAAGAATCTGTGATTCGACCTCAAAGAAACTTTTGATTCGCCGCTTTTATCCACGCGCATGACGCGGAACCCATGCAAGCACGGTCGTGCCTTCACCAACAACAGACGATATATCCACATCGCCACCAACAGCCCGTGCTCGCGTTTGCATGTTTGCGAGTCCGTGTCCAATGATCGCACTCATCTTTTCCATTTCAAAGCCTTTACCGTTATCATGGATTTCCATCAATACGCGTTCCTCTGTTGACCAGAGCGAAATTTCCACCTGGGTCGCCTTGGCATGTTTTGCAATATTTGCCAAAGCCTCCTGGCAGATGTGGAATAACACCATCGAACAGGCTTGAGGTAAACCCAGGAGGTCATTATCAGTCCCTGTAATTTGTACTTTTGACAGTGTATTGGCGCGAAATTCAGTGATAAGGCGATTCAAACCGCTCATCAGGCCTTCGCTGCCCATCTGGCGAGGTCTTAAGTCTAAAATATAAGCACGGAGATCACGGATTGACTGATTCAGACTCTCAATTGAGTTCCTGACACGTGTTTTTGCATTTTCGGGATCTTCCTCAAACGAATGCAATGCGCTTTCAAGTGACAATCCCACTCCATAAATGGCTTGGATGATACCGTCATGCAAATCCATGCCGATACGTTCACGCTCTTCAAGCACAGCCAATCGACGGGTGTTTTCATGTAAGCGGGCATTTTGAATTGCCGCAGCCGCATAGGCCGCCAGCATTTGAATGATCTTTTCATCATCTGCAGTAAACTCAGATGCACCGATCTTATCGGTGAGATAGATCTGTCCCAACTGAACATTTGCTGTCCGAATGGGCACACCCAGGAACGAAACCATGTAGGGATGATAAGCTGGAAAACCAACGGAACCTGGATGATCCTGGATTACTGGCACCCGCAATGGGACCTTTGTATTCATCAACTCGCCAATCAGCCCTTTTCCTACGGGAGGATGAGACATGCGTTTGATCTCATCGTCCTTCAGACCCACGGAAATGAACTTCACAAGCTTGCCGTCTTCATCCAATACCCCGAGTGCCGCATAACGTGCATCTGACTGCTCACAGGCAACTTTGGCAATCCGTTCCAATAAGTGATCTAGGGAAACATCTTTTACCAATTCGAGGCTGGCTTCGTGCAGTGCAATTAGTCTTTCTTGGAGTTGTTCACGCGTTAAAAGCATTTCAATGACACCTCATTACTATTATCTCATAAAATATGATAGATTTTGGCAGGAAGCAGGCATAAAATCATTTTTGTAAAGGTAACGTAATGACAAATTCCCGTATCTCCGGATTTTATAACATGACCCTGACAGAACGCCATGCCAAATTGGTGGATGCTGCGCCTCTACCCCCCGAAAGTCTGTCTCCTTTTGCGACAGGTGGACTCTCCCTGGAGGCCGCTGACCACATGATCGAGAATGTCATCGGTCTATACAGTTTACCGCTGGGTATCGCGCTCAACTTCCGGGTGAATGGACGGGATGTCCTCGTACCGATGACCCTGGAAGAACCGTCGGTCGTTGCGGGCGCATCTTTTATGGCGAAGCTTGCCCGTGCCGGGGGTGGATTCACCGCTACGACCACCGCTCCACTCATGATTGGACAAATGCAAGTCATCGGCATCGCCAACTTGCAGGAGGCAAAGCTCAAACTCTATGAACACAAGGCCGAGCTGCTAGAGGAAGCAGATTCGATTGACCCCATTCTCAAAAAATTCGGCGGGGGCGCACGTGATCTGGACATTCGGTTGTTCGAATCATCGCCGATCGGACCCTTCCTGGTCGTTCATCTCATTTATGATGTCCGCGATGCCATGGGAGCCAATGCAGTCAATACCGCCTGCGAAAGGCTTTCCCCCAGGGTAGAGGCCATCACCGGTGGAAAGGTCCATTTGCGAATCCTTTCAAATCTGGCGGATAGACGAATTGCACGTGTCCGTTGTACCATTCCTCTAAAAGAACTCGCCTTCGACAACTTCTCTGGTGAAGAAGTGCGGGATGGGATGATTGCCGCGTATGCTTTTGCCGCCGTAGACCCGTATCGCGCCGCGACCCACAACAAGGGGATTATGAACGGCGTGGATGCAGTCGTTATTGCTACGGGCAACGACTGGCGTGCGATCGAAGCGGGCGCGCACGCCTATGCCGCCCGTTCCGGAAAATACACTTCCCTCTCCACCTGGAACAAAGATGTAGATGGTAATCTCGTCGGCACGCTCGAAATGCCAATGGCAGTAGGAATCGTGGGCGGCGCAACCAAGGTCCACCCTGCGGCCCAGGCCGCGGTCAAGCTAATGGAACTGAAAACCGCGCATGAACTGGCTGAGATCATCGTCTCGGTGGGACTCGCCCAAAATATGGCAGCACTACGCGCTCTCGCTACCGAAGGCATCCAGCGTGGACATATGTCGTTACACGCAAGACAGGTCGCCATCGCCGCAGGCGCAACAGGCGGTCTGATTGAAAAGGTCGCTGCACAGATGGTAGCAGAGAAAGTCGTGAGGATCGACCGCGCAGAAGAAATTTTGAAAGCAATGAGCCCGCAGGGCTAAAAGCCAACATTATGAGAAAGCTCGCCATCATTGTTGCCCTTGGCATCCTTATCGTATCTGCCTGTCGTTCTTCAGACCTGCCGACTGCCGTTGCAGACCTCCCTACCCTAACCCGGATGCCGCCGACTGGGACACTCGTTCCAACTCAGACATCTACACCCAGCCCTACTCCGGGGTCTTTTCCCACCGCTTTAGGAAATCGCGCGGTTTTCAGTTACTACTTTTATTGGTACGACGTGATCAGTGGTGAACATACCGAAAGCCTAACGAACGTCCCAATAGACTCTACAACCATGAGTTGGCGAGATGTTAACTGGCATAAAAGACAGCTTGAAGACATCATTTATTCCGGTATCGACGTGATCCTGCCCGTTTTCTGGTATGACGAAGGCTCAAATACATGGTCCCACCCCGGGCTGGAAAAACTGGCTGAAGCACTCGAACAGACCAGGCTCGAAGGAAAAAACCCTCCAGCCGTGGCTATGTTCCTGGATACGACATCCTCTAAAGGCAAGGATTTGCGTTTACAAACTGAGCAGGAATATGTGTACCAGAACATCCATTTCTTCTTTACCACCATTCCAAGGGACTTTTGGGCTTTATCCGAAAATGAACGTCCAATCTTGTGGTTCTACGTCTCTTATTTTCCTGCGGCATTTGACCAGGGCTTCATTGACTATATCTATGCACGGTTTGAAGAAGATTTTGGAGTGAGACCCTATCTCGTTTTTGAAAAATCCTGGGATTATCCAACCGAGACTGTGAATGGCCGACAGGTAAAAAACACGCGTGCGAAGCACTTGCAGTACGATGCGTCTTATTCCTGGGGCGGCTCTTTGGCGCCTAATGCTTCCACACAGATTGTCTCCATCGGTCCCGGATATGACGATCACACCGTCCCAGATCGGATACCACCCAGCTTTACAGACCGCAAAAATGGGGATACCTATCGAAGCAATTTTGTATACGCCACCTATTGCGGTTCCCCCTGGCTAGCCATCGAAACCTGGAATGAATACCACGAAGCCACCGAAATCGCCGAAACGACGGAATACGGCCGGCAATACTTAGACCTCACACGTGAATATACGAAATATTTCAAGGCAGGTTCTGTCCCCGAGGACTTACAGGGTAGTTACGCCAAAGCGAACACCGTAAGCATTTTGCTGGGAGATACAAATCAAGAGTCTGGACTCTCCCTGGTGCCAAACCATGGGGATGGCCAGCATACTCCGGTGACGGTTGGCAATGTAGCAGCTCGTCAAACCATTCCTCACAAGGATGGCACCCGAGGCGCCTACTTCTACTTTTTCGTTGATGATGGTTTTTACTTCAATAGCCAGAAAAACATCGAGGTGACGGTAACCTATTTCGATAATGGGACCGAACCCATCCGCCTTCAATATGATTCGGCCAAATGTGGCGGTTCGTCTGATGGGTCAAAAATATACCAGAGCACTGTGCTCGTCAAGCGACATAATACGCAAACCTGGCAGATCGCCAGTATTGAAATTAGTGATGCCACCTTGGCCGGCAATCAGAATTTCGGTGCAGACTTTCGATTGGCAACGGCGACAACTCCGTTGATCGTCAGCGAAGTCAAAATTCGGAAGGTCCCATGAATGATCCAAGGATCCCCTTATAAGGTTATTGCAAAAGTGGAAAGAATTTGGAGACGCACAGCGGCTAAAATACCTCTATAAAAGTAACCATTGCCCTACCCATCTCCTTTTAAGAGAGAGCAGGGTGAGGTTAGGCGTACATAAGTTTGATAGCAGGATTCTGATATATATAATGGCGAATATGAGATGAAATCTAATGAATGAAAGAAAACCACTCACACCAGAAGAAATCTCTGCCATCGTGGATGGGCTCAATCCGATTGACTGGTCACAAATGGCGTTACTGGCAAAAATGCCGCCTGGAAAAAGGATTTATCCGAGCCTACGGGCAAGTGCCATGATACGCGCTGGTCTGCGAACCGCATTTAAGAGAAAGTTTCCGGGCCTTTCCGTCGCGGAAATCAACATGAAAATTCTGGATTATCTGATTCTCATGGATGAAAAATATGGACATGCTTGATTTTTATATCCGTGTCGTAAAGGCGTTGGATGAAATCGACTGGCCTGAGTTTGATGATAGATACATTGACTAAAATAGATATAACAGGAAGAAAAATTCAATGACAACTCCTCACACACATTCCCCTACTCTCCTCAAACCCGCCAAGCCGGTTGGTATTATCGGCTACGGTGCTTATGTGCCACGTTTTCGCCTTCCGGCAAAAGAAGTGGCACGCGTCTGGACGGGCGGCAAAGGCGGACTTCCCATTAAAGAGAAGGCCGTCCCCGGGCTCGATGAAGACGTCATCACGATGTCCATCGAGGCTGCGCGCAATGCCATGAAACGTGCCCAGATTGACCCGACCGAATTGCGGGCGGTCTGGGTCGGATCCGAGTCTCACCCTTATGCGGTGAAGCCAACTTCGACCCTGGTCGCCGAAGCGATCGGTGCAGTCCCGAATACCCAGGCCGCGGACTGGGAATTCGCCTGTAAAGCCGGCACCGAAGCCCTGGTTGCTGCCATGGGATTGGTCGGCTCAGGCATGGGCCACTATGCCATGGCCATCGGCATGGACACTGCCCAGGGCAAGCCAGGCGACGCGCTCGAATACACTGCGGGCGCGGGCGGGGCTGCCTTTATTCTGGGTCCTGCGGAAGAGTCGCTGGCAGTCATCAACGCCTCTTTCTCCTATGTCACAGACACACCCGATTTCTGGCGGCGTGAATATCAAAAGTATCCCGAACACGGCATGCGTTTCACGGGCGAGCCGGCTTACTTTAAGCACATCACCGAAGCTGCGACCCACCTGATGGAAGCCTCCGGCACCACTGCCAGGGATTACAAATGGGCAGTCTTCCACCAGCCCAATACAAAGTTCCCGCAACGCGTGGCCTCACAACTCGGGTTTTCCATGGAACAGATCGAGCCCGGCCTCCTGGTCCCGGTGATTGGAAATACCTACGCAGGCGCGGCTGTGATCGGACTGACCGCCATTCTGGACAAGGCCCAGGCTGGGGATCGTATCCTGATGGTCTCGTTCGGCTCCGGGGCTGGCTCCGACGCCTTCGATATCACCGTCACGGATAAAGTCACGGCGCGCGCTGATCTGGCAACCAAAACTCAGGAATATATCGCTCGTCGAACCGAGATTGATTACGCGACATATGTAAGATATCGCGGCAAGCTACAGATGAAGTAACCCCCGCTGATACAGTAGCCCGTTTCTCCCGCAGTTGAACTGCGGGAGAACGCGGTGTAACAAGACCAACAAATAACATGCAAAAGACAATTCTGATAATACTTGAAATTGGTGGTCTCGATACGGGCAAGATAAGCACCTGCCCTACTCGACGCTGAGAAAAGCAATATCGATGAAACAAAAATCGTGGCTCAATTACCTCAATATTTTTGCAGTTTCTATACCTATTGTTTTAATCATCGCAATAATTGCGCTCTCTGCATTTGGTGGCTTTGGCTATTTTGCTATGTCTTTTGTAATGTTCGCTTTTTGGCCAGCCATCTTGATAATTGCAGGAATTATTTTATATGGACTTATCATAATTACTTTCTTTAATTTTGTTGCAGCGCCACAAGGAAAATCTGCCTGGTCATTATTCATGGCTGTAGCACTTCTCCTTCTTTTGGGCCCATTAAGTTTGTTTCTCATTGGATTTCTTAATCGATAAATTATCAGCATGATATTGAAAGGACACTATGGCATTCTTTGACCTCTCTCTCGATGAACTCAAGGCCTACCGCCCGCCCCGCGCAGAACCAGCGGACTTCGACTCATTCTGGAGATCCACATTGGACGAAGCACGGGCCTTTTCACTCAACGCGACATTTGAAAAAGTAGACTACAGCCTCGTGGCACAGGAAACTTTTGATGTTACCTATGCAGGGTTCGGCGGGCAACCGATTAAAGGCTGGTTGATCCTGCCCAAACAGCGCACGGGGCAACTTCCCTGTGTTGTCGAATACATTGGCTACGGCGGTGGGCGTAACTTTGCCTTCGAATGGCTCTTATGGGCCAGCGCAGGATATGCCCATTTCGTCATGGATACGCGTGGGCAGGGAAGCAGTTGGTCCACAGGGGATACCCCCGATCTTTACGCCGAAGGTGGTAATCCCAGCATGCCGGGCAGCATGACACAGGGCGTGCTTGATCCGAAGCATTATTTCTACCGCCGTGTTTTCACAGACGCCGTACGCGCCATTGAAGCAGCCCGCAGTCACCCCGCAGTAGATGCCTCGCAGATCGCGGTGACAGGCGGCTCACAGGGCGGAGGTATTACCATTGCCGCGGCCGGACTGGTCCCAGATGTGCTCGCAGCCATGCCGGATGTGCCGTTCCTTTGCCACTATCGCCGCGCAACCGAAATTGTAGATACCTATCCCTATAAGGAAATCGCCGAGTATTGTCACGTGCATCGCGACAAGCTAGGGACCGTTTTCAATACCCTGGCTTATTTCGACGGTGTCAATCTATCTAGCCGCGCGAAAGCAAAGGCTTTATTCTCTACGGGTCTCATGGATCAAGTCTGTCCCCCCTCGACCGTCTACGCGGCCTACAATTATTGGGCCGGCGAAAAGGATATCAAAGTCTATCCCTACAACGGTCACGAGGGCGGCGGGAGTTATCAGACGCTGGAAAAGCTGAAGTTTTTGAAAGATATATTTAAGTAAACAGGTATACAGGTAAACACGTATGCAACCAGACTCACCGTTCGACCTGGATACCTGTCTACGTGTCTACTTGTTTACCTTCCTCATGGAGAACACATGACAGATGTAGTAATTGCAGGAATTGGACAAACCGAGGTTGGCGAACACTGGAGCATTGGTTTACGTGACCTGGCCTTTACTGCCATTCAAGAAGCAGTGAAAGATTCGGGTGGGCTCAGGCCCCAATCCTTATTCGTCGGCAACATGCTGGCGCCCAATCTATCCAATCAGGCTCACCTGGGCGTGCTACTTGCCGATTATGCAGGCCTGCTTGGCATCGAAGCCGTGACGATCGAAGCAGCGGGGGCCTCGGGTGGTGCGGCGCTGCGCCAGGGCTATCTGGCCATCGCAAGCGGTATGGTGGATGTGGCGCTGGTTGTCGGCGTTGAGAAATTCACGGACAAGATTGGCCCAGACGTCGATACCGCACTCTCGACCACCAGCGATGCCGATTTCGAGGCAGTGCAAGGGATGACGCCCGCTGCACAAGCTGCCCTGCTCATGAAGCGTTACATGCATGAGTATCAGGTCCCTGCGGGTGGGTTCGCGGGCTTTGCACTGACCGCGCACGCCAATGGTGTGGGCAATCCGTGCGCCATGTTCCGCAAGGCGCTCAAGCCTGAGGCCTATGCCAGAGCCGAAATGGTCAGTGACCCGCTCAACATGTTTGACGTGGCCCCCAATGCAGATGGGGCTGCTGCGCTCGTTCTCACGCGCCGCGACTTGCTTCCGTCAAATTACCCGCAGGGGCATCTACTGGTGAAGATCGCCGGCTCTGCCTCTGCCTCCGATACGCTTGCACTCCATGACCGCAAGAATATGTTGTACTTCGACACTGCCCAAATCTCGGCAGCCAAAGCCATCAAGCAGGCCGGCATTATTTTAGAAGACATCGACCTTTTTGAATACCACGACGTATTCAGCATTTACGCGGCTTTGCAGCTTGAAGCGGTTGGATTTGCAGCCAGAGGAGAAGGATGGAAGCTCGCCAGGGACGCTGAGATCAGCCTGAAGGGACGAATCCCCTGTGCCACGCTGGGAGGCATGAAAGCACGTGGATTTCCTGGAGGCGCCGCGGGCGTGTACCAGGCTGTTGAAGCCGCAATGCAGCTGCGTGGTCAGGCAGAACCGAACCAGGTCCCGGATGCCAGAACAGCGTTGATCCAGTCCCTCGGCGGACCGGCATCGACGGCGGTCAGCCATATTCTGACAAAGATGGACGAAAGCTCGTTATGAACGTTTCGGGGTAGTCGAGCACAAAGCAACAGTTGAATTTCCGCATAGGCTGGCGCACCCGGGTTTCCCCAGGTGCGCCAGTTGATCTTGCCTAATTCTCACAGCGCCGAGATTACACCGCACACCCAGCGGGAGTTAAACTCGCAGTTTCTACGCGCCTGGTTTTCAATAAACTGTGGATATTTACGGATTACATGAATCGATTTTTTCTGTATAGTAGGGGAGACAGTCATTTTAGAGGTATTTGTGGAAACTACCTTAGAGGTACTCGCTATGCTGCGTGCGTCGCGCCGGCTTATCGAGACCAACTCTGAGGGAGTCTGTTTTGCTGAGGATAACCTCGTTGAGCCTGGTGCGGCGCACTGCCAAGGAGGTGAACTATAGTCGAATCACACTTTCAGCGTCAGCCTCCGGCTGACGCTGAAAGTTAATCCCAATGAAACGAACGCAGCCGCTTTTTAGGGAAACTTACGCTTCAGTATTAATTGGCGTCACAATCTGGATCGCTTTGGGACGCATTTTAACGGTCACAGGCAGATGGCCGATCACGTCACCATCGCCCTGGACCGGTAATTTTTCCCTGCAACGGATCTCAACTTCATTGAACGCCTCAACGCATAACACATTCCAATTGTGCTTCTGGGCCCCCCTCAGCATACTGATTGCCAGCTTCAGATAATCGCCCAGGCTGTTTGCATAAATACGGCAGACATTCAGCTTGCCATCATCCATAAGAATACCTGGATCCAGTTGGAGGGCCTTTAAACCGAGGCTGGCGCTGTTTGCGACCAGCAATTCGGATGCCCGGAATTTCGAAAGTTTGCCATCGATTTTGACCTCAAAGGGATAAGACCGGAATTCGAGGATTTGGTTCAGGCCTTTCCACAGATCAACCAGCTTACCAAAATGGCGTTTCTCATCCCGTTTCACATCTTCCATGGTCCGTGCAGCAACACCCGCACTCACACTCAAAATATAAGAGTTTTGTTCGACCTGTAAGGCATCGATCGCTCGAATCTCATGTTCATGAAATAACAATTCAATCGCCTGATCGACTTGCAAAGGAATATTCAACACTTGGGCAACAGTATTCCAGGTGCCCGTCGGGATGATCGCAAGAGGGATCTGCGTACCAGCTAACCCATCTATGACCCCAGAGAGGGTACCGTCGCCTCCCGCTGAAATGAAGAGTCCATAGCCCTGCTGAACAGCTGCGCGAATCTGCTTCCTGAGATTATCTTGGCCGGTAGTTTCATAGATTTCAAAGGGGATATCCCTGGCCTGCAAAGCCGATTCGATCTTTTCACGGACCGTTTCGAGTGCCGACAACCCCGCCACCGGATTGATCACAACATAAGTTTTAGGTTTTTGCTGAATATCTACTTGCATAGTCCTCCATAAAAAAAGTAAGAAATCCACACCCATCCGTGCTATTTCCCAAACCATGTTCGCTACACATGCAGCTTGTACTGGAATCAAACGATAAAAGGTTATAAATAGCACGTTAAAGGGACTAGTTACCGCAGACACTTGAACCAAGACATTACAAACTTCACGGCAAATAAGGGTGGAAGTTACTACCTCAGTCTCCCAAAATCAGGTAAAATGACCATGTGGAAATTATATATAATATATAATCTGAGGTGAAAATGCCTGGATTTACCCCTGGTCGACGATGGCAGCCTGCGTATGCTCCTTTCAAGAAAGAGAACTTCGGCGACCGCGCCCTGCAGGTTCTCGAATACAGTGTCAAAGGTCCGCTTTTTGGCTGCCGTATGTGTGGAAACTGCCTATTGCAGGAGACGGCGTTCATCTGTCCTATGGAATGCCCAAAAGGCTTGCGGAATGGTCCGTGCGGCGGCTCAACATCCGAGTACTGCTACGTAGACAAGACGCGGCCGTGTATCTGGTACAAGATCTATGAACGGTCATTCCAATTGGGGCGTGAGGAACTTTTACTGGAAGTTCTTCCACCACTCGATTGGGAAAAGGTGGGAGAGGATACGTGGAGAGATGTTTTCCGAAATATCGCAAAAATCGGTCTCAAAAAAGTAGCGAGCGGCCTCCTCTCACGGTCTGCTGAGACACGTAAAGATGCCTGGGATGGGATCTTCCGCGCGGTCCGCCAGCCGAATTGGTGGCAGGGTGATAGCAAATATCATCCGCCGGCTTACACGGAACCCATATCGGAACTGCAGCGCAGACTGGTCGAGGGTGAATTTGTCGTTACCAGTGAGATTACCCCTCCGCTATCTTCCAGCACCGACAAATTGATCCACCATATCGAGGCGATTAAACATTATGTTGCAGCCGTCAATTTTACAGACAATGCCTCTGCCACGCCGCGCATGACTTCCTGGGCATGCGGTCAGATCGCAGTCGATCATGATGCCGAGCCGGTCCTGCAAATCTCTGCCCGCAATCGTTCGCGCAGTAATTTGCAGAGTGAGGTCATCGGGGCGACTGCGCTTGGTATACGCAATATCCTCTGTGTGACCGGTGATAGCGCCAAGCTCTCCCCCTCGCCGCGCGAGAAAATGGAGATCAATGATCTCGATGCCATTCAGATGCTCTGGATCCTGCGCCGTATGCGTGACGAAGGCAAATATCTGGATGGACGCGAGATCAAATTCCCGCCAAAGTTTTTCCTGGGTGCAGCCGCCTCGCCTTTCTCGTCCAATCCAAAATTCCAGGCGCTGCGCGAACAGAAGAAGGTCAACGCGGGCGCGCAATTCTTCCAAACGAACCTGGTGTTCGACATCAACGGCATGGAAATCTGGCTTAATGAATTAGCCAGGCGCAATGTATTAAACAAGGTTTATATTTTGATCGGTATTACTCCGATCAAGAGTTTGAAAATGGCAATGATGCTCTCTGAAGTGCCGGGAGTCTATATGCCGGAGAGAATTATTAAGCGGATGGAAGAAGCACATGTGGCCGGCAAGTCTCAGGAAGAAGGCGTACAAATTGCGTTAGAATTGATCACCAAGATCAAAACCTATCATGGACAAGGCATTCATGGCATCCATCTTATGCCCGTGGGTTGGGATGAAATCGTTCCGCGCATCGTTATGCAGGCGGGCCTGATGCCAAAAGAATATGTATTTGATCAATCATCGAAGCAGGAGTGGAACAATGCACACCCTATTGAAAAGTAACTCAAAGGAAGTGATCATTGGGGCGGATAAGCCGTTCGTGATGATCGGGGAAAAGCTAAATCCTACGGGCTTGAAGAAGCTGGGACAGGCACTCGTCGAACAAAATTTTGAGTATGTCAAACAACTGGCGCAGAGACAGGTTGCCTGGGGCGCGGATGTTCTCGACGTGAACGTGGGACATCCCCAAATTGACGAAGTAGCCATCATGCCGAAGGTCGTGGAAGCGGTTCTCTCGGTCGTAGATGTACCGCTTTGTATCGATTCGAATGAACCCAAAATCCTGGAGGCCGGGCTCAAACTGGCCCCCGGAAAACCACTGGTCAATTCAGTCAATGGCGAAGAAAAGCAACTGGCAACCGTGCTGCCGATCGTCAAGGACCGAGGCGCGGCGGTGATCGGCTTGACCATCGGTGAAGAGGGCATCCCGGCCACGCCGGAGGGACGTCTGGCTGCGGCGGGCAAGATCATTGAACGCGCCGCAAAGTTGGGGATCCCTATCGAAGGTATTATCATCGATCCACTGGTCATGACAGTCGGCCACAACAGCGACGCCGCGCTGGTAACACTCAAAACCATTGAACTGGTCAGGCAGGAATATGGCGTCAATATCAGTTTGGGCGCCAGCAACGTCTCTTTTGGTTTACCAGACCGGCATTCCGTGAATAGTGCCTTCCTGAGCCTGGCTATGCAAGCAGGCGCAACCTGCTCCATCACGGACCCCATCAAGTTAGGCAACACCATCCGCGCGACCGATTTGCTGCTGGGCAAGGACAGCAATTCGATGCGCTATCTAAAATACTTCCGCGCTACAGAGAAGTTACGCGAGCAGGAAGCGGCCGTGAAGGTGTAGTAATCAGAGATTAGAGAATCTCGTCACACACCTGTAATTGGTAATTTGTGATCAGTAGTCACGCTTCCGGCGTGACTTACTTGTTTAATGGATCAAGATGGACGGTTGTATTCCATTCCCCGGAACGGATCGTCAAAGAGTTCTGCGCCAACTCAATCGAGTCAGATTCAAGTCCAAAGTAAGACCAAAAACAGACCTGGGGTTGAGTTGCTTCGAGCATGACAGAAATTGCCGGTTCCTTTTGCCCATAATAGCGTGAACGCCAACCGCGGGTACTGCTTTCATCTGCGCGTATGACCGAGAAATTCCCCATCCCTTCTGCTAATCCCATCTGTATGAAGACTTTGGAGTCGGGCAGCTTGCTGCCGATAACATTGGAGTCGGGGAGCTTGCTACCCGAGGTGCTGGAGACAGGCAGCTGGCCGTCTGGAATAGCAAGCCACACTCCAAAATTTGGAGAAGTGAGCTTCTGCACTCCATACTCAGCCTCGCACAGCAGCCAGTGCAGCGCATAATGATGGCTTTGCCGGGCATTGAGATGATCTACCACCAACCAGCGCTCTCCCATCAACGACAGTACGGTGCGTCGATGGCTGACCGGATCCACCAGACACTTGTAGCCATCATGCTCGCCCCGCCAGATCTTTTCAGCATGCTGAGAGACTTTCCCCCTGGCCCAATCCGTCCATGTGAAGCGGCTGACCATCTTCATTTGATCCCGGTGATCGACAATCACTGTGTTATGGGCCCAGGTATGAGCAAGGCCGTTTCGCCACATCCCCTTGCCGCTATAAAGATAGGTACCAGCATCGCAAGCGAGGTCGGTGCCATGCCACCACAAATCCACATGGAGTTGATCGGCATGCGAAGGACGAGCGCGAAACTCTGTACAGCGGATGACTGCTTTACTTTGCGAACCTCGCAAAATGGAAACGCCACCATCCGCATAGCTTTGACCGGTTTGAAGCGGGGCATCCACTTTGGCTTGCAATGCCTGAGGACCAAAGAGCCAAAATAACGGTTCATCCCAGGCACCCGATTCAAAGAAACGGGTGCCTTTGGTTAAGTAGGAGCCTAACTGTAAAGGTGGACGATAATCAGTGAAGTCACAGTTATTCAAAGGCAGGATCAGGGCGCCGTCATTCGAGCCATAGACGGGCATCTGTCCGGTTTCGGGGTCGATCAACTCATATAAGTAATCTACAGACCTGGCAACTCTATCCTTCAGTGCTTCTGAAAATGGCGCACCGTTCAATTCCCCCAGCCTGATCGCGCAAAAATAAATGTGCAGGATAAAACGATGGTAATTCAGTGCATACATGGCGTAACTGCCATCCGGGAAAATCTGCGCTGCAGCTTCCTGCTCGAGCAATTCGCGCCCAAGTGCCAGATATTTTTCTGCATCTTTCAATTCAGGAAACAGGATCCCAACCAGCCACAGCCCAAACGCTTCACTGATCGTATGATTGCTGTGAGTGGAGATGGCATAATCGATATTCTTATAGATCCGCTCGGCATGCACCGCAACCATGACGGCAAATTGGGCAATCCGCTCCGGGGTTGTGTGTGGAGAATCCAGGAAGGCGTGGAATCCAAAGGTCCAGGCCATGAGACGTATGGCCGCCTCTTGACCGTCCATCCAGTTGGGTCCCGTGTTCGGAGGGTTCGCCTCCGCCCAGGCTTGGATCAGCTTCCAGAATGCTTCAGCAAATCTCTCATCCCGCGTTGAAGCATATGCCCGGACGAGGGGATAGACCAGGCTGAACCGGCTGGCTTCCCAGATGAACTTGATGTCGGCCTCCCCTTCATCTGAAAACTCAGACCAATGTTTCCCGGCATCCAATCTGATCCCCGAAACAGGGTCCTGGTGCCAATCCGGTGGAAATCCGGTTTTTATGAATTCGTGATCAAAGTATTTGAGCTCACCCTTGAGAATCCGTTCCGCTTCATTCACAGCATGGTTTGGATTCCAGGGAATGCCAGAGGGAAACTGTCCGTCAACTACGCCCTGTGGGCTCCATTCAGGGCGAAAAGGCTCAAAAAAGAACTTGGCAGAGTTTTGTCTATGCCATTGTGCATAAGCTTCAGCCTTGGAAGGGATCTTGCTCTTCAACCAGGTCTCGAGCGGGCGATCTTTCCAGTGGTAAGCGGGGATTTGCCGACGAATCAGCCCCGTTCGCAGGCGCAGGGCATAACTCACTCGGAATATCAGCCAGTGCGCGCCGAGAGCTTGATAGAGGGACTGCAGATTTCGAAAATTATTGAGCACGTTATACTGCTTCTTGCCTTGATTTCGCCGGTCATCTACCCTGGATAAAATCTATTCACTGGCGGTTGACACAGTCCTGCGCAGCCGCGCCGCGTGCATGGATAACAAGATCCAGATCAGCGGCAGCCCCAGGAAGATGAGGAAGGGAGCAACTTGATCGCCGTGCGACCACTCATAAGACAGCAGGACGGCGAGCATGGTTAAGAAGATGTACAAGGCACTGATCGTGCCATGTTTATAACCGCCGATGATCAGTTGCTGAAAGAGATGGGAACGATGACCTGAAAAAACATTTTCACCGTTCAGCAAACGCCGCAGGAAGGTGACGAACGTATCCATGATGACAATCCACATCAGGAGCGTGCCGACGGTCAGCGCGTCGCCACTCTGGCTGGCAGATAGCAGGGGTAAAACGGCAAAACTGTATCCGAGGAAGGTACTGGCGACATCGCCCATAAAGATTTTGGCGGGGGGCCAGTTATGCCCGAGAAAGCCCAGGCTGGTGGCGGCAATCGACAGCGCCACCCAGAACACGAACGGATTATGAACGTTGGCAGAGAGGATCATCCAGCCTAAGCCTGCCGCTGCAGCCACACCGCCTGCCATTCCGTCGATCCCATCCATAAAATTATAAGCATTGATCATGCCAACGATCCAGAAGAAGGTGATCACGATCCCGACCGCACCCAGGTCAAGCTGGCCCAGCAACGGGATCCGGACGATCTTGAAATACCCCATTCCGAGGATGGAGATAATCGCGACCAGGCCTTGTACGACAAAACGATAATTGGGCGATAAGGAGAACAAATCATCCCGCCAGCCCATGAAGGCCAGGAGCGCGCCGAGAATAATATAAATTAAACTCCGTTCCAATTCCGTCTGATTTGCAACGAATATGCTTGTAATTAAAACCAGGAAAACGATGGCAAACCCGCCGCCCAGTGGCATCGGAATGGAATGCGAGCTGCGCTCGTTCGGGTGATCCAGGATCTGGTGCTCTAACGCCAGGCGGCGGATGTAGATGACGCTGAGGTAAGATAGAAAGGTGAGAAGGAAGAAGGCGATGATGGAGGCCATTGGGATGATTGTACCGCTGGAGTTGGCGCTGATTGAATTCGTTTATGAAGCTGAACCTTTGGCGAGTGTTGCAATGTGCAACCACGTATGGGATACTTTCAGCAGAAGGAGCAACTATGCCTACGTTACATGTTCGTAGTGTACCTGAAGACTTATATCTTCGGATTCAGCGACTTGCCGAGATGGAGAACCGTTCATTAAGCGCGCAGGTTGTGACTATGTTAACTCGCGCAATAGAAGATGAGAAGCGCCGCAAACAGCAGGCCAAAGCTTTGACTTCAATACGGCGCCGGCGGTTTGTGACTCCCAAGAAGGCGCCTTCAAGTCTCACCTTGTTGCGTGAGGACCGAAACCGATGACCGATTCACCCCTGCGCTTTGTGGTGGATGCAAGCGTTGGCATCAAGCTATTTTTGGATGAAGAGTTTTCTGAACAGGCCCATGCTTTGTTCTCTTATCTAACTGCAGAACTACCCGCCGAGCTGTACGTTCCCGATTTATTCTATATAGCGTGCACCGATATTTTGTTGAAGTATACACGTCGCTTTGGGCGGTCGTTGATCGACTCACATGCCGATATTACAGACTTGAGGCTTCTCTCCCTTGAGACCACCTCAACAGCAGATTTGATGGAAGATGCACTCCTGCTTGCAGCGGAGAAAAATCTTACTGCTTATGATGCTTGCTATGCCGTTCTGGCCCAGAGATTAAATATTTCTCTCATTACCGCAGATGAGCAACTTGCACAAGCAGCTGAATCAGCAATTTATTTGAAGGATTTCGATCTTCCGCTATTTGAGGGAGAATAGATGGTTCGAATAATATCTTGGATCGAGATGTATGTAATCCCGACTACAGGCTGCTATAGCAAAGGTCTGTTTGCCAAGTGAATCGTGCCGCGCCAGTGGTGGGACTGCCCCTATATCTAGAATTCGATGCCGTAATAAGTAAACCGGAACTCGGAGATCTGTACTATGAAAATCTCCGAGTTCTTTTCAGGCTTTACTTTTGAAGTCAAGATCATTTCATCACACGCGCAGCAAGGTTGTTACTGCAATATCTTCGTCAATTTCTTCCCAATGCATGCCGACACCACGTGCAATAAAACGCCACTTAGTGCGTTGTTCAGGCGTTGCATCACGCAAGCGAGGAAACCATTCCAGCGGAACCGATATTTCCCGCCCGTCAGAAAGACTCACCAGCATGGCATCCTCCGTAAAACGGACATCTAAAGCTAAAACTGAAGTTGGGCTAAGTGTTTTTGGGTTGCTCATACCATTTCTCCAGGAAGAATTCCACATTTTCTTCCACTAATTCACGAACCTGACGAAGTTCTTTTGAATTATATCCAACTGCCCACACCAACTCAATTGGTGTAAGCCAAAATTTGGCAGCATTCTCAGCGCTTTCCACATGAATATGGGGTGGTTCATTATTTTCCCTGCTAAAAAAGAAAAAGCGGTGGCGTCCAATGATTTTGACTGTAGGCATATTTGATTATACTCCCACGTTATTCATCCTATTTGTGATGGCTGTTCATCTATTTACCAATCGTTCGAGCAACCTTAACGTTTCAGCCAGTTTGTCATGACGATCCAGGTTCTTCACTAGATAGGTACGTGCGTCCTGTCCCATTTGCCTCACTCGCCCCGCATCTCTTGAAAGCTCGAGGATCGTTTTGGCCAGCAGCTCGTGATTGCCCGGCTCGACGAACACTCCCCCACCAGAAGCTTCGATCACTTCACGGACGACACCGTCAATCACAAGAACGGTCGGGCGCCCCGCCGCCATATAATCAAAGACTTTGTTCGGATAGGTTGTACGGAACATCGGGATATTCTGAAGGATGGCGAGGCACAGATCCGCAGAGGCGACGACCAGTGGCATTTCCTTCTTCGGGCAAACCCCTGCAAACAGGACATTGGTCAACCCCAGCCTGTGTGCCTCCGCTTCGAGCCTGGCACGCTCCTTACCGGCCCCGAAAAAGACGAATTGGATGTGTGCTTCGTCACTCAAACACTTGGCGCCGCGCAATACAGTATAGAGATCGTGGGCCTGTCCCATGGCGCCCGCATACAGGACGATAAATTTATCTTTCAACCCCAGCTTCTCGCGGACCGGCGAACCGTCTACGCTGGGGTTGAACATGTTGATATCCGTGCCATAAGGGATGAACGTGATTTTCTTTCCTGGCACGCCCTTGCCAACGAGATATTCCTTATAGGCTGGAGAATTGACCAGGATATGCGTGGCGCGGGCATATAAAAACCCTTCCAGCCAGTGAGCCAGCCTAATGACCGCCGGGTTCCTGATCACGCCCATGCTGATGGCGAACTCGGGCCATAGATCACGCACTTCCAGCAAAAAAGGCTTCCTCCGCAGGAATGCCACAAACCAGGCCGAGACCGCCTGAAAGATCGGGGGCGTCGTGCCCATGACGAGGTCCACATCTTTGACTTGCAAAGCCGCCCACACGGAACTGAACATGAAGCTAAAAAACGAAACAAAGCGCCAGAAGTAGCTGCGATGCAGCGTCTGGGCGCTATAGGCGCGCAATACGCGCACGCCGTCAATCACCTGCTCAATATATAAACCTTTGCGATCTACTGTTCGCAGACCTGTCTGGTAATTGGAATCACTAGCCACGATCACCAGTTCATGCCCGCACTTGCGCAAATATTGCGCCATCTCGAAATGGCGTGTATGCCCCGGCTCATCGGGTGGAACGAAAGATTGATTGATCAGCAGAATTTTCATGATGTGGGTCACTCTGACAAGCCGTCATTATATTATGGTTTTTTTGTTTCCCCCGAGTAATATGTTACTCCCGCATATGGTCTTCTCAAAGTCCTGACTCGATCTGTTTTATCCACTAATCTCCACGAATTTTCGCTAATCGTTTGGGCAATTCGTGAGGATTAGCGTGGATACCTGCACTCCCTGGCACCGCCCGCCAGGGCAGGTGTGCGCCAGGTGCAAGTGTTAGTGGACTTGTTTTCGTTCTTGAGAAGGCCATGTACTCCCGCAGTTAGATTTGCTCACCTGCGCTACACTACACCTGGCTGATTTGCTACCCTTGCGCTGGCGAACGTTGCCGGAATGCAGGTGTTTCCTGGATGAACGTCAATTTTTTTGAAGCCAATTCGTGAAATTCGCGGCGAGGGTTTGTTTCTTCTGTATGGAACGGCGCTGTTTTTGCGCCGTGGAAATATGCAGTGCGACAAATCCTATGCATCACCAGACACTCCGGCTATCAGGATGGATGAGAACAAGTACAGCGAAAGACCCCCGAGAGAGGCCAAGGGGACGACTACGGGATCAGTACAGGATCAGTACAGGATTAGTACAGGATTGTCGGGGGAACTAGAGAAAAGATCGGGAGAGAATGCTTATACCCCACTGCTCAAAATAGCGTTTACACAAATGCTTGCTCTGCAAAAACCTTTTTACCACTCAAACTCAAAGAGCTTTGTGCTCTCTGTGATGCAGGGATTTTCCTGTAGATAGACGTACAGATCACTCCATCAGTTCCCGCCGCAGATACGGGACTGTCAAAGCAGCCAGGAATCCCCCCAGGCCGAAAGAAATGGCCGGGATCAGCCAACGCGCATTTACAAGCAAGTGATGAGACAAGAGGATACTTTCCTTGCGAATTTGCGCAATCGCCAGCGGGGGAAGGTGATCCAGGCTGAACCAGACTGCCAGAGCACACACGAAAAGGATGACGCCAAGCGCAAAATCGGTCCACGTCAGGCGGAACGGACGCGGTGCAGGAATGGTCTGTACGCGCCGCATCACCTCCCCGGTCAGTTCATGCGGCAAGGCTGCGATCGGATACGTGTGAAGGGCATCTTCAATCAGAATATTCTTTTGCTCGGGGGTTAAGGGATGGTCCATGATAACTCCTGATATCTTGCAAGGGCATGCCGCAACTGTTCTTTGGCACGGAAGAGACCTGTTTTCACCGTGCCAAGCGGAAGGTTCAGCAGATTGGCAATCTCTTCATAAGAGAGTTCATTTTGATAGCGTAAGGAAATCAGCAAACGATAGTTTTCGTCCAACTCGGCAATGGAATTATGCAAATAAGAGCGCAGCTCGTTGGATTCAAATCCATGGGCGGGATTGTCGAAGGCCAGGTCGGTCTCCGGGACTTCAGCGATGACCTCATCACCCAGGTCATTCAGGGAACGGCGTAGATTGGGCAGGCGGTTATAACAAAGATTGGTGACAATCCGGTACAACCAGGTCCGGAACTGGGATTGTCCGCGAAAGTTGGGCAGCGCCGCCCAGGCGCGTACAAATGTTTCCTGTGCCAGATCGAGCGCCTCCTGCTCATCCTTGAGGACACGCAGCGCAAGGTTATACACATAATGTTGATGCTCAGTTACCAGGGCAGCAAAGGCTTCATGATCGCCTTTCTGGGCTCGCCGGATCAGGTGTTGTTCTGCTACATCTGGCATGAGGTCTCTACGCAATTAGACAGGAGAATCCGGGAAAAGTTTCAGAGCCAGACCACGGAGCGGCGACGATCGACCACAAACCGTCGTCTATGGTCTAACTGAAACTTTTTCCTTCCTTACCTGTCAAACGAAGTGAGAAAGACAAAATTATAGCCTGGTTCGTTGTCCGTTCGCCCTCAGTTGGTCCTGCAGGATCAACAAAAAGGATAACAGAAACCAAAAAGGAACAAAAATGAAAAGACCCATCATTATTGCACTCCTGGTCGCGGCCCTGATGCTTGTCCTCGTAGGCATTGGAGCGGTGATCTTCTTCACTGTCAACGGCGGTTTCCCAACCAATAACCCGTTCGATCGGAGGAATATCTCCTCACAGTTGGAGGAAAGCAAGACCCTCAAAGTAAATTCGGGAAAACCGCTCACCTTGAAAGTCACTGACGATGCAGGCGCGGTCACGATCACAGGTGCCGATGTGGACACTGCGCAGGTCAAGGTGGTCAAAACCGCTTATGACTCCTCCCAATCGAGGGCAGACAAGGAAGTGAAGACCATTAAATACACCATCGAACAGACCGGAAATACACTTACCCTCAAATATGAGCTGCCCAAGTCAATGAACTTTAGCAATAATGTGAACACCGTCGATTTCGCCATCACCGTTCCTCATGAAGTCACTGTAGACGTGCACACCAGCATGGGCGAAGTGAGCGTTGCCAGTACAAAAGGGAACGTCGCCGTCAAGAACGCCTTTGGAGACGTGACGGTCGAGAACCTTGAAGGCGGGTTATCCATCGAGACCAACGGCGGTCAGGTGAATGCTTCGTCGATCACAGCCGGCGAAGAAACTATCCAGCTGCATTCGGAGTTCGGCAGCATTACCCTCAACAAGGCCAGCGGCAAGGACATCACCCTGGACTCAAATGGCGGTGGGATCACACTGAAAGAAGTCCGCGCGACCGGCTCTATCACTTCTCAAACCGAGTTCGGGAATACCAGCTTTGAGAACGGTTCGAGCGACTCTCTTAATATCGATACCAACAACGGTTCAGTCTCGCTGACAAAGCTGAGAGTCAACAAGCAGATCAAGATCCAGGATGAATTCGGCGAGCTCGACCTTGAGCAGGCGTTGGCTACCTCCTATGATCTACACAGCAACGGCGGTTCTATTACGGTCAATGGTGCGCAGGGGCATCTGAAAGCCCACACCGATTTTGGTGGCATCAAGATTGAAAATGCAGAAGCAGTTACGCTGGAGCTCGAGACGAGCAATGGCACCGTCGAATTCAGCGGCTCACTCGGCGCAGGTCCGCACATCGTCAATTCTGAATTCGGAGCAGTGGATCTGACCATCCCTGCCGACTCGAAATTGAACGTGGATCTCAAAACCGAATTCGGCAGCATCCAATCCGACCTGCCGATCACCATGACTTTGAATGGGACCTCAAAATCGAATGGCGACCAGATCGTCGGAACGATTGAGGGTGGAGGTGAACAACTTACAGTTGAAACCAACAACGGTAGTGTGAACATTCACGCAGGCAAGTAAGCTTCAAAAATGCTGTCACTGTTTACACGAATAGTAGAAGTGTAACCAGTGACAGAACTTATATCGTCATCAAAGTTGGTGTTCATCCATTCCAATTCATCCAGCCTGAAATCGTCATGGATGCCGTGGAAAAATGGTAAACCAGATTCGATCATAGTCACAATCATGAGGAATCCAACATCTCCAGTCAGCAACTGGAGAATGCAGATGAGACTGATACAATACAGGCAACTCCCTGCTTTTTTATGAGAGGCAACATGTTCGCAGATTTTGTACCATGTATCAGTATCGTAAGTGTCCTCCTGGTCATCTTTGCTTTCCTGGCTTTCCTGCGCTACATGAGCTACAAGGAAACGCTCGCGCTGGCGGAAAAGGGCTTGACGAGGCCCGAGGCACCATCGAATAAACCCCTCCTGCGTTGGGGGATTATCGTGACTGCGCTTGGACTTGCCCTGACCATCGGACTTTTCCTGGCTGGCTTTGTCTCTGCGGAACGTTATCCGCTCCATCTCGGACCCTGGATGCTGGGCGGCTTCGTCCCACTTTTTCTTGGCTTGGGCCTGGTTCTACTTCACTTCCTCACCCAAAAGGACTAACCGTATCGTATTTACACTCCTGAAAGGAGAAAGCCTGAGAGTCTTTGAGAGTTCCTTCACATAGAATTAGTCTTGGAGAAAGGAACCAACCTATGGAAATTCCAAGACACTGGAGACTTAAGAAACAACGTTACGGACTTGTTGGAGAGGTATGTCCGCATTGTGATGCCAAGATTTTCCCACCGCGCGACGTATGCCCGAACTGCGGCGATGAAGCCAAGGAACTGTACACTTTCAGCGGCAAGGGTGAAGTTTATTCCTACACCACGATCTACGAGGCCCCGAGCGGATATGACAGTAACGCACCCTACACTGTTGCCCTTGTAAAATTAGATGAAGGTCCCATGGTCACTGCCCAGTTGACCGATGTAGACAACGATGCCGTGCAAATCGGCATGCCCGTTGAAATGGTTACCCGCAAGATGAGAAACGACGGGGATGAGAGAGGACTGATCGTATACGGCTATAAGTTCCGCCCTTTATTCCAAAATTAGCTCAAATTATCTAAATTAACAAGAATCAGGCGGAAGTTAACTTCCGCCTGGTTTTGTATTCGTCACCTGACCGGCTATGGATCTACAACCCCCTGCCATAGCTTCGCCTCATATATCGCCGTACTTTCAGTGAAGGAGCATTCTGGATAGCTACGAGATACAGACGAAGTCCACATTCATTCAGCCGCCATTGAATATCATCATGGTCGTTCCCGCAATTATAGTGTCCTAAGCCTGTATCATGAAAGGCAGGGCTGACAAGGTCTTGAAATACTGTGTATAAGTTCGACCCGCAGTTGTAATTTAATAGACACGGTATTGATAAGAAAAGTGAACACCCCGATAGTCGGGGGTGTTTTAACGTTGTGTGTTGCACCACTGAGAACATGTCTCGTGCGGAATGAAAGCGCATCAATGGAATTCTTTTGACGATTGCAGTCCGGATAGAGTCATTGCCAGCTGAAGGATCTTTTCCTTCCCCCTTGCAAGCATCCTATACAAATCCCGCCCAACGTCACCCGGATCTATGCCTGGATCCATAGGGTCAGGAATATCGTAGGGAAAATCATCTACAAGTTCTGAGAGCAAATACACCCTTTTGTAGATAGATGGGAATTCACTCGAAATGGCCTCCTTATGACTAGTTTCCATCACAATGATCAAATCGAACTGGTCCAGCAGCTGCTGATCAACCTGGCGGGTTAAATGACGATCCAACCCTGCCAACTTCAGTTGTTTCGCGATCTGTAAGGCGCTCGTTGCGGCGGGCATACCTGGGATTGTCCAGGTACCTGCGCTCTCGACGATCCATTTTGTATCGAAATTCTCATTTTTGATCCCCTGCAACAGGCAGGCGGCCGCAAGAGGAGAGCGAAACTGATTGGCAGTACAAACAAACAGAATGAATGGCATATGATTTCTCCAGACAATAGATGCAAGCAAGCGAGTAGTAGTATGTTAAGGAATGAAATTCAATGTCTTTAGCTGATTGAGAACCTGCGTCTTATCCCAATACAATGAATCGGGCATCGGGCCTGGCGATGTCCATTCCTGTTTGATCCTCTCTTTGACAATGGCATTTAATGGTACTTGCTTGAGCAGACAGCTCAAGTGGTTGATCTGCTCAGGGCTGAAATTGGTAGCTATCATTCCGTTGAACTGTGAATATAACTGCGGGATTTGCCCCCAAACGGTGGGGTCTAGCAACTTCTCTCGCAGCGCTTCCATCAATAAATCATTACGCTGGATGCGCGCAAAATCAGAGTCAGGGATTGCCCGGGCATAGGCTATGAACTGAGTGCCATTCAACGTTTGCGGTCCAGAGGGAATGATCGTGCCAATCCAGGGGTCGGTTATTGTTTGAGGGACATTGAGCGGCACCCCGCCGATAGCATCGACCATCATCGGGACCTGACTCAGATCCACGGTAAGATAATAGTTGGTGGTGATTGTAAAGTTATTGAATAGCATCGTGGCACTGGCATTGGTTCCATCCAACATAACATCCCTCAGAATGGTATGGGTGGAACGAAGACGAGCTTCATGGAATACCATGCCCAGGTACGTCGACTGTATCGTTGGGTTGGTCAACCCAAGAGTGCTCGTATCTACCCAAAGGTCAGGCGGAAATGCGAATAGAGTCACCTGTCTGTTTGGGAAGTCCACCCTCATCATACGCACGAAATCCGCTCCAGGGTTGCCGCGCATTTCTACAGAATCGGTGCCAAGAACCAGTACATTCCAAACTCCCGACTCGCCACAAACTGATTCCTGAGCCAATGCTGCAATTGTAATAGCAGTTGCGGTGGGAATTACCTGCATATCTGATGTCCCCACTGCCACAGTAGGCATCTGCAAGCCGTCTCCCAATGGGGAATAATATGCCTTGACAGCCACGAGCGAGGCACCAAACATTGCAGGTATGATGAGTCCGAAGGTGATTATTTTTGCGATAACATTTAATTTCATTTTGGATCCTTTCCGAAAACCTCTGCATTCTCATTCTGTATTTCGACAGGATGTCAGAAGCCGTTTTAGTAGGCGCTCTTTTCCCAGAACACCACTTTTATCGTCTTGAATAGAATAAAGATATCCAGCCAGAAGGACCAGCTCTGAATATATTCATGGTCCAGTTCAGCACGGCGGACAAAAGTGGTCTGGTTCCGTCCCGACACCTGCCAGAGTCCAGTCATTCCAGGTGTGACCTGTACATAACATTCAAACGCATCACCATACATGTCGCGCTGGTCTGGCAGTATCGGCCGCGGGCCAACAAGACTCATCTCGCCTCTGACAATATTCCAAAGCTGCGGGAGTTCATCCAGGCTGAATTTGCGCAGGAACTTGCCTAGGCGTGTGATGCGCGGATCCTTCTTCAATTTTTGATACTGGTCCCATTCCACTTTTAGAGCTGGATCGCGAGCCAATGCGTCTGCCAGAATCTGTCCCGCACCGATATGCATCGTGCGAAATTTGAGAAGTTTAAACGTTCGTCCATCACGCCCCATGCGCATTTGACGATAAAAAATCCGGCCGGGCGAGTCGATCATGATTCCCACGGCGACCAGCCCCATCAACGGCGCAAGAACTAACAAACCTAAAAAGGAGCCCACCAGGTCGATCAGCCGCTTGAACACCTGTGGTATCGTATCCAGCTGGTTGTTTTTTACCTGCAGCCCAAGGATGTGAGAGAAGTCTAGGACTTCCAGATTGTTCAACCCATACCTGCCATTTTTGTCCTTGACTAGAATGACACGAGGGAAGATCGTCCGAAACCGCTCCACGAGACGGTCAATATCGTTCAGGTCGGTGATCAAAATCAACGCGGTTTGCAATGAGAATCCATGAGCGTGAGTCTTAATCGAGCAGACCGCATCCCTGCCATGCGCACAGGTAGTACAGCAGGAACACTGGTCATCTTGTATGATCGCTACAGGTCGCAGGCCCAGTTGGGGATTTGATCTGAAGTGTTCAACCATTGGCAGCACCTTGTGGAAGTCGCCAATGATCGCTGTTGGTTCGCCCCAAAGCCCAAAGCGGATCATCCACTGACGCAGAAAATAACGGCATAACGGAATGGACACGAGGCTCAGGAACCAGCTAACCACCAGCACAAGCCGCGAGTATATGGATGTTGTCTTCAATATAAAAGTAATCCCGAGCATCACCATATACGCAAAATTCACACTGGAAACGATCTGTTTGAGCTCCTCGACGTAATGAGTCCCAATGCCGGGATACAGTCCATTGCGCCTGAAAAGGATCACAAGTGTGATGGCCAGAAGCCTGAAGATCTTGATGTAGGCACTCTCGACCAGGTCTCCTGGCAATTGGCGGATCTGACATGCAACAAGAATCGAAATAAAGAGTCCGAAGAGATCAGAAGCGATTAAGAACCCAACCATCCATAAACGACTGTTTGTCTCAAAGAGCATCCC
>DATGYJ010000378.1:0-23459 GCA_035298105.1 Anaerolineales bacterium | reverse complement strand
AAACTCAGTAACTATTCAAAAGAGAGCCTATGGTAAATCAAACAAGTTCGCAGGGACTACGCGCCTTCCTGGTGATCTGGATCGGGCAGCTCGTTTCGCTGGTCGGTTCACAGCTGACAGCCTTTGCGCTGGGCGTCTGGGTCTATGACCAGACCAGGTCTGTGCTGCTGCTGGCCATTACACAAATCGCTTTCTCCATGCCGCAGGTGTTTCTCTCGCCACTGGCAGGCGTGCTTGCCGACCGCTGGGATCGTAGGACGGTCATGATCCTGAGCGATTTTGGAGCGGGCCTGGCAGTGCTCAGCGCGGCGCTGCTTTATCTCACGGATCACCTTCAGCCGTGGATGGTGATCCCACTAAACATTTGGATGGCTTCCTTCACGGTCTTGATGTGGCCTGCCTACACGGCTTCCGTGACCCTTCTGGTGCCGAAAGAACAATACGGTCGGGCAAATGGCTTTGTCCAATTGGGGGAAGCGCTTACTCAGGTCGCGGGTCCAGCATTGGCGGGTGTGCTTTATGTCAGTATTCGCCTCGGCAATATGGCTTTAATTGATTTTGTCACCTATCTCTTTTCCGTCTTGCTGTTGGTGCTCTTTGTAAGAATCCCACGCCCCTTGCAAACAGAAGATGGCCGCCGGGCAGCAGGCTCGGTGTGGCAGGAGATCCGGTTCGGTTGGGAGTACATCACTGCCCGCAAGGGCCTGTTTTCACTCCTGCTGTACTTTCTGGCGCTGAATTTCCTGACCGGCGTCATGGGTCCCCTTTTCACACCTATGATTCTCGATAATTGGCAGCCCAATGTGCTTGGATACCTGAGCACGATCATGGGCGTTGGCATGCTGGTAGGGACCCTGGTGATGAGTGCCTGGGGAGGGGGAAACCGCAAAGTCTATACACTGCTGGGCTCAGGCCTGATCGGTTCGATCTTTCTGAGCGCAGTTGGATTTCGCCTCTCGATCCCGCTCTTAGCGGTCTGCGGTTTCGGGTTTATGTTCACGCTGCCGCTGATGAATGCTTCGAGCCAGGCCATCTGGCAGGCGAAAGTGGCCCCCGATGTACAGGGACGGGTCTTTGCGGTGCGACGCACCATCGCCTGGTCAAGTCAGATCGTGGCACCGCTGCTGGCCGCGCCTCTGGCAGATTATGTCTTCAAGCCTGCGATGTCGGAAGGAGGTGGGTTGGCACCCCTGCTTGGTCTCATCGTGGGCGTTGGTGCGAATCATGGCATCGGCGTGTTGATCAGTTTTCTGGGTCTGCTTTCAATGATCGTCTGTATTGTGGCGCTATTGAATCGCTCCATCCGCAATGTCGAAATCGATCTCCCCGATCACGTCACGACTCCGGTTGGTGACGTAGTAACGGGTTTAAGCAATCAGGCTGCTGATTAGCGGGGCTTCATCTGCCTGCCCGTTCAGCGCGAATGGGAGATCACCTCACAGACCACCCGAAACCCCAAAACCTCATCCGCCTCGGATTGTAAACACCGAATACGCGTGGCGCTGCGACAAAGCTCGGGTGGCTCATGCCATGACCCGCCGCGGGCAACGCGATAACGACTGTCTTTCTTCTGATAAGAACTGCCATCCCTGGGCGAGGAGGAGTAATCCTCCAGCCAATTGTCCGCGCAGCACTCCCATAGATTGCCATGCATATCATACAGGCCAAAGGCATTGGGTGGGAATGTCCCGCCTTCTGTTGTAGTGTGGCGATATGTTCCGCGAGGCTCATGCCGAAATGTATGTTCACCGTTAAAGTTCGCAACATCGATCGTGAGGGTTTCCCCAAAGCTGAACGGAGTGTTGGTCCCTGCCCGGCAGGCATATTCCCATTGCGTTTCGCTCGGTAATTGATAATTTCTCCTGGTTTTCGTGGAAAGCCGCTGGCAGAACTTTTGCGCTTCTTCCCAGGAAACACGTTCCATCGGCAGTTGATCCCCCTTGAACCTGCAGAGCGGCAGCTTTCCCATAATGGCTTTCCACTGTGCTTGCGTGATGAGGAATTTGCCCATCATGAACGATTTGATGGTAACGAAGTGCTGGGGCTGTTCATCCGCGTTTCCAAGCCGGCGAGACGACCCCATTTGGAAGCTGCCCGCAGGGATGACGAGCATTTCAAGATTGATACCCTTACCAAGGTCTTCCGTGTACAGCTCGGCTGTGTGACGAGAGGATATGACGATCTCGCCTTTTTCGTTAAGGGTCGGTGTTTCGAATTCGATGGTTTGCATAGAATGCTCTTGCTCACGCCGGGCGATTACTGGCTAAGGCCAGAGCCGGCGCTGGGTTGAAAACTCTTATTCGTCCTCATTATCTTCTTCATCTTCTTCCGGGGAATTTCCAAAGGTTTCCAGTAATGCACGTGCCTGCTGGATTTCTTCTCTTGAAACAAAGATCTGCACCGGAGCGAATGGATTGAAGTAGGTGGACTGTGAGACCGAGTCTTGAACCAGTACTACATCGATGCCTTCCGCCTTCAGAAAGCTTTCGATGATCTCAGCCTTCCAATGGCCAAGTACTTCTGTAAGCATGGCGTATTTCATTTCATTCATTTTGTGCTTCCTCTCGCTCGTTCATGTTTGACTACCCCTCGCATTGCAGCAGTTTTTCGGGTGATTTCCTTTTTGTTTCTTCAAAGAACACTGTAAGCTATAACAGCTGGGAGTATACTACAGCGAAACTTTAGAAATATCGCTCTAACATCTCTATGATTCAAGCTTCTCCCCTGATGGAAATTCGTCTCTTTGGCGCCGCGCGGCTGTCCTTCAATGGTCAGGTGGTAGACGACATCCGTCGCAAAAACCGCGCGCTGCTCTATTACCTGGCTGCCCATCACCAGCCGCTGCGCCGTGACCACCTATTGGTATTTTTCTGGCCCGATCACGAACGATCTGCTGCACAGCCAATCCTGCGCACCATGATCCATGATCTGCGCAAACACCTGGGGGAATCATTCTGCGTAAATGATGAGTCCATTTCTCTGGCAGCCAATACCCTGATCGATGTGCAGGATTTTTCGACGGCTCTGGGAGCACCCACCTCTGAGCTGAGCACACTGGCAGATGCTCTAGCTCTTTATCGCGGTGATTTCCTGGAAGGATTCTCTCTTGTCGACTCACCTCAATTCGACGATTGGGCCGCTTCCGAGCGGGAAAGATACCGCTTAATGGCGATGCACGGCTTTGCCGACTTGGCTCGCCGCCAGGCAGGTCTTCGTGATTATCCCGCTGCACTGGAGTCCATCAAACGAGCCCTTGCGTTCAATCCTTTTCAGGAAGATTTGCAGCGGGAGGTAATGCGCCTGTTGTATCTGAATGGAGACCGCACCGGTGTCATCCGGCAATATGAAGCTCTTCGTAAATTATTGGATGAGGAAATGGGTGTGCCGCCCATGCCCGAGACACGAGATTTATACGACGCGATCATTAACGATACTTTTACACCTGCTGCCTCCGAATCGGGACAGTCATATCTGGTTCAACCGGCCTCAGACCAATCCATTTTGCCTTTCATGGGACGTGAGCAGGAATTGGATGCATTGAAGGCTCAGCTCGGGTCGGGAAAACTGATCTTGCTGGAAGGAGAGCCGGGCATTGGCAAGACGCGCCTCGCCTCCGAATTCATTGCCGCACAATCTCAAGATAAGAATCCCGCTTTTGTACTGCAAGGCGTGGCACACGAACTGGAGCAGATTCTTCCTTATCAGCCCATCCTTGAGGCATTACGGAGTTTGTTTGACCGCCCTGAATGGAAACCACTATCCATGCAGTTGGATCTGGAACCGGTCTGGCTGACGGAACTCGCCCGCCTTCTGCCCGAACTGCTCACTCAATTTCCTTACATTCCTGCTCCTACTCCGCCTGCGCAGGAAGCTCGCTTATGGGAATCTCTGCTTCAATTCTTCCGCGCACTTTCTCGCCGTGCGAACGTTTGGCTATTTCTGGATGATTTGCATTGGGCCGATACAGCCACGATCGGCTGGTTAGGTTATTTCATTCGGCATATCCCCTCTTCCCTGTTGGTTATTGCGACGACACGGCCCGTAGAAAGTCAGTCCGGCCTTGCGAAACTGCGTCATACTTTAATCCGCGAAGATCAAGTAGTACACCTTTATCTTTCAACATTGTCGTCAGCCGTGATGCAAAAGATGGCAACTGTGCTTAGCCCAAAGTATGAAGAGCAGTTGTCCCATTGGCTGATCGAGAACGCCGAAGGAAACCCCTTCTTTTTGAATGAGCTGGTTCGTTACGCACATGAGATTGGCCTACTGAGAACAGACGGTACGCTGGATGCTGATTTATTTGACAGCTCACCTGTCTTGCCTGCGACGATACAGAACCTGATCGAATCGCGTCTCTTGCGACTTTCTGAAAATGCCCGGCACGTCTTGCATCTTGCGGCAATCATCGGTAAAGAATTTGAATTTGAACTGGTTCAAAGCGCCGCCTCTTTACCTGAGTCTGATGTTCTAGATGCGATCGAAGAATTGCAAGCTGCCCACCTGATAAGACAACTGCAAGGCGCTCGTTTCGCCTTTGATCATTCCCTGACCATGCAAGTGGCGCTTCAGGATATGAGCGATGCGCGCCGGCGTTCTTTTCATCGCAGAGTAGCCGAAGCGCTCGAATCAATTCATCAGCCGGACCTTGATCCCGTTTCAGGGCTGATCGCCCGCCACTTTGTGGATGGAAATCTTCCAGCCCGAGCAGCTTCCTATGCATTTCGTGCGGGTCAATCCGCTGCCAATCTGGCTGCCTGGGTGGAGGCGATTGCGTTCTATGAGCAGGGACTTAGCCTCGAAACAGATGAAGCGAAGCGGGCTCCGATTTACCTGGCACTCGGAGTAGCCCGTTTCCATCAAGGTGATTTCACTCGAGCATCTGATGATTATCGGCGGGCCTTGGATCTCGCTCAGGCAAATTTGGACTGGCCTCTGCTGGAGGCTGCACATCTGGCTCTCAATCAATCGTTCCTGCCCCAGGCCCGCTATGCCGAAGCGGTTGCATTAGCCAAAGAATTACGCACATTCGGCCCGCCGGAACTCGCCCTGTGTGCTGAATTTACCTGGGGAACCGCACTGGGTGTGGAAAGCGCCCATCCCATGGAAGCGGAACAGCACTTGCGAGAAGCAGCGCGGTTACTTTCTGAGCCGAGAGATCATGCCAGCAAGATCACTTCAGCACAGATCATGTATCAACTTGCAGGTGTAGTGGGTCAACAAGGTCGAAGTTTAGAGGCGATCGATTTATATCGAAGAGCGCTTGATATGGTTAATCGTGGAGAGGCGCAGCTCGATATCCTTCGCAATATCATGTTGTACAACAATCTGGCTTATCACCTGAGCCTGGTTGGGGATCCCTCTGCCGCCGATTATGCCCGGATCGGAATTAAGACTGCCCGGGACAAAGGATCACTTTCCCACCTTCCGTTTCTATATTCAACTTCAGGCGAGATAGCTTTAGCAACCGGAGATTTGGACAGCGCGGAGAAATATTTCAAGGAAGGGCTTGCTTTGGCTGAACAGGTTCCCGTTCCAGAACGGATCGCGGGACTGCACGCCAATCTCGGACTAGTGGCACAGAAGAGAGGCCAAACCGGTTTAGCGCGCGAACACCTGCAAACCGCATTGCGCCTGGCTGAACAATTGGGTTCTCGTCATCTCGAGGTCCGCATCCGCATTTGGCTTATACCATTGCTCCCTCCTGAAGAGGCAAGTCCTTGCCTGGATACTGCCCATGCACTGGCAGAGAAAAATGGGCTGCAAGGTTTGCTTGAGGACGTTATCAGGCTGGAAAGGAATCTGAAGCATGCTTCCTGATCATTTAACGCTCCCGTTGACGCCGGCTTAACGCCCTTCTTGTATCATGGGGTCAAGAATTAAACCTGTAGAGAAATCTCTACAAAATCTTATTCATACTCAAAAGGAGAAAAGAATGGCTAAGCTTTTTGTTCATCACAAAGTGCAGGATTACCCGGCATGGCGGAAGGTCTTCGACGATTTGACGTCAATGCGCACCCAATTCGGTTCCACGGGCCATCAGGTTTTCCGCTCCCCGAGCGACCCCAACGAGATCACAATTCTCACGGATTGGCGAAGTCTCGAACAGGCGAAGGCGTATGCCACGTCCCCTGAACTCAAGGACGGGATGAAGAATGCAGGCGTCATCTCCCAGCCCGATGTGATGTTCCTCGACGAAGCATGAGCGTATTGGTCGGTGTCCAGGAGTGGCATTCTATTGATGAGTGCCATTCCTGGTTTCTGGTTGACAGCACTCTACTTCTACTTTAGCGTCCGGAAAAAGGTATCAGCAAATGAACGGTCATTCCTTACAAGTATTGGCTGGTTTTGCCTCCAGCACGATCTTTATCAGCAGCAATCTCCCAATGTTGTTCAAAGCTTTCAAAACAAAAGATCTAAGCTCCTATAGCCTGGGACATCTGGCTTTGGGCAATCTGGGAAATACGGTGTACTGGTTCTATGTCGTCAGCCTGCCCATTGGACCTGCCTGGTTCCTGCAGGGCTTCTTTTCGATTGCCAGTGGATTAATGCTCTTTTGCTACTTGCGCTACGAAAAGAAATGGATCCGGTTATAAATGACGGTCAGGGATTGCGTTAGCGTAAAGTTCATATCCCCATGCAGGTGTCCTGATCCTACAAGCTCTTCAATACGACTGATCGGTGAAAGATGACTAGAGGATGAGTACAGGATCAGTACAGGATTAGTACGGGATTGCCGGGACGAATACGGGGGAAATAAGGAAGAGAACGATCTGGTCTGCCACAGAAGTGCGTAAAGACCCTCCTAAGACTCTGCATTCCTGGCGTTTTACTGATTAAAGGACGCGGCTCGACCCGGAAAAGTTCCCGTTCCCTACCACCGCTCCCAATGCACGAGTTCGTCAAGAGTCTTACGCCCTCCTCTTTTTGGTGCAGTGGATAACTTCGCCTGGTCGAGCGGGTAGCCAAATGAGAGCGCGATCCGCAAATGCCACTCAGGCGGAAAGCCCAATATCTCACGCGCTTTTTCCCCTTCATAGATCGAAGCGGGAACCGAGCCGATGCCCAGCTCCCAGGCGGTGAGTTGCATGTAGGCGGCAGCCTGACCTGCATCGAACATCGTCTGGAATTTGGCAGTGGGGTCAGGAGTAAGGATGGCAACTGCCAGCGCTGCGCCGGCGAGATGTCCCGCCGAGGTGCCGCACTCCGACAAGGCTTTCAGAACGGATCTGTCGCGAATAACGATGAACTGCCAGGCCTGTTCGTTCTTGGATGACTGTGATCTCCGTCCTGCATTGAGGATGGTTTGAATCGCCTCGTCAGGTAGTGGTTTCTCCTCAAACTTGCGCACGGCACGCTTGGTCCGAATCGCTTCTAATACGTTCATAGTTAGTCTCTTTTCCTCAGCAGATTAACCGAAATGGATCCCTGTTCTCTGTCAGTGCTGACTTGGTTGGCGGAGGCCTTGTCGAAGGCATAAACCAATATAACCGTTGGAATCAATATCACCAAATTGGATATCCACCAGCCCATCTGAAGTGGTCCAACCAACCAATTATAGATTGCCTTTGCAGAGCCTATTGCCCAGAAAGCAGATAGAATTTTCGAAAGTGCCAGCGGCAGGACGATGATCAGGAATGAAATCACAGCGATATCCAGCAAAATGTAGACCGCAGCTCCCAGCGGGTGGATTACCATAAACCAGCGGGCAAATGGATTAAATTCACTGACAGCGTTATGTGAGCCCTGCCAATATTCCGGAGGCTGTCCAAGCATCGTTACGGTCGCATCCAACAGGTCTGTGACGATGATTGGTAAACAGAGCCATAATCTATTCTTTGGGACGCTGATTTTCATGGATTACCTTTCGCGAATGGCTTCGCAAGGAGCGCTCAAGTCTGGTCGGCCTTCGGATTTGCCCTTTTGCTGTTCTCTTCTTACTTTAGCGTCATTATATCCCCCAAAAACGGACATTCCTCTTGGCACTACCAGAAAGGGAAGATAGTCAGTAGGCAATCCGGGTCGATATAGGGATAATTAAGAGGACAATTCGAAGGTCATTCCTATACGTTTAAGTACTCCAAGGAGAACTTCCATGACTCTGCCTACTGAATCAACTTTGCTTGCAGAATACACCTACGAACTTCGTCCCGTTGAGCGGGGCTATGCCAACCGCACGCTCTACATCAATTTGGACGACAAGACGATCTATGAAAAACCTGTCACCCAGCAGATGAAGGATGTGTTTACGGGCGGACGTGGGTTTGGTCTCAAATTGTTGTGGGACGCGATCACACCGGAAACGCGCTGGAACGATCCTCAAAATGAGCTGATCATTGCCAATGGTCCCATTTGCGGCATCACGGCTTATCCTGGCAGCGGAAAAGCGACCGTGGTTACATTGGGTCCGCTGACCGAGAACGTAATCGATAGTAATGTCGGTGGCTATTTCGGGCCGTTCCTGAAGTTCTCAGGCTTCGACGCGCTCGAGATCCGGGGGAAGGCGGCAGAGGACGTGCTGATCTTTATCGATGGCGACACAGGCCGGGTTACGATTGAGCCTTATTCTTTCGAAGAGGCAGATTCACATCTGATTGGAAACATGCTGACTGCGAAATATGGCGGCGATGAAAGAGGCAAGCGCGGCGTCGCAGTGATGACTACCGGGCAAGCTGCGCAGCACATTCGCTTTGCAGTGATCAATTCCACATGGTATGATGTCCGCCGCAAAGAGGCACGTCTTAAGCAGGCCGGGCGCGGTGGACCCGGACGGGTCTTCCGTGACAAGAAGATCGCCGCGATCGTCTGCCGCTTCAGCAGCATGAGCGGGGACAAGAACGGCGTGGCGGATATGGCGCTCGTCCGCAAGGCGGGTCAGCGCATCAACAAGGAAATCGCCGACCTGGATGATTCGCAGAACCAGATGCGAAAAGTGGGCACGGCGAACATTGTTGAAGTGATGGATCATTTTGATCTGCTGCCGACCCACAACTATCGCTTTGGGACGCACCCCGAAGCCTACAAGATCGATACAAAGGTCTGGAAGGAAACCTTTACCCAGGGGATGCCCGACGGATGCTGGCTGGGTTGCACGATGTCCTGCTCGCATGGCGTGGATCAATTCCCTGTGAAGACCGGTCCCTATGCCGGGACTTGCGTTGTGGTGGATGGACCTGAATACGAGAACGCCGCCGGGCTTGGCTCGAACATTGGAAATTTCGATCCACAGAAGGTCCTCGAGTTGAACTTCTATTGTGATACCTATGGCATCGACACGATCTCCTGTGCGAATTCCATCGCCTTTGCGATGGAGTGCTATGAAGAAGGGATCATTACCAAAGAGCAGACAGGCGGCCTCGAGCTGAACTTCGGGAACGGCGCGGCAGCTCTGGAACTGTTGCATCAAATGGCACGCGGCGAAGGCTTCGGCGTGATTGTGGGTCAGGGGGTGCGTTACATGAAGGAATACTTTGCCCGTGAATTCGGCGGCGACCCGGTCTTCATGCACGATATCGGCATGGAAATCAAGGGTATGGAAGTCTCGGAATACATGTGCAAAGAGTCCCTTGCCCAACAGGGTGGCTATGGCCTGGCAACCAAGGGACCGCAACATGATGAAGCCTGGCTGATCTTTATGGATCAGGTCCACAAACTTTTACCCACCTTCCAGGATAAAGCTGAAGCCTTGCATTACTTCCCGATGTGGCGCACGTGGTTCAGCCTCCATGGTCTGTGCAAACTTCCGTGGAACGACATTTCCCCTGCCAACAATAAGGAGACTGCCGAACCGGCCAAGGTCCCCGAGCACGTTGAAAACTACACCTGGATTCATCAGGGTGTCACCGGTAAGCCAACCAGGGTCGAAGACTTGTTGCTGCAATCTGAGCGTGTGTACAACTTCCAGAAAGTCTTCGCCCTGCGCATGGGACGCGTCGGACGCCATCACGATGTCCCGCCGTATCGCGGCATGGGACCCGTCACAAAGCTGGAATATGAATCACGTCAGGAACGCTACGACGAGCAGCTCAAGCGCCTGGTTGAAATTGATCCGGCTGGGATGTCTACTGAAGAGAAGATGAAGGAATTGCGCAGATATCGTGAAGCCCAATACCAATTGTTGATGGACGCTGTCTTTGAGCGGCGCGGCTGGGATGCGAATAGTATTCCCACGGTCGAAAAACTTCATGAACTCGGGATCGATTTCCCCGAGGTGCTCGCAGTGATTGAAGAAGCGAAGCAGAAAGTTTAGTGCACCAATTCTCGATATAAAACAGGCAGGCGAACAACCTGCCTGTTTTCTTTTGAAAACGGTGGGCCCAATACAGACTTCGCTTTTACGCACCGAGACTCCAGCATGGTTTTCGTGTTCACTTGTTACTTCTTTGCCTGTTTCTTGTGTACTTGTCTACTTGTTTACATGTTTCTCACTCCGAGTATAATTCCATCAATGGATGACCAACTCAAATTCAAACCATTCGGTCTTTCGTCACTCGCGCTGATGATTATTGGCTGGGGTGGTTTATACCTACTGATTACGCAGACACTTCCTTATGTCTGGCCACGCTGGGGATTTTTTGTGTTAGTGTTGATGGCACTCACTGGCACCGTTTTGCCAATCGTCTATTTCTTTCATCGCCGCTTTCCCAGTGAAAAACCTGCCGAAGCAAATGTGGTTGTTCGTCAAGCGTTGTGGTTTGGGGTTTATGGTGCCACGCTCGCCTGGCTTCAGCTTGGCCGTCTTGTCACGGTCTATGTGATCCTTGGTCTGGCGGGTGGACTGGGTGCCATTGAATATTTCACACGCCTGCGCGAGAAAGCACATTGGAAACCTCCTGTGACCTCTGATGACCAATCTTCGTGATCTTCCTTCGGTCGATCAATTAATCCGCACTGGGCGTGCAACTCATCTGATTGAAACCTATGGGCGACCTCTGACCGTGGACGCGCTGCGAGCAATATTGGAGGCAGTGCGCGCATCCGCCAAATCGGACCCGCACGCTGGCCTGCCTTCCATCGATGTGATCCTGACCCAGGCCGAAACTCGTCTGATTACCTGGACTGCGCCAACGCTGCTTCCGGTCATCAATGCGACCGGCGTCATCCTGCATACCAACCTCGGGCGGGCCCCCTTATCCAATGCAACTATTGCAGCCATGAAAGAAACTGCCGAAAGCTATTCCACGCTTGAATATGATTTGGAGAAGGGCCAGCGCGGCTCACGTTTGATCCATGCAGAATCAATTTTACAAAGATTAACCGGTGCGGAAGCTGCAGTCGTGGTCAATAACAACGCCTCAGCTGTCCTGCTGGTCTTGGCTGCACTTGCCAACCGGCGGCGTGTGGTCATTTCACGCTCGCAATTGGTTGAGATCGGCGGCGGATTCCGTGTGCCTGATGTCATGAAGCAATCCGGCGCCAAATTGGTCGAGGTGGGTACGACGAATAAGGTCCGTTTGTCCGATTACCAGGAAGCACTGGAAGAACCAACTGCCCTCGTCATGCGCGCACACCGCAGTAACTTCAAGATCGTAGGCTTCACCGAAGAACCCGAGTTGAAAGATATTGTTGCTGTTGCTCATGACGCCCATGTCGCAGTGGTAGATGATCTCGGCTCAGGTGCGTTGCTTGACACGGCCAAGTATGGACTTGCTCACGAACCGACCGTGCAAGAGTCGCTTCAGGCGGGCGCGGATCTGGTTTGTTTTTCAGGAGATAAGTTGCTGGGTGGTCCACAGGCAGGCATCATCCTTGGCAAGAAAGATTTGATAACCAAAATCAGGAAACATCCACTGGCGCGTGCCGTCCGTGCGGACAAGACTTGTCTGGCGGGAATCACAGCAACATTGCTGCATTATCTCCAAGATGAAGCAGAGAGGCAAATCCCGATCTGGAAGATGATCTCGTTAACATTGGATCAGATCAAGGGCCGTGCTGAAGTATGGCAGAACGCGTTGGGACAGGGAAAGATTATTAATTCAGAATCCACGGTGGGCGGAGGCAGTCTGCCTGATGAATGTATAACTACCTATGTGTTGGCATTGAATATCAAATCGCCAGATCAATTCATGAAAAAACTTCGTGAAAGTCGCCCGCCTATCATTGCACGCGTAGAAAATGATACAATTCTTTTTGATCCGCGGACAGTTTTGAATGATGAGATATTCCTATCTACTCTCAAGGCTCTTCTTTTGGAGAATTCATGAAATCAGATCTTGATGCTCTTATGAAAGCGCGCGACCTGGATGCTGTCCTTATCTTTGGCGATGCAGAACAGAATCCCTCGATGTATTATTTTGTCGGTGGTGGACATGTGAGTGACGCGCTCCTGATCAAAAAAGTTGGAAAAGACCCTGTTCTCTTTCATAATGACATGGAACGTGATGAAGCCGCGAAGAGTGGCTTGAAAACAGTCTCATTTCATGAGTTTCCCATAGCGGATTTTCAGGAGCAGGCGAACGGTGACTTTCAGCTTGCGAACGCATTGCGTTTGCAAAAAATCCTTTCAGAGTATGGACTCTCTGGAGGTCGTATGGCCGTCTACGGGAAGACGGAGTTTTCGCAGCTCTTTGGCATCCTGATGAAGTTGGCTGAATTGATGCCCGCTGTGAAGTTGATTGGCGAATCGGGCATGGACTCTACTCTGTTGCGTGCGATGGAAACGAAAGATGATGTGGAAGTGGCTCGCATTCGTCAAATGGGCGCGGTGACAACAACGGTCGTGAAAATGGTCCACGATTATTTAACTTCCTGTGATGTGCGCGAAGATGAAGTTTTGTTGAAAGAGGATGGATATCCACTCACCATTGCGGATGTAAAAAGCAAGATCTCTCTCTGGCTTGCTGAACGCGGCGCAGTCGCTACGGAAGGTGTGATTTTTGCTATTGGTCATGATGCCGGGGTCCCACATTCGCTTGGCGACCCCAAGGATTTAATGACCTTAGGCAAGACAATTGTCTTTGATATTTTCCCGGCCGAGCAAGGTGGTGGTTATTTCTATGATTTCACTCGTACATGGAGTTTGGGATACGCAACCCCTGAAGCACAGGCTCTTTTTGATCAAGTTCAACAAATATATAATAAAGTGGTCGACAACCTTGATCTCAACGCATCTTTTATTGACTACCACCGCATGACTTGTGAATATTTTGAGGCAAAGGGACATAAAAGTCCACTCAATACGAAAGCACCCCTTGATGGCTACGTCCATTCATTAGGACATGGCGTTGGGATCAATATTCATGAACGTCCCTGGTCTGGTTTGACTGCAGATGAAGACAATATTCTCAAGCCGGGCGTTGTTATTACGATCGAGCCTGGTCTGTATTATCCGGAAAAAGGAATGGGGGCGCGAATTGAAGATACCTACTGGGTCCGACCCGATGGCAAAATGGAATTGTTGGCTGATTATCCGTATGACTTCGTTTTGCCGATGAAGAAGTGGAAGAAAGAATAAGTGAAAAGTGAGAAGCCAAAAGCACGATGAATGAGTTGAAATCCGCCCGTATTCTGGCCATTGAAACTTCCTGTGATGAAACTGCCTGCGCCGTGCTCGAAAATGGACGCACGCTTTTATCTTCTACGGTCGCCTCGCAAATGGATATCCATGCGCGTTACGGTGGTGTGTTCCCCGAAGTGGCCTCACGCCAGCATGTGTTGAGCATCATCCCGGTCGTCGAACAAACGCTTGATCAATCGAATCTCACCCTGAAGGATATTGATGCGGTTGCTGTCACCCGCGGTCCCGGATTGGCAGGTTCCCTGGTGGTTGGCATGAATATGGCAAAGGGCATCGCGTTGGGAATGAGTCTGCCATTGATCGGTGTGAACCATCTCGAAGGACACATTTACTCCTCGTGGGTTTATAACGCAGGCGAAACTGTTCCTCCTGAACCGAAATTCCCCCTAATGGCTTTGCTCGTCTCCGGCGGGCATACTGAATTGAATCTTATGACCGATCATTTGACGTACAAGCGTCTCGGCGCGACGCTGGACGATGCAGCTGGCGAAGCATTCGACAAGGTTGCCCGTTTGCTGGGGCTCTCGTATCCTGGTGGCCCATCGGTGCAGCGTGCAGCCGAAAGCGGTGACCCGACCCGTTTCAAATTTCCGCGTGCCAAACTGGAAGGAGCATACGATTTCTCGTTCAGTGGACTCAAAACAGCCGTCTTGTATGAAGTCAATGATTTGAAGAAAAAAGGGAAAACTTTGCCTGTGGAGGATCTGGCGGCATCATTTCAAGCTGCCGTCGTTGATGTTTTATTCAAAAAGACGATCCGGGCAGCCCGCGATCATCACGCCAAAGAGATCCTGGTTGCAGGGGGTGTCTCTGCGAACCAGGCACTTCGACAGGTATTTCAATCACAGAATGAGTTCAAGGTTCATATCCCCGCGTTTTCCCTATGCACCGACAATGCCGCCATGATTGCCGCGGCAGGGTATTACAGATACGCCCTGGGTCACGTCTCTGGGTTGGATATTGACGTCGAGCCGACCTGGCCGCTTTCGTAAGGTAAGTAAGTAGACAAGAAAACAGGTACACATGCCAAGTGAGCATGTGTACCTGTTTACCTTCCTCTTAAAACCCAAACCGCCCTTGGCTTGCCCGAGCCGTAGGCGGTTTGTAAAGGAGAATGCATCCTTCATTATATTCAGGCACTTTAAGGGAACCTGAACGAAACCTGAAAGCAAACTAAGAGTTTCTCCTTCTATTTTGCTGTCTTGTGCGAGGGAATGCAGTTGCGGGTCAAAGAGAAGAGCGTATTTCTTCGAGAGAAATGGGGCCTTCGCGTAAAACCTTCAATTCAGGCGCTATACAATCCACAACCGTGGATGGAATTCCACCGGGCGTTCTGCCTCCGTCGATGATCAGAGCAATCCTGCCTCCCAGTTGCTCATAGACTTCTTGCGCGGTGACCGGGCTTTGTCCTCCAGAGATATTTGCGGAAGTGACAGCCATGGGCCCAGCAGCGCGCAGCAGTACTCGTGCTACCTCGTGGTCAGGTATACGAACACCCACGGTCGCAGAGGCAGAAACAGATTTGGGCAACACTGGCTGTTTCGGTACGAGAATGGTCAGGGGTCCAGGCCAGAAGCGAGCGGCAAGCTTGTGGGCGGTGTCAGGAATATTCATACCCACTTTTTCCAGGTCAGCTACTTCACCGATCAAAATCGGTATTGCTTTTTCCATGGGCCGGTCTTTGGCAATATAAATCGACTCGATGGCTTTCCCATCAAAAGCCAGCGCACCGACACCATAGACCGTATCCGTCGGAAATGCGACCAACCCGCCTGCGTTCAAAACTGCAAGCGCCTGAGCAATTGTACTGGATGAAGAAGCCAAAAGGATTTCTGTTTGCATTTCCTAAAGGAGGATTTCTAAGAGCCGGTCTTGACCGGCGAGGTCTTTGTGCAAGTGAAGTTCAGCCATATCAAATGTGTTCTTCGCCATTGCCAGAATTTTTGAGCCCTGTGTCGATTCTATTTCGAGGAACACTTTTCCATTTGTTGCCAGCCAATCAGGGATAATTGAGAATAGCTTTCGATAAAGATTAAGTCCGTCTAATCCGCCATCCAGCGCGAGAGAGGGCTCGCGTCCGAAAATGGCGAGGCTAAATAATGTCTCGGTAGGGATATAAGGCAAATTGGCGCAGAGCAAGTCGATCTTCGCTTGGTGATTGATCATTGGCGATTTTGCTGGCAGCAGATCACAGGCAATAAATTGTATGCTTTTGTTCACACCAAGGTTTTCTGCATTTTGTTTGGCGACCTTTAAAGCCTTCGTTGAAATATCTGTAGCGAGTATTTTTGTATCAGGCACGTTCACTGCGATGGAAACGGCTATCGCTCCAGACCCCGTGCCTATATCGGCAACCATTCTTCTGTCCGGAAATTCTTGTAACCATGCAATGGCTTTTTCAACCATTAGTTCTGTTTCAGGACGGGGGATCAATACATCCGGTGTAAGGTCAAACTCGAGACCAAAGAATTCCCAATGACCAAGTACGTAAGGGAATGACTCGCCGCATTCCAGGCGCACCAGGGAATCATGCAATTGTTTTTGCTGCTCACTGGTGAGAGTCAATTCAGGATGAGCCATTACCCAGGTACGCGGCTTTTTGATAACATGAGCGATGAGAACGGATGCGTCTAAAGCGGGAGTGTCACTGATTGGAATAAGGCGATTGGTGATGTCCGAAAGAAGCAGATGGACCATGGTACTCATGTGATTGAGCCAGCAACGGCACTGTTGGCTCAATCACTTTATTCTTCGGCTACCCCGCTGGTCGCGAGACGCTCGGCTTCATCGCGAGTGGAGAGTTCTTCTATGAATTCATCAATGCTGCCATCCATCACAGCGGGGAGGTTATATATGGAGTGTCCAACGCGATGGTCGGTAACACGGTTTTGTGGATAGTTATAAGTACGGATTTTTTCTGAGCGTTCGCCTGTCCCCACTTGCGAACGACGATCTGATTCGATTTCGGCGCGGCGTTTTTCTTCTTCCATTTCGTAAAGGCGTGCCCGCAATATGCTGAGCGCTCGCAATTTGTTCTGCAACTGCGAGCGTTCATCCTGGCAGGTTACAATCATACCCGTAGGCTTGTGATGCAAACGCACTGCGGTGGAGTTCTTTTGCACGTTCTGCCCGCCCGCGCCTGATGAACGATAAACTTCGATCTCAATATCACTTTCAGGGATGTCAATTTCCACTTCATCTACTTCAGCGAGCACCGCTACCGTCGCGGTGGATGTGTGGATACGTCCCTGTGCTTCTGTGGCGGGCACGCGTTGAACACGATGTACCCCTGATTCATATTTGAGCTTTGAGTAGGCACCTTTACCGCGAATTTCGAAGATGACCTCCTTATATCCTCCAATGCCAATGGCGTTCTCTGAGAGAATCTCAGATTTCCAGCGTTGTCTGTCCGCGTAACGTGAATACATGCGGAACAGATCTCCCGCAAAGATGGCGGCTTCGTCCCCGCCCGCACCTGCGCGAATTTCAACGATCACATTTTTATTATCGCGTGGGTCTTTCGGAGCCAGCATACTTTTGATCTCTTTTTCAAGGATCTCGACCTGCGGGCTTAGTTCTGTGAATTCGGCCTCAGCCAGCGCGATAAGTTCGGGATCTTTTTCGGACTCGAGTAGTATCCTGGCTTCTTCGAGGCTTTTCACCACCTGGCGATATTCCCGCGCCTTCTCAACAAGCGGTTCGAGATCGACGCGTTCCTTGTTGATCTCTGCGGCGCGTTGATAGTCATTGCCTACCTCAAGGAATTCTTTTCCAAGTTGTTCGTAGCGTTCCTCAATGCCTTTGAGTTTTTCGAGCATAGCGTTCCTTATCTTCTAAACACAAAGTTTGATAAAGAAAACCTTTCGTGACCTTTATGTCCGTTGTGTTTAATCTCTATCCGAAATAAAGCGCGGCGTTCTTTCTGCCGCGCGGCTTGGATTATACCAGCCAGGAGAGCTGTATTACTTTGATGCCAGCGAAAGCACCATGGAAAGGATCAGAAGAACACAAAATACCGCGAAAAAGATCTGCAGCATTCGTGTTCGTCGCTTATCCTGACTCTCAGTTGATTTAACTGGTTTCTTACTTTTTGATCTTTTGTTTGCCATATTTCACTTAATACTCACACGCTTCTGAAAAGCGGTTGTCATTGCTTTTTCAAGCTCTTCAATAGTCACCGGTTTCATGAGATAGGAATCTGCACCCAATTGCAGCGCCTGATCTACCGTGCTCTCCGCGGCCTCTGACGAAAGCATGATGACAGGCAGTTCCTTCCATTCCTCACGACGTCGCAGGAATTCCAGCATATCCAACCCGGAGACTTCCGGCATATTGATATCCAGGATCAGAAGATCAAGTGTTTTACCGGTCAAGAGCGTTTGCACGGCGGAACGGGCACTATGGAATGCCATGACCTCGCAATCGAGCACCTTCAGCATCAGCCCAATTGCCCGATTCATTTCCTCGTCATCATCAACAATCCAAACTTGTCTCATTCCAGGTGCGCCTTGATGGAGTTTGCCACGTCCTCCGGCACGACCGCTCTCAGTTCTTCAAGCGAGGCCTCCCTAATCTTATCCACGGAGCCGAAATGTTTCAAGAGGTTCTTTCGACGGGTCGGCCCGATGCCAGGGATCGCATCCAATTGGGAAGCCATGCCAAGTTTTTGCCGCTTCCTGCGGTGGGCGGTAATTCCGTAGCGGTGCGCCTCATCTCGGATGCGCTGTACGAGATATAAGGCCTGTGAATGCCGTGGCAACATCAGTGCTTCCGATTTGTGTGGGAAGAATATTTCCTCGCGCTGTTTCGCAAGTCCTACAATTGGGACTACGTTCTGTAAATCAAATTTCTCGAGGACGCTAACAGCACGACTCAACTGACCCTTGCCGCCATCAATGATGATGAGATCCGGCAGAAAGGAGAACGAGGCATCCTGTTTAGCTCCGGGTTCTGCTTCCAATTCCTTGCCACCCCGCCACCTGCGAAACCTGCGCGTCAACATCTCTTCCATTGAGGCGAAATCATCTGGTGCACCGACGACGCTCTCAATGTTGAATTTGCGATATAACTTTTTATCGGGTACCCCTTGCGTGAAAACTACCATTGCACCGACGATGGCTGTACCCTGAGTGTTTGAAATATCGTAGCATTCAATTCGATTGGGGGGCTCCGGCAAATTCAACGCCTGCCGCAATTCGGCCAGCGCTCCTTCCTGCTTGTGAGTATCCGCCTGCCACTGAGCGCGTAGGGCTTGCAGCGTCTCGGTGGCATTTTCGGCTGCCATTTGTACCAGCTCATGAGGCTGTCCTTCTTTCGGGACGAAGAACTCAACCTTGTCACCGCCGCGCCTTGACCGCAGCCATTGACCGATAATCTTTGCCTCTTCGATTTCCTGGGGAAGCATGACTTGTTGTGGAATGGTCGCCGCTTCCGTGTAAAACTGAGTGATGAACTGCTGCATGACTTCGGTATCTGCCGCGTCCTCGGTCCCCTCGAGGATGAAGTATTCGCGCCCAATCAGCTTACCCCCGCGAATAAAGAAGATTTGCACACAGGCTTCGCCGTTGCTGCGTGCCATCGCAAGCACATCTGAATCGAGATAATCGGTTGCAAAGACGATCTTTTGACGCTCAATAATGGATTGAATGGCTTTGAGTTGGTCGCGTAATGCCGCGGCTTTCTCAAAGCGCATTTCCTCGGAGGCTTTTTGCATCTCATTTTGAATCCGTGCAACGATGGCTTCACTGTGTCCGCTCAGAAAATCCATCAGGTCGGAGATCATTTGACGGTACTGGATTTGAGATGCGGCGCCAATACAGGGTGCGATACAGAGCTTGATATCGTAGTAAAGACAGGCGCGTTTGTCCATGCCTGTGATTTCGCGGTCGCAAGTCAAATAGGGGAAGATACGACGAAGCACATCCAGCGTCTGGTAGACCGCCCAAGCCGAGGTGTAAGGACCGAAATAACGCGAACCATCATCCACCATTTGGCGCGTCACCGTGACTTTGGGAAAGGGATCTGCCCAGTGGATTTTGATATAAGGATAGCGTTTATCATCTTTCAGGCGGACGTTGTATTTGGGCCGGTGCTTTTTGATGAGGTTCATTTCCAGAATCAGCGCCTCAAGTTCTGACCCAACAACAATCCACTCAATGTCGGCGATCTCACGCACAAGCCGTCGCGTCTTCGCGTCGTGACTGGTATCCGCGTGAAAATAGGAACGGACTCGGTTCTTTAAACTGATGGCCTTGCCAACATATATGATCTTTGCCTCGGCATTTTTCATCAGGTAACAGCCCGGTTTGGCTGGCAGGGTAGCAAGAATGCCTTGAAGTTTCTCGGAAATTTCCATTGGGCATAATTTTACTTCATATAGAACGTTTGTGTTATTATCCGCCGAACGGGTTGTATTTCACCCTGTTTCGTGACATAATGAAACAAATCTATTCTTTCTGGAGGAGTTTATGAATGAGCAACCAAGTGCCCCAATGCTTCCGCCGCCGTCTGGGGTTTCGCAATGGTTTTCCATTTGGCGAGACGCACTCACTAGGCCAAGCGAGCAAACCTTTGCAAGGATTGCCCAATCACCCAATGCGAAATTGACAACAGCGCTGTTATGGGTCTTCCTGGGATCGCTGGTGAATATCCTGCTAGGCTCTCTTTTACAGGGCATCGTATTTCGTCAGATGATGCGAGGCTCTGATTTTGGATTTCCGAGAATGGCCGGTGGCAGCCTTGTCGGAGTGATTTGTGGTGCACCAGTGGCCGCGGTGATTTCAGTTGTACTTTTTGCTGCTGTTGTGGGGGTTGTTCAACTCATCGCGAAAATGTTTGGAGGTCGGGGAACCTTTGACCAACTGGCTTATGCAATTGCGGCGATTGTAGCGCCCTTTTCGTTGATTAACAGCCTGTTTACCCTTTTAGCTGCCATCCCATATGTTGTGTATTGTGCCGGCCTCGTGAGCTTTTTGTTGTTGCTTTATGTCGTAGTCCTTGAAGTAATGGCAGTGAAAGGCGTCAACCAATTTGGCTGGGGACAGGCTGCGGCTTCTCTGCTCTTGCCTATCTTTGTTCTGGTCTGCTGTCTTGCAGTTGGTGTGTTTGGTGTTATTAGTCTGTTAGCCCCCAGAGTGTCTGATATATTCAACTCGTTGCCGACGCCTTCACCATAAGTATTCTGTGCACTCAAAAAAACCTCCCGCTCAGCGGGAGGTTTTTTTTTATTTCCCTGTGGGTGGAACTCTATTCGGCCCGGTATAGATGGGAAAATCGGCCATATACCAGCCATATTCATAAGCTTTGCCTGCACCACATTCACCGGCGATCGGCTCAACAAGCCCATTCCCGTTTGTATCCGCTCCATTAACGAGTTCCTCTCCAAGTTTTGATAGCTCATCAATGATTGGCTTCATTTCCGGACCGTATGGCGTGCTGTTGAGTTTCAGAGCCAGCGGCAGCATCTGGTTGGTCCAGTCAGTCATATTTTGGATGCAAACCTGAATATATGCGCTCTGTTGACGAATGTTGGCCGTGGAGTCGGCTGCATCAGCGGCGGATTTCAATTGAAGTGCTGTTTCTTGGAGATAACCGGTATGCTCTCCGTTTGGCAGACTTCCAAATCCGTCGCTAGAGTACGTGTCTACGGTCCCGTCCTGATCATAATCCTTATACTGATCACTCGCGTCGCCAACAATCTGATTAATCACCTCTTCGGTATCTTTACGGATCGTCGCTTCGTCTTTATCGTCATAAGCTTTGACAATACTGACATAGGTAGGATCATTTACCTGGTCGCCATTAATGGGCGTATTAACATAACTGCCGCTGTAATAATAGAGCCCTTGCATCAAAGCCAAACTATTTGGAACATCCGGATACGCAACTTCTACAGCACGAACAAATGCCAACGCCTTGGACGGGAAGATCGACGAATAAACCACTGCGCCGGTTGGTTTGGAAACCGCAACTTTATCCTGCTCTTTGGTGATTTGGATCTGATTGAAGTCTTGTAGCAGATTCTTGCCGTCAGCATCCGTAAACACGAGCTGCCCGGCTCCGCTTGCATCAAAATTGATCGTGCCCACATCGCGAAACGTTTTCCCGTCATCGCTGACAAGCCACGCCTCGTAGTGCGTATTTGCTCCCGGCTGCGACGCCTCTGTCAAGGTAAAGGAAATCCTATCGTTGACATTGGCAAAATCTGAAAATCTCATCCTCCCAATTGGTGCATTTGGATTTACCGCTGTAACACTGCTGGGGCCGACAAATCGATAAATTAAGAACGCCAAAATGAGGATAACTGCGATTTCGATGCCAATTCTCAGCCAACGGTTCGAACGGCGTTCTTGGGGCGGGATCTTGCCCTGTTGACCAGCTTCGTTTGCCTGGCGTGCGATTTCTGCGATGTGCAGGGTGCCCGGCGAGATTGTCTGTCCATTGAAGAGTGCTATGAATTCATCGGCGAGCTCGCCGGCGCTGTCGTAGCGCAGAGCAGGATCTTTTGCCAGCGTGCGATCGATCAGGGCCTGTAAATCTGACGAAACTCCCTTGATCGGAGGAGGCGGCTCATTGATGTGCTTCATCAACATGCCAAATGTCGTATCAGCCTGGAAAGGAACGGTGCCAGCCAGCATCTCGTAAAGCATAATGCCCAGCGAGTAGATATCGGTGCGCTTATCTACTTTTTCCCCGCGCGCTTGTTCGGGACTCATGTAGGTCGGCGTGCCGCTCACCGAACCCGCTGTTGTAAGCATGGTTGAGTCTAAGAGACGGACCAGTCCGAAGTCCGTAAGGACCGGCTCTACATCCAGCGGAAGAGTCTTATTGAGTGCGACAGGCTCCGTGTGGGAGCGCAAAAGCACATTCGCAGGCTTAATATCGCGATGGACCAGGCCCTTAAGATGGGCGTAATCTAATGCACTTGCAATTGATTTCAATATGTGAGCTATCACGCCAATTGGCAAACGCTGCTTGTTGTCATGTAATCTTTTTAAGTAAACAGCCAGTGATGGCCCCGGTATATACTCCATGACGAGATAGGGAGATTCATCAACAAGTGCATAATCGAACATCTGCACAATGTTGGGATGTCGCAAATCCTCGATCACCTCAGCTTCCCGCTGGAAACGAGCGAGCTGATCTGTATCCTGTTCGAGCAAGCCCCTCATTACTTTCACAGCAACTTGCCCGAAAGATTCATGTGTTCCCGTGTAGACTTCAGCCATTCCCCCTCGGGCTATAAGGTCTTGAACAGTGACTTTCCCGAGCGTTTTTCCGGCCCAGTTTGCCATATGCAAAATTATAACCGAGAATGAGGCCGGGTATAATTTCCATGACAATCAATTGAGGTGAATGTGCCAAATTCTCTAGAGATCGAAATTGGGCGTTTGTTGCAGGAACGCGGCTTAAAACTTGTCCTGGCTGAATCCTGTACAGGCGGGTTACTTGGCAGTCGTGTCACAGATGTGCCAGGCTCATCAGAGTATTTTCTTGGTAGTGTGGTAGCCTATGCCTACGAGACCAAGGCCGATCTCTTGCATGTTTCGTGGGATACGTTGAACACGAAGGGTGCGGTGAGCCGTGAGACAGTCCTTGAAATGGCCAAAGGTGCTCGTAATGCCATGAAGGCAGACGTTGCCGTCTCAGTCAGTGGAATTGCCGGCCCCGGTGGTGGGACACCAGAGAAACCCGTTGGCACAACCTGGATTGGACTGGTGGCTAAGGATGGGGAGTGGGCCCAGATCTTTCAATTTTCAGGCAACCGGGAAGAGAACAAGGTTTTTGCTGTGGAGGCGGCGTTGACGCTGTTACGGGATTATCTGAAAGGAAAACGCATCTAGTGCAAAAACATGATTAACCCCAAACTTAAGGATTCAGCCACAGATAGCACGGATAACCACGGATTTGTAAATTAATGGCACCAAAATGAGCGAAACAATTAGCC
>DATGYJ010000377.1:0-9400 GCA_035298105.1 Anaerolineales bacterium | reverse complement strand
GACAGGCTCAATCCAAGGGTAAGGGTCAGGCCGCCATGATCCTTCGCTGCGCTCAGGAGGCAAACGATGGAGCCGGGTGACTCATTATGTCGAAGCGTTGTAACTTCCTGAGAAAGGGAAGCAAAACAGCCGCACCGACATGTTAACACCTGCCGAGGCAAGTATCTCTGAAGAGACCCGTGCGATAATTCCGCACGCCGGGATCTGAGCGGGGCCTGTCGGGTAACTGGCAGTCCTACCGCGATGGCGGCTAAACCTACACTAAGATAGAGGATGAAGTGAATAAGAAATCCCATCAGGCTAAAGTATCGGGCAGAGAAACTGAAGCCCCTAAAGCCTCCAATAACGACCTTTGGAATCAATTGGCGAATGTAGTAACTATGGCTGCCAAGGAGGATCAAATTGTGTGGACGATATTCGGAGTGTTCTGGGCAGCAAACGCCGTATTGCTGGTTGCTCTTTTCACAACAGGCGAAATACCGAGTGTACAAGTTGGTTTCGTTATCTCTGCAACAGGAACTCTCCTCTCGTATGTATGGTTTATCATTCAGCGGCGTGCGATTCGCTGGCTTGAATACTACGAAAAGATCATTTTTCAGATTGAAAAAGAATACTTAATGATACCGTCCGGCATAGCCCTAAGCCCTCGCGTTAATGACCAAACATTCATGGAAGAGGTAGGGCATGGATTTAGAGTACGCTTCTTAATGGTTATATCTGGAGCTATTGTTGCCATAGGTTGGATTGCAGCATTGGCATGGTTTGCATGGTCGTTGTGGTTTACCCATACGTGAGCCGCCCAGCACAGCGTGGTGTGTCCTGAAAAGTCACACCGCATGATTTGCTCAGCAAATCACGGTAGGTGCAGGTGTCGTCTGCATTCCCTTACAAATTTATATTCAGGCGATGTCGCCGCCGAGGACGGCGGCTGGAGCAGGGAAGATGGTCAGGTCGCCATGATCCTTCGCTGCGCTCAGGAGGCAACCGATGTGGCCGGATGACTGACTATGATCGGTATTAAGTTGGTAACGCGGATGACCCGCCTCGTTTCTGCCGCCTTAGGTCCCTCACCTGGGGCGGTGTGCGTTTAGCGCTGTAACGTTTCTATGAAAAACGACGCTTGACTCTGGCAATGAAAATTTATAAGATATTGGTAATAGAGTGAATGGCTCCAATTCTAAATCTAGGGCCGCCTAATATCCGTTAGGTGGCGAATTGAAACGGAGGTAGAAAATGGCAAAAATATATTTGGCACATTCGCTTCGTGATGCAGATTTAGCAAAAGAAATAGAACTTCGACTTCAAAGTAAAGGACATCGTTTTACTTATGCGGTTAGCACACAACCTTTTGGCAATTGGAGAAAAAAACTAGCTGACGCGTTACGATCCGCTGATGTCATAATCCCATTATTGACTCAGAATGGGTTGCAATCAAGTTTCGTAGTAAGTGAAATTGGTGCCGCACGGGTATATGATGAACTAAGAGGCATGCTAATAACCCCAATCATCTTTGGTGAAAATGTTAACATTCCATCATTTATTGATGATTACCATTGTTTTTTTCTTCGCTCGTCTGGCGCAGGCGATATAGACGTAATAGTAAATCAGATCCATACTGTGATTTCCCAATACAGTGACGAAATGCTAAAAAATCCTCGCATTTTCATTAGCCATCGACACAAGGATGTAAAAATAGCAGAAGCACTTCTCAATCTATTGGAGTCAGCATTTCATATTGAGAAGATCGATATTCGTTGTACTTCTGTGCAACCATATACCCTGCCTTCTGGGGAAAAAACTTCTGAAAAATTACGGACGGAAATCAGTAGCGCAGAAGTAGTGATTGGTTTGCTCACTCCCGACACTAGGGAGTCGAATTATGTTATCGCCGAATTGGGTGCCGCATGGGGATGTAATATACCCACATTTCCATTGTTAGCCAGAGGTGCAACGTATGAGCATGTTCCCGAACCATTAAATGAACGCCACAGTCTTTCATTGCAGAAAGAATCTGATTGCTTACAGCTAATAGACGATATTGCCCGAGAAAGCTCGCTGACTCGACGGACCGAAGTTTCAGGGAGAGTTACAAGAGATGCAAAAAATCTCTCTGAAATTGCGAATGAGCTTTGATCAATTCATTTTTGCCACCTAACATAACGTGGTGTGTCCTGAAAGTCACAGCGCACCCCCTGGCACCGTACGCTAGGACACACTTGCGCCGGACGATTTGCCACACTGGCACTGCACGTGGTTTGCTAAGCAAACCATGCAGGTGAGCAAATCGAGTGCAGGTGGGTGCAGCTGTCGTCTGCTGGCTGGTCGCGAAGCGAGTCCAGTCCAGTTTGCCCAGCAGTGCAACTGCTGCACAAACGCGAGTTGTGCAGGCGGTTGACCGCCGCTAGGGTAATCGAAACAACTTACATCGATAACGAATCATCAGCTGGCCCAGGTTTTGTGGAACAGCGTCAGTGAATGGTGGCCTGATATTGCTGGTGCCGGATGCAAGGCGAAGATGAGCTTGAAGTTGGTTGACTAGTTCTCGTTGCTCCGGAATATCCATTATCCAGCTATAACTCAGTAAGAAACCGGCCAAAACTGCCCGTAAGGCGGCAAGACGAGCCATCCTGAAATCAGTTGTTGCAGTCTGATCAGTGTGAAACCGTATCAGAAAATCACGGAGGGCGGTCAACGGAGAGTCAGATACACTGTATAAGTCATCAAAGGCAGCGCGCGAAATATTTCTCTCGTCGTCTTTCCACAGGCGCTTACCCGCCTCAGCTATCAGATCGATCTGACCCATAAAGAGACGAGATTGCTCAATTTCAGCGTCCTGAGCAGTAATTCCACTGAGCAGGTTCCCGTACGCTAATATGTCGAGCGCCAGATCGACAAAAACAAACGTCTGCTGAAGATCCGGCCTTTCCTTTACCACATCGGTTGGCAGCGAGTTGATAGCATCTTGAGCAATTCGCCCCCAGGCAATGAAGTCAAAAAGGCGGCGTGCAAAATCGCGTAAGGAGTAGGCATCACCTTCCGGTGTTGATCCGGGCGTCAGGCTTTGACGGGAGGAATCGGGGTGATCGAAGAAATTACTGATCCATCGAAAAAGCTCACGGGTGGCGCGCACGAAGCTGGCCTGGCTTGAACCAAGAACAGTGGCAATGCCTTGCCTCTCTTCTAGCTCAAGTTTTCGCCGCTCAAGTCGATAATCGAAAAGATACTTGGAGATAACACCAACCAGGGCAACAAATGCGCCTGCAAGGAAGCTGATCAACGTATCACTGATGCCTGAGTTGCCAGGTGTATTTGTAGTAGCAGCCTGAGTTTCTACAGCTCCAGCTGGCGTTTCAGATGGCCCGGGCGTCGGCGTTGCTGATTGGCAAGCCGTTGCAAGAACTGTAATTACAAGGAAAGCAATCGCAAGATTTTTGGCCATTGGTCCATTCTTTCTGAAATGCCAACTATGATGGTTCATAATTACATGTGCCCCCAACCGGGGAGCGTGGCCCCTGTTGTAGGCACGAAACTCGGATTGAGAGCCAGAAAAAACTCAAAGCCGCGAAAATGGCAGAATCCCACTTGTCGGGTGCACCTGAAGATGCCAGCCCGTCAATCCGGAAAGGCAACCCACTTCAAATCCGGAGGTGTGCCATATTCGACCCTGACGAAGAACTCTTCGGCAGCAAAACGCCGAACGGATGCCATGACCAGCGTGTCCTTCTTGCCCTCGAAAGTAGGTGTATCTGGGGCATTCGAGTCGAAGACGAGACTCCCGGACTCCCCTCCTGGCTCCGGTTTACCTGCGGCGTCAAGTGGTACACGGAAGATCTTATTGATCGCGTACATTTCGTTTTCTCCCTTCACTGTTCGGATGACAGAGGCAACATAAGCTTGCATCGGCTTTTGGGGGTTCTGGCTCTCGATACTTTGGCTTTCTCTCTCAGCCAAGTGATAAGCTACCTAGAGGGGATACGGCGCCACGCACAGTGCGATGGCTTTTGAACGGATTCCCACGCCGTCTAATCTCATCAGTTGTTTCAGACTTTAGGCGGTCGTAGATTGAAAATTAGACTTATTCACTCCATTATCAGTATTTTACAGATTTGCTCATCACCGGTCATGTGTCATTTGTCATAAAAAGCAGGACAAAGGGACTTGTAATACCGACAAAACTCAACATTCGTTTTATTAGGAGATGCTTTGGTGGTGATGATGACGCAGGCACATGCCCGGCACCACGATAAGCAGGCAGCAGATATTCCAGACAAGTACAATAGTGGACACTGTGAAGCCCACATGTAGCGCCCCTCGGACAAACGAGATGCTTATCTCTGCCACTCAGCGGCTTGACCTCCTCCCATTTCGGTTCAGACAGGTTGGCGGTCGTGCCGTCCTGGGTCTTCGCGCGGGGCGGTGTGCGTTTAGCGTTGTAACGATTCTATGACAAACGGCGCTTGACTCTTACAATGAAAATTCATAAGATATTGGTGATGGAGTGAATAGGTCCAATTTTCAAACTATATGCGGCCTAGATGGGAAAGAAGGATGTTCGTCCCTGGCATGGCCTAATGCCTTTTGCGGATGTGAGCATTTCTGAAAAGCCCGGTGCGATAATTCCGCACGCCGGGATTTGGGCAGGGGCTGATGGGTAACCGGCGGTCCTACCGCAATGACGCCTCATACGTGCTCAATGTGAAAATATTCCCGATATTGTAATTTTAGCGAAAAAACCTATACTAAAATTATTGAGCAGTTCAATAGGAACAGAAGGCAATGCAAAGCTCGCCGGCCCCTAACATGGGACTCATTGCCTTAATTGGGAAGGAACTCTATTAAATGCCTGGGGAGACCAGGTAGAGAAAGGAGAAGCAATGGAAGTATATAGGCTTTTTCTGGTTGGTCATGCGAAGATAAAGAACGGAAAGTTTGCCGAGGCAACTAAATGGTGGAAAAAGAAAGGTATTCCAGATATCCTTTCACGGCCCTATATAAAGTCCTTGAAATGCTATGCTGGTCAGTTCGGGTTAGGGGGTGAATACGATATCGAAATCTGGCAAGAGATTGAGAATTATGCTGCGATGGATCAGATGGACACTTGGATCCTCGAAGATCCCCAGCGCGCCGAAAAAGTCAGAGAGCTCTGGAAGGAAGCAGATGAGTTGTTCGAGTGGGGACCAAACAGGCTAATGGGCGACTGGCCTGAATCGTCTCTGCTTCCAGATTAGAAAACTTTTCTCCCCAGGCTTTTCTAATTCTGCTCATGCCATCCCTTTGAGATATGAGCTCGGTTGAAAAAAGGAGCTATCGCAAGACTTCTTCACGCGCCTACTCCTAAGTTCGGGCGCCCAAGACAGCGTGGTGTGCCCTGAAAAGTCACACCGCACCCCCTGGCACCGTACGCCTTTCAGTCGCAGGACACACTTGCGCCGGAACGCAGTGCAGGTGGGTGTGCGGTGGGTGCAGGTGTCGTCTGCATTCCCTTGCAAATTTATATTCAGGCGATGTCGCCGCCGAGGACGGCGGCTGGAGCAGGGAAGATGGTCAGGTCGCCATGATCCTTCGCTGCGCTCAGGAGGCAACCGATGTAGCCGGGTGACTGGTTATGATCGGTAGACCAATGGCCTGCCTCGTTTTTACCGCCGTCCTGAGTCCCTCACTTGGGGCGGTGTGCGTTTAGCACTGTAACGTTTTGGTGACAAACGACACATGACTCCCGCAATGAAAATTCATAAGATATTGAAGATGGAGTGAATAGGTCCAATTTTCAATCCAAGCCCGCCTGGTGTCCGAAACGATTTAAGCGATTAGACGCCAGGGAAATCCGTCCAAATGCCGCTCTGCCGTCGTCGTGTAACCCTTAGTTGGATGTTTCAATTAATTGCGTTGTGAACATTTGAAAAAAAGGAGTAAATACTATGAGCATCAATTACTTCAAAGATATTCTTAGCGAGGAGGATCCTATCAAAAGGAAAGAAAATCTTGGCAAGCGTCTCGCGGAAAGACTGCCTGCCGATTTGATAGTCTTTACCGCGCTATCTGTCTTGTCTGATGACAATGAGATTCGGAGGACTGTCCTTCAGCATATTGATGCAAGGAATCAAGAGGATAGCAATACGTCGGCAAAAGTAATTCAGCTAATCCAGAGCTGGAGAAGAGAAGGTGCGTTAATGACTTGGCCAGAACCAATGAATGACATACAAAAAAGCAGAGCGGCACAGATAGAGGCTGCCTACTATGCACACTCTCCACTTTCGTCGGCGGTAGGAAATGTATGAGCACATGCATCGTCTGTAATCAGTAACCCGGAAGTTGGCCAGGGTATGTGTAGTCTTGGGAAATATTGGTAGAAGAATTGATTACTTTTCATTTCTGATATAACAAAGTTGGGGCGGGGTGCGTTTAGCGTTGTAACGTCTCTATGACAAATGACGCTTGACTCTCGCGATGAAAATTCATAAGATATTGATGACGGAGTGATAGGTCCAATTCTAAATCTAGGGCCGCAGGACTGCGGTATGGATCGCCTAAAGGTCTTAAGCGAAGCTCCTTCGCATAAGATATGATTGGGCCGCTCGCGGGATACGCGCGCATGATGTGAAATCCAGGAGGTAAAAATGTATCAGCCACGCCTCTTCGTCATCGCCCTTCTGGCAATGAGTCTCGTTGTGTCAGGTTGCGCCCCACCATAGAACAGACTGAAACCTCGACCCTATCAACCTCGACTGCCAGGCCTGTTTTGGTTCCCACCACTGCGCCAACATCCACGAGCACACCGCGTCCTATGGCTTCGCCGTCCCCACCCCAGCGCCGATAACGCAGACTGTTAGGCAACTCTTTCTGTATCTGTTTTTCAGGAGAAACGACAATGAAAAATAATACCTTGAGCATCTTGTTCGTCATTGCGCTTATGCTCTCGGCGTGTGGGCAACAGCAAGAGCAACAGCCTACTGTCTCTCCGCCTACTTCCATTCCGCCCACTGAAACTCCTGTACCGTCCGCAACTGCTACACTTGAAAATACTCCAACCCCTGAACCATCCCCTGTTTCACCTGAACTTGCCTCTTTAATTGCGGCGGCGCAGCAGGAAGGGGAATTAAATGTCATTGCTCTACCCAGCGATTGGATGAATTACGGTGAAATCATCATCACTTTTGCCAAAAAGTACGGCATTGTCGTCAATCAGCTCAACCCTGGCGCAAGTTCGTTGGGTGAACTTGACGCAATCCGGAGAACAAAAACAAAGAACAGAGAATCTGCTCCAGATGTAGTAGATATAGGACTCCCATTTGCCGTGGAAGCCAAGCAACAAGGATGGCTTCAAGCCTACAAAGTTGCGACGTGGTCAACCATCCCAACCACGGTTAAAGACTCTGACGGTTATTGGTACGGCGACTATTATGGGTTAGTTGTCTTTGAAGTAAATACAAAATTTGTTTCCACGCTTCCGGAGGATTGGTCAGACCTTCTCAATCCTGAATATAAAATTGCAATGGCAGGCGCTCCATCAGGATCCTATCAAGCCATGATGGCTGCTTATTCCGCATCCCTGGCTAATGGCGGCTCGTTGGATGACACATTACCTGGGCTTCGATTCTTCCAACAAATTAACCGTAATGGAAGTTTGCTGGATAGTCGTTTCGACAAAGATATGATCGCGTCTGGTGAAACACCCATTGCGTTGAACTGGGATTACCTGGCTCTGTCTAATCAGCAGTATTATTCCGATTATTATTCTGATAGCGATATCAAAATCATACTGCCAAAATCAGGAAATGTAGCAGGTCTATACACACAAGGAATAAGCGCATACGCTCCGCATCCAAATGCCGCAAAACTCTGGATGGAATTCCTGTATTCTGATGAAGGGCAACTGCTCTTTCTCAAAGGACTGGGTCATCCTGTCCGATTTGCGGATTTGTCGGGACGGGGCATTATTCCTCTTGAGCTACTCAACAAGTTACTTCCGCCTGAGCCTTATCTTAACGCGCTATTTCCAACAGGTGAACAAATCAATGCCGCAGACCAGTCCATTCTTGATGGCTGGGAGTCCTATGTTCCCTAATTGCTTGGTCAAGAAGGATATCGAGTCTTCACGCAGAAAAGTTGCCTAACACGGCGTGTGGACAGCAGGGAGTCGCCGCGTTTTTGGGCAGTTTTCTAGCTTTGGCAGATTCCCGCTTCCGAGCATTGTCCGCACCCGCCCTGCTGCCACTAACAACAGCCGTTGGGCGGCTAAACGCGGCTATCAATTCGAAATTGTTAATGCTCATGGAGATGATCTTATGAACTCTCAGGCAGCAAATAGTATCGCTCCAGAGGTTTCAGATTCTGTTACCACAAAAAGACGTCCTTTGCTTTTCCTGGCTGCTTACATCATTGGGGTAATCATAGCAACAGGATTAATTGCTTATCCAGCTATAGACGATTTTTCATTCGTTCTCCACACATTCGCCGCTGCTATCTTTTTTCTTCCTTGCGGATTGGTTCTGGCTATAAATTGGATTCTGAACGGGATCGGCATGGACACAGAATTGATCATCTTTAGAGGATTTTCCGTCACACCCGCAAATGCGTTGGTGAGTTTTTTGATTGGTCTGTCCTATCTGTTGTGTTTCGTGATCCCATTCGCTGGCAGCTTAACCACGAAGCAACGAACTTTTCGTATTCTCTTTTTCACCTTCATTGCTCTGCTTATCATAAACGTTGGCGGTTGTAGTATGATGCAATAACCAATCTACTAAGAAAGGAGACTGACATGTCAAAGCCTGAATTGATCAAGTCAAGCGGATGGTTTTTCATAGCAGGGGCGATTACCTTCATAACCATTCTGAGCAATTCAGACCCTATCTCAATTCCTGGATCGGTGGTCAGCGCAATCCTGCTGGCAGTTGGGATGTCGCGTTTGCGGGCGGCTTATAGTGAAACTGTCGGCATGTTTGGCAGGAGCTTTTTGCTTCTTGGCGTGCTCGGGCCCGTTCTGTGGTGCATGGTTATTGGATCCATGCCTATCATCAGGGTAACTGAAACCCAGATTAAGGAGGGATTATGGGTTCTGCTATTTGTAGGACCGGCAATCTCATTACTTGGCTTGACCTTGTTTGGCTTGGCTGCCTTACGCAGTAAACCCATGACCCGCTTGAACTGGCTGCCTGTTTTCGCAGGCATTTGGTATCCGGTGACTTACACCCTCTTCTCCGTTTACGACATCTCGCACAAAGGGCGGTTTCCAGGCCAATATTTGCCTGAGCTTGTAATGCTGGCAGTGATCCAGTTTTTAGCGCTGTGCTTGTTTGGGTTTATCCTGATTATTGATTCCGCAAAAGAACAGGTAATAGCCCGATGAGAACCTTTACTCAGAAAGAGAAGTTCTTATAGCAAGCGGGCTAACACCGCGTGG
>DATGYJ010000376.1:0-2566 GCA_035298105.1 Anaerolineales bacterium | reverse complement strand
GAGAAGACGGTGGGAAATTATATCGGCACGATGTTCGAAAAACTGCATCTCAACAATCGCATCGAGCTTGCGATCTACGCGGTGGAACATCATCTGTTCGAACGGATGGGCAAGGAATAAAAAACTCCCGCAATCTGGACTGCACCCTATAGACGAGACACAAAAAAGAAAGCCCTCGAGTAGTTAGGAAGACAGGCACCTGGTTTCAAAAGGTGTCTGTCTTGTTTTTAGTTGGATACGTTCATAATTGTAGAAGTGAATGTACTCATCAATAATGACTCGCGCTTCTTCAAAGTTAGGGACAGGGAATGGGCGAAGCGCTTCTTCCTTTAGGTGGGAGAAGAAGTTTTCCATGCGGGCATTATCCCAGCAATTGCCAGGTCGGGACATGGAGGGGGTAATGGCATAATGCCTAATCAAAGCTGCATAGCCATGTGAAGTATATTGATGTCCATGGTCACTATGTAACAGCAGGTTATGGGAAACCGGTTCTCTTTGTTTGGCTTGTTGGAGAGTTTTGAGGACCAGAACCAGAGAGTTTTCTTGTCCCAATTGATGAGAGACGATGAAACCATCGAACAGATCTTGGATCGTGGCAAGATAGGCCCAGCCCTGCCGGGTTGCGATGTAGGTGACATCCGTGACCCATTTCTGGTTGGGTTGGCTGGCCGCAAACTCCCGGTTGAGCACATTTTCATAATGATAAATGCCCGGGACACTGGCCAAGTGGCGGAAGATCTTCCGCCTGCGAGCCACGGAACGAATATGAAGCCTGTTCATCAACCGCAGGACTGTCTTGTGGTTCATGCACATTCCTTTGTGCTTGCGAAGCCATAACACAATTCGCCGGTATCCATATGTTCGGTGAGAGCGCTCATACGCTTCTTGGACTAACGCCATACGCTCTCGATCTGGATCTGCTTTGTCTAAGCGCCTCTCCCACGCATAATAGGCTGCCCGCGAAACCCCAAAGAAAGTACACATCGCCTTCACTTCGTATCGTTCTCTTTGGTGGTAAATGAGCCGATATTGCGCTTGGCGGACTCCAGCTTGCGCAATTCGGCATGGAATTTTTTTAGCAGATCATTCTCCATCTCCAACCGGGCAATGTAGGATTCTGTGTTCTCCCGCTTCGGTGGACGTCCCCGCTTCTTGTGTCCGGAACCTCGGCCAAAGGCTGCCTCTCCTTCTCTCCGGTATTCTCGCAACCATTTCTCTACCCGTTTGCGGTCGTGGATTCCCAGCACCTCTGTGATCTCCTGGTACGACTTCCCCTCTCCCTCATGCAACCGCACGGCCTCCAGCTTCATCGCCAATGGATAATGCTTCATTCCTTTCCTGCCAGACATACAAAAGCCTCCTGTGTTATTTTCTCACAGGAGGGCTTTTTCTTTCGTGTCTCTTTTGTGGGGTTCAATTCAACCAGGCTGGACTTTTTGTTTCTTCTAGCCGAGAGAGCCGCCAGCTGCTTACTTCGGAATATCGTACGATACCAGCTCGGTGGTGCTATCCAATCCCATGCCGGTGGTAACGTTCTTGATCATTCCAATATCCTTGGCATACCAATTGGTCGCCGTCAGGTTGAACGTGGCACCGGTGTCACTGCCGCCCATGGTAATGGTCAAATGCATAACCGTTTTGCACTCGACGCGCATGGCATCAAAAGTACCTGCCTCCACGGTTACAGATTCCACGCCTTTTGCCGTGCAGTCATTGCTAAATTCATTTTTGGCTGGCAGTTGAGTGCCATTGATGGTTTCGGTCCCCTCGAGAAGCAGTTTTTGCGACCATGTATCGCCGGGGTTGATTTTGGCGGGCAGCGTAATTCCGCTATGCTCTTTCGTTTCTAGGTTGACCTGCACGTTCTGCGCCTGCACAGTTCCTGAACTGCCGCTCGGAGGACTTAACGCGATGAGATTCCGATTTTCGCACGTCCATTTACCCTGGCGGGTGACGCCCACGCCGAAGACATCCTGCTCGGTGAAGCTATCCATTTCAACAGAAAGAACCGTGTGCTTATATGTATCTGACGTGGGCCCCGTGATCTTGTAGTTCCATGTGGCACCGACAATCGGAGGCAGGTATGGGTTCTCGCAGGCGCTGACCGGCGCTTCGGTGGGAGCGGTCGTCGGCGCCCCGGTGACTTCTGTCTGGGCAGTGGAAACAGCCTGCGTGGCATTTTTCCCGGTTGTTTGCGTCGCAGTGGGCGCGGCATTTTGTCCAAAATTACAGGCAAGCATGGATAGCGCTAGAATAACACTCGCAAGGATTGGGCGGATCACTTGAGTATTCATAAGCCTCTCTCTGAAATTAAGTTGGATTCTTCGATGCAAAAGTATAGCATCAATCCCAGAAAACCTGCGGATAGCAAGAACGCGGTAGCAAACTCAGATTTCACAGAAGAGTCTAATCAAGTTGTCCATAACAGTACGGATGTTCCCCCGTTTAAGCAGGCATGGATCGCACAAGTAACACCTGCCGAACGAGAAGAAGTCTGGTACGTCAACATTTGTGTCACCGAGTTTGAGACGGTCCTTGTGGCCGCCTGAAAGGAAGGTCGAAACAT
>DATGYJ010000375.1:0-6078 GCA_035298105.1 Anaerolineales bacterium | reverse complement strand
AACAGGATACACCAGCGCGCCAGGCTTGCCGCAAGCAGGATACCCAAACTTGTCACCGGCGTAAGAGCTGCCAGGGTTACGCCTTTAATAAGCAAAACGAGGATCAAACCGATCACACCGAACGCGCCGACGTGCGGATCTTTCATGATTTCCAGCCTGCGTTCTGCGGATGTGCTTGCCAGCAAACCATCGCAGCAATCCGAAAGACCGTCGAGGTGCAAACCACCGGTCAACGCAACCCAGACCACCAGTGTAATGGCGCCTGCAACCCATGGTGGAAACACAAAGATTGCGCCCTGCCATGCCAGCCACGTCAATATGCCGATTACTAATCCGACAAACGAATATAAGGCAGAGGCGCGTCCACTATCGCCCGCCGACCAGCGGTCAGGGAGACTGATGGGAAGAGTGGTCATCAAACCGAAGGCGATCCGTAAACTTCGCATTTCACTTTATTCCAACGAAATTCACTGCAAAGGGCATGAAGGTCATTCCTTGTCACTCACACCAGCTTCATCAAAGGTTGCCATCTCACGCAAAATACGCGTGGAGGCTTCGATCAAATGGAACGCCAGCGCCGAGCCTGTCCCCTCGCCGAGCCGCAAATTCAAATCCAGCAGGGGGGTAAGGTTCAAGTACTTAAGCATCGCCTGATGGCCGATCTCCACGGATTGGTGCGCGCTGATCAAATAATCGCGCACCGCGGGAGCAAGCTCTACCGCGATCATGGCAGCCGCGGTGGAAATGAAACCGTCCACAACCACAGGGATGCGGCGGCTGGCAGCGGCAATCATCAGGCCCGCCAGCCCGGCGATCTCCAGCCCACCCACTTTGTGCAAAACATCCATGGCATCTTTTGCATCTGGCCGGTTGACGACCAGGGCTTGCTCGATCACTCTGACCTTACGCTCCAGACCCTGGTCGTCGATCCCTGTACCGCGTCCGACCACCTGCGAGACGGGACAGCCTGTCATCAGTGCAGCAATCGCAGACGAGGGCGTCGTATTGCCAATTCCCATATCCCCGGTTGCCACGATGTCGAGCCCGCGGGCAGCTTCATCATTCAAGACCTCTACTCCTACTTGCAGCGCCTGTTCAGCCTCTGCAGGCGTCATTGCGGGACCCTGGGCCTGGTTCCGGGTCCCGCGCATGATCTTACGCCGGATCAGGCCCGGCATGGATTCAAATTCTGTGGCAACGCCGATATCCACGACTGTGACGTGCGCTCCAGCCTGACGTGCGAGCACATTGATGGCTGCGCCGCCATGCAGAAAGTTCAACACCATCTGCGCAGTGACTTCAGCCGGATAGGCACTTACCCCTTCATGCGCCACACCGTGATCGGCGGCCATCACAATGACAGCTTTGCGCTCAACAGAGGGAAAAGGCTCAGCCTTGATCCCCGCAAGTTGAATGGAAAGTTCTTCCAGCCTGCCCAAACTGCCGCGCGGCTTGGTCAGCATATCCTGGCGTGCACGCGCTGCCTGCATAGCGGCTTCATCCAGTGGTTTGATTTCTTTGATGATTTCTTTGAGTTGCATATAGACCTCTGTTGGTTCATGTCGTTGCGAGGAGTGGCGTCTCGGCGCCACGACAATTGCGAAGCATCCTGCAAGGAAGCAACCCCCCTCGTTATCAGAAGGTTGCTTCCCGAAGGCTCGCAACGACATCTTAGAACTCAATCCCCGGTTGGGCTTGAATTCCCTGCGTTGTAAATGGATGCTTGATTTCACGCATCTCGGTGACCAGGTCGGCATAATCGATCAATGCCTGTGGCGCATCCCGCCCGGTAATGACGAGATGCAGATCTTCAGGCTTATTCGTCTTGAGCCAATCGATCACCTGGCCGGTATCCAGCCAGCCAAAGTGCATGGCATACGTGAATTCGTCCAGGACAATCACATCATAAGTTCGGCTTAGAATTTTTTCTTTGGCAATCTCCCAACCGTTGAGCGCGCGGGCAACGGTTTCGTCCATATCTCTGGATGTCCAGGTAAAGCCATCACCGGTTGTAAACCAGTCAATACCGAGTTTCCTGGCAGCTTTGATCTCGCCCCATTGACCCGTTTCGGCTTTGATGAATTGCACCACACAAAGGCGGAAGCCGCGTCCCCAGGCACGCAGGAGAATGCCAAACGCAGAAGTACTCTTGCCCTTGCCGTTCCCGGTGTTGACGATCACCAGTCCTTTTCTAACTTGCTTTTTGTCCGTGCTCATCTTGTTCACCAATAGCCTTGATTCTTTGAGCGTCGCAGGACCCATAGAAAAAACGGCGCCCCTGCTAACGCGGTGACAATGCCAACCGGCAATTCCTGGGGAGCCAGCACGATGCGTGCCAGCACATCTGCAATCAGCAGCACAGACGCGCCACCGATAATGCTCAAGGGGATCAACCGGCGATAATCCACACCCCACCAAATCCGCACGATATGTGGGACGATCAGACCCACGAAGCCAATGATCCCTGCAAAAGAGACCGCGGCTGCGGAGACAAGCGAGGCCGCCACAATAATGATGAGTTTTGCACGTCGCACATTCAATCCCATTTGGGTTGCCTGATCATCGCCAAACTGCAGGATGTTCAAGGCGTATCCTGTTAGAACGAGCGTCGTCAGGCCGATCGCAAGATAGGGGATCAGCGCCAGTGTTGCATCCCACCCCACGAGACTCACACCCCCTAATAACCATCCAATCGCCCGGCGCACTTCACCCGTTGAACGGAGCATGAGAAAAGAGGTGAGTGATACCGCGAAAGAGGAAACGGCGACGCCTGCCAGGATCAGATTGGTGGTAGGCACACTTCCGCCGATATGGGCAATTACATAAACGATATAAACTGTCAACAGTCCGGTCAGGAAAGCAGCGAATGGGACTGCCAGGAGCCCGAGGGTGGTATACGGCCACCTGATGGACATTGCGATAATTGCGCCCAGCCCTGCCCCTGAGGCCACACCGATGAGATATGGGTCCGCTAATGGGTTGCGGAACAATCCCTGGTAGGCTGCGCCACTGCCTGCCAACGCAGCCCCAACCAGTGCGATCAAAGCTGTGCGCGGTAAACGGATATTCCACAGGATCGTACGAAACGTATCGCTGGACGACGCTCCACTGACGATACGCCATAACTCAGCCGGCGGGATGAACACCGATCCAATGGCCAGGCTGAGGATGAGCATGACCGCTAATGCAAGCAGGGTGATGAAGAAAGGGTTGCGCATGAGGTGTGTATCAAGTACACAAGTAAACACGTCTTCTGCATGCTTGTGTACCTATCTACTTGCTACTTAAATACTTCCGGGTGGAGTAGCTTCGCCAACTGCTCGAGCCCATCCACCAGGCGTGGACCAGGGCGACTGACCAAATTATCGTCGAAAGTTACCACCTTTCCGTTCTTCACGGCAGCCAAGTTCTCCCAACCCGGGCGAGTTGCTACCATTTCAGGCGTTACGCCACCCAAGGTAGCATCCCCCAGAATAATAAAGTTGGGGTTAGCCGCCACGATCTGTTCAAGGCTCATTTGGGGATAACTTTCGAGTTCAGCAGCGATGTTGTGACCTCCGGCCCGATCGATCAATAAGGTAATGAACGTGTCTTTCCCGGAAGTATAAGGTTTGGCAGGATCGGTACTATCCAGTTCGTAAAAAACGCTGGGGCGTGAATTAATGGGAGCGATCTTTTCATCTACTGCAGCCACACGTTTCTTGAGCGATTCGATCAGGGTAGCAGTTTCTGCCTGATGCCCGGTCAGTTGAGCGACCAGGTCAAGATTGCCGTACATTTCCTCCAAGGTATGGGGATTGTTCAAGTAATACACCGTTATCCCCAGGTCTTCCAACGCCTTGACCTGTTCGGGTGTGTTGATCTCGGCGGCGATGACAAGATCAGGTTTAAGTGAAACAATTAACTCTGTATTCAGTGCTTCAAATGCAGAACCAATATCTGTGACCTTTTTTGCAGCTTCAGGGTAATCTGAAAATTGATCGCGTCCCACTACCTGGTCACCTGCCCCAATCGCAAACAAAATTTCCGTGTTCGAGGGCGCCAGCGAGACAATGCGCTGGGGGAAGCCCTTGAGTGTGACTTCGCGACCAAGTCCATCTGTGAAGGTCAGGGCAGTCGATGTTTCAGTAACTTGAGCCCTTATTGAAACAGAAGCAGTCTCTTCAGCCGGACTAAGAGTAGATGTCTCTGCCACGGCAGGAGCAGACGCCGGTGTGCGCGCAGTCTGAGGTGCACAGGCAGTCATCAAGGTGATTAGTAAAGCTACTAAGAAAAATTTTCGTAACATCTTTTCTCCATGTATCGTAAGGAATCAAAATCCCCAGCCAGGTGCTGGGGAGGTTGGAGAGGCAGTCCGAGTGAGCCGTCCTCCACCTCCTTCCGCGAGAGTGTGGTAGAACCGACCAGAGCGGGCGACCTGACTTATTCGATACGACAATCGAATTTACAGTTGCGCGACAGTGCTGGACTTCCACCAGCTTCGCCGCTGACTGGTCATATTTGTTTTTTTCGACCTCTTCAAAGAGGTCTTTCATATTTTATGCCGCAGGTGCCGTAAAGTCAATGACCGAATTGCTGAGGTGCAGCCTCCGCAGCATGCGCAGGTAAAGAAGTACAGTGAGTATGATGGTCACAAGGATCAACGCGATATTTCCAGCGCGCCCGTAGAGGAGCAGAGCCAATGTTGGAACAAGATAACAAAGGAGCACGATCACTTTTTGGATGAGATTGCTTTTCTTGAGAAGGACTGTATATGGCACCAGCAGGAGCAGGAAATCATAATTATAAAGATAGGGGCTGATGAGCAAAGTGACCAGCAACGCAGCACTCAGCAAGTCGTCTGGCTGGATTAAAGCAGGACGAATTAGATAAAACAGGGCAGCCAGAATAATCAACAGCCCAACTGCAATCCAGATTGCCTTTCCAAGCGATCCGTCAAAAAACCATCTCGACAACCAGACCGGCAGGCTGGCACATTCGGAACAAGTGGAAACATTACCTTCGTTTTGATAACCCAACAACATCTTTGGATAACTAATGATCCAGGCGCCATCAGCCACAAAGCCCGCGACGAAAAGAAAGACCCCGGCAAGAACAATGGAACGGAGCGCGCCTCGTCCAAAACTGCTCCTGCTCACAATCAAATAGATCAATACCAATAACAGAATCAGTACGCCAATATGGGGTTTGAACGTCAGCAATGCGGCTCCGAGAGTCGTCAATGCGACGCTTTCTTTGCGCAGCGCATAAATCAATAACGAGGTGCCCAGCAAAACAGGAAAGTCATATTGGCCAACAGACAATGCTCCCAGCACAGGGAGAAAGAATAGTCCAAGAGGGAAAGCGATCAGCCGCCATCGCCCTGACCAGCCATCCGTCAGCAGCCAAAGGGAGAGGAAGAGCATCAGGAGATTCAGCTCGAACCATAAGGTTGCCGCGGCTTTGGCAGGCAGCAGTCCGAGATAGAAAGTGCTCAACGCATACCAGGGCGGATATGGGAAGCGCGCCAGGAAGAACTTGTCGGCAGAAATACCGGAATGTTCTGCAGCGAGCGATTCTACTTTTGGAATATCGTAAATGGGAATGCGGTTCACAAGCGCCAAATCCGTGTTGTAGAGAGCGCTGAAGTCCGAGTTGGCAGGCAGGGCAGTAGGGATATAAAGTGCACTGCCAAGCATGAGGGCAGCTATAAAAATAATGATCAAAAAGATGAGCAGGTTGCGCTTCATTGAGTTTCGCTTTGTCTGGCAATGGATTTGATTAAACCGCGAAATTCAAGGAAATGGAATGGATAGAAAAGATACCAGTATAAAAATCCGGGTAGCCCACGCGGATAGAAGAAAACTGTTTGGGTGAGGCAGGTCACATGAGCAGCGTGACCCGCTATTCGCCATTCGATCCATTGATTGCCATAGAATGTATCCTTTAGGTGAATGAGAATCGCTTTGGAGTCCAGCAGCAAGCTGCTGGACAGGGGAGCACACCCCTTTGGGGCATCTCCGACTTCAAAGCGGTTGATTGCTTCAAGAACTTTGCCAGGTTCCGCCTGGACAATAGTTTCACGATGATCGATAAAAC
>DATGYJ010000374.1:0-12304 GCA_035298105.1 Anaerolineales bacterium | reverse complement strand
CAATTTCCATTCACTCCCGGGTTGGAAGGCAGCGGGACCGTTGTCGAAGCCGGTGGAGGGATCATGCCGCGCCTGTTGAACGGGCGCCGTGTGGCATGTGCGGCAGAGCTGGCAGGCAACGGAACCTGGGCGGAATATATGGTCACGTCTGCCCAGTCGTGCATTCCGCTGAACCGGAATGTGAGCCTTGAACAAGGTTCTATGCTTTTGGTGAATCCGTTGAGTGCCCTCGCCATCCTGGAAATCGCCCAACACGGTAAACATCGCGCCATCCTCAGCACTGCTGCAGCGAGCACGTTGGGGGGGATGATATTGCGGCTGGGAAAACGCAGCAACGTTCCCATCATTCATGTTGTACGACGCCAGGCGCAGGTGGATTGGGTCCGCGGGCTGGGCGGCGAATATGTTTTGAACAGCAGTGAGGCCGACTTTATCGAACAATTACGGACCATGGCGCACAAATTACAAGCCACCCTCCTGCTCGATGCAATTAGCGGCAGCATGACGCAGCAACTCGCCGATGCGGCTCCATTTGGTAGTACGATTCTATTGTATTCGCGGTTGTCGGATGAAGTATGCAGCATTGATGCGCGGACTGCGCTGGTAAAGAATTTGCATTTTGATGGCTGGTTCCTTGCAAATTGGTTAAAGGAAAGGAATCTTCTTCAGATCCTGAGACTCTCCCAACAGGCACAATCCCTTGTGGCAACCGACCTGCGATCTCCAATTCATAAACGCTTTCCACTGGCAGCAGCGCAAAAGGGGCTTGAAACCTACGTCAACAATATGGGCGCAGGGAAAATATTGTTGGTGGCCAATCCACAGGAAGTCACGGTCGATGGCTAAAACAACTCGCATTAAAGGGACTGACTGGTGAATATTCAAATCTTTCAGATTCCTTACGAGTCTGGTCATAGGGCAGTTCGGACAGGAGGCGGGCCTGAGCACTTCCTTCAACCTGGAGTCGATAGACCCGGCTATGCAGAAGACAGAGCCACCGGTCAGCGTTCCATTACTGGATTCAGAAGCAACCATCAACAGCCTCGACCTTGTCGGAGAGCAAGGCAGAGGCATTAGCGACGTTCCGCAGGATCTTGCCATGGAAGGTGATAATTTATGGGTTCTGACAAGCAGGCAGCTACTTCGTATCAAAGTGCCGTAGCTGGATAATGAACTCAGTGTCTCGATGTTTCCGTATCGAGACCCACAGATTCCCTTCGAAACAAACTTCCGGTACCTGGAAGTTTCGCTTATCAATGTTAATATTAACTTTTATTGATGGAGGCAGCGATGGAGCAACTTAATGGTCGAATTCAACCCTATGCTCTCAAGGCGGGTGAGGGCTGGGTCTACCGGTTCGGCATCGACTTTACGGTGAAGTCTGGCGAGGTTCAGGCCGGGAGCGGTGCGACCTTTATGGAATATGTCACGCGGCAGGGTGAAGAGCCGCCGAGCCACACCCATCGGACCGAGGATGAAATGTTCTACGTGCTCGAGGGTGCGCTCACCTTTCAATGCGGAGAAACCAGCTTTGACCTGGAACAGGGCGGCTTCATATTTCTGCCTCACGGCATCCAGCATGGCTATACCATACGCGGTGAAGATCCAGTCCGGCTGATTGTCATTACCTCTCCGGTCCGGGAAGGCTCCGGTGCCGGATGGGGAGGATTTGTGGCAGACATGGAGCTGGGTCAGGGAGAACTCATTGCACAACCCAAGCAGGCAGGTTGAGATAATGACTAGCTTGATTTCAATAGTTCGTTTCCCGGCTCAAAACAAATAAGACAAGAACTGTCGAGGAACCGACCTCAGCCAGCTTTTTAGGATCGATGATCTCCGGCGTATCCGCCGTAGTATGCGCTAAATGATCGGAACCATCCCAACTTAGTGAGAGCGTCAGCGCCGACCGTTCCCCAAATTGAAAGGTGATCGCACGTCCATAGTGTGGATCACGTCCGCGGGTGGTCGTAGCAACCCCAAGCTTCCGAGCTGCAGATTGAAATAGGCGCACCAGGCGATAACTGCTTTCTTCACTCATAGCAATGGCTTTTCCGGTCCCATAACCTAACCCGGAAAGTTCGATCACATCCATCACTTTCAAAGAGTTGCCCCCGGGCCGTGCATTTGTCACATTCACTACACTGAAACGTTCAGCACGCTCACCGCCTGACCAGGCGACAAACAAAACCGTCTTATCAGGTTTATATGCCGATGCCTTGAGTAAGCGTGCTATCTCCAGCAGCGTCGCAACCCCACTGGCATTGTCATTGGCGCCCGGATAAATTGTGCCATCCGGACCCATACCCAGGCCATCGTAGTAAGCACTGACGATAATTACCTGATTATCCAGGCCTGCCACTGCCCCCTCGCCGGGATAGATCCCGACAACGTTTGTATAATACTCATGAGTTTCATCTTCCACCGTTTCGGGCAGAAGCGTCATGTGGACCTTCGTTCCGGGCTTGGTCAGCGCGACTTGCCCTGCGGCAGCCGACTTAGCCATTTGATCCAGGTCGGACAAACTGCTGCCGGCAGTGGCCAGCAATTGATCGGCCAGGTCAGGTGAAATCACCATGACCGGTATATTCCTACTCCCACCGAACGCACTCCCCTCGTAAGGATAGGCATCCTTGCGTTGGATCGAATAGAAATCGTCTGCGACGACGAGCACTCCATCCAGCGCGCTCAGATTTACCCTGGTAAAGTCCACCCCTCGGACGATCGCAATCCGGTGATAGGCATCCGTATTCGCCAAACCGTACGGATCATGGACATTGCCTGCGTCGATCGGCTCGCCATAAACCAGCCCCATGATCTCCGCTTCATTTTCGCCATAACTTCTTACAACAGCAAGTTCTGCAAAGTCTCGCCGGTAGCGGAACGTAGAGCTTACTTCACCATTTGAATTCAATAGTTCGAGTGTTGGCATGTGAGTCAGATGAAGGCGCGGACTGACCTGATTTTGCAGGTAGGTTCCATGTTCCCCGGCAGGGATCAAACCTACTTCACGCATTCTTTGAGCAATATATTCAGCCGCCTTTTGAGCCCCGGGTGTCCCAGATTCACGGCCCTGCATTTCAAAGGATGACAGGACTCGGATATCCTTGAGCACATTTTGAGCATTGAATTTAAGGGCTTCAGACTTATAGAGAGAGAGAGGCGAGGCGCCTTGCAATACCAGGGCAAGGACCAGGATCAACCCGATGCCGGTTGAAAATGTATATCGATTGAAGAGCCGGCTCAGATTGACCTGGCTTTCGTCGAGAAAGCGGCGCAAGCCATCGCCCGTTAAGTTGAATGCCAGAATCGAGATAAAAAAGGCAATGCCCGGATAGATCACCATCCATGGATAACTGCGCCACCAGGCACGAATATTGGCGATCATGGCCGCCCACTCCGGCACATCGGAATAACTGACGATGACCGGCTGCATGCGCCCGGCCTCCCCAATCACTGCCTGGAATCCACCTCCAAGAAAGATATTAAGGTAACCCAGTTCAGCCAGCAGCATTAATACCCCACCCATTTCAAGCGCGGCCAGTGCGACCAGACCATTGATCAAGTTGGGGGCAATATGCCGGATCATGATTTGATCGGAACGCAAACCCGCGGAGCGGGCAGATTCCACATAAAGCTGTGGCTTGATACTGATCACCTGTCCCCGAACAAACTGGGCAATCTCTCCCCAACCGACAATGCAGACGGTGACAACAAATACCGACATCCCCTGCTGAATGCCAAGGGCCTGGATGACGATCATTGCAAATAGAGTAATCGGAAAGGCCGCCCAGACCCCTATGGCGCCCGTCACCAGCCGATCCAGCCAACTGCGCCGGGTCCAACCCGCTAAGGCGCCCAGGCCCACCCCTAGGGCGAGCCGGGCTAACATACCAAACAATGCCAGGCTGAGGGTCTGACGGGCCCCGTAGAAAACAAGCGCCTGAATATCGCGGCCAACATAATCACTCCCCCACGGAAACACCGAAGAGGGGATAAACGGGGGCGCGAAGATCTTTCCGTTAATGGTCATCACCCCATGTGTTTGATAGGGATTGGCAGACGTTAAGCTTGACCCAAAGAATACCAATCCGACCAGACCAATCAACAGCAGCAATCCAATCAGCAGCGCCGGATTGGCAATGAAATTACGGAGAATCCAGCGCCGGTTTGATTGCGTAATACTTTCATCCCTGGAGCTATGGTTAGGAACCGCCTGAGCCGGTAGGGGAGGTAACTGTGACTTGTTACGCATCTGGCGCGCCTTATGAGCATCTCTTCTCCAACCCTTGAATATCTCAAAAACTTTGCTCCACCATCTTCCAAAAGAGTTTTCCTCTTCCAGACTCTCTTCAAGGCTCGCCTGTGCAACACGGGCATCCAACCAGGGCAGCATGATCTCCAAAAGGAGGTTGACCACCAGGAAGAAGACACCCAGCGCCAGGATCAGATCAACGACGAGGGAGACCTCGCCACGATTGATCGCCTCGAATAAAGTTGAGCCAACTCCGGGCCATTCAAAGAACAATTCTACAATAGCAAGACTGGCAAGCGAAAATCGTAACGAAGTACCCAGGGTCGTAAATATCGGAATAAGAACATTTCTCAGGGCATGCCGGTTTCGTACATCGTGCCAGGCAAGCCCTTTGGCATGAGCCGTACGGATGTAATCCTGGCGCAGTACATCCAGCAGTGAAACATAGGTGATTTGGGCAATCTGGGCGAGCGGCCGCATGGACAACACCAGTATAGGCATCACCAGATGGGCATCCCAGCCAAATCCGGCCGAGGGCAGCACTTTCACTTCAAAGATGCGGTGCACGCTGATATTGATCACCCAAAATAGCATCGCCAGCAAAAAACTCGGCGTTGAGATCCCCAATATCGACAACACCACAACGAAAGCTGAAGAAAACTTTCTTCGTGAAAGCGCCGCGGTAACCCCGAGCGAGACACCCAAGACCAGCGCGACCGCCATCGAACCGAGCAGCAGACCGGCGCTTTTGCCGAGAATGTCACGCAGCAATTCAAAGGCAGGGATGGCTTGCTTGTTCCAGGAATAGGTTTCCGGATGGTGGATGAAATACTCAAACAGGCTGACTGCCGACCGGCGTATGGCATCCACCGGTTGAGCAGGTAAATGCTCGCGTCCGCGTTGCGCTAGCAGCAAGCCAAAAAGGGTTAAGTATGCAATGACAATGAGCGTAACAATCGCACTGAGCAGTCTCCGGCCAATCAGACGAAATCCAGCCAAAGATCGATTATTTTTCTTTTCAAAAGGAATCGCAGTATCGGTGGTGTCTTCCATGAAGTTTCCAATCGTCGTGTACTATTGCCTTGTAAGAGTTTGAAGTATCTCCAGAAGGCGGTCCTCCCACTTTTCCCCCAGCGAACACCAATAAGCGGACTTCCCGCCGCGTATACCAGGACCCAGGTCTGGCAGCCGCTGCCCATCTCTGTCCTCGCTCAACAGCGGATAGCGCAGGACGATCTGTCCGCTCTCCCAATTGATTGCCGATAAACCTGCTTTCTCGGCGCGCAATTTGACGCGCATCTGGTAAAACAGGTTCTCCACCATTTCGGGTAACGGTCCAAAACGATCCTGGAATTCAGAGCTCAAAGCATCGATTTCCGTCTCATCACGCAAATCGGCGATGCGGCGATACAGGCGCAAGCGCAAATCCTGGTCGGCAATGTAGTTTGCAGGTATTCCAACTGCCAGCGGCAAATCCACATTGACAGGCATCGCAATAGGTTGAGTCAAAGAGGAAAGCGCAAGATCGATCTTTCTCTTTTCATCTTTCTTCTCACCATCTTTTCGCGCAACCTCGATCCGCCTGATCTGTCTCACCGCATCGGCGAGTAAACGCGTGTACAGATGGAAACCCACAGCTTGAATGTGCCCGTGCTGGCGCGTCCCGAGCAATTCACCTGCCCCACGGATTTCCAGGTCGCGCATGGCGATGGAATAGCCCGCGCCAAGTTGGGTGTTTTCGGCGATGACCTCAAGCCGCTGTTGACCTTCCATCGTGGGGGAAAGTTTGCGGTGACGGAAAAAGTAAGAGTACGCCCGAGCCGCTCCACGCCCGACCCGACCGCGCAGCTGGTAGAGTTGCGCCAGCCCAAAAGTATCGGCGCGATCCACGATCAGGGTGTTCGCATTTGGAATATCCAGGCCTGATTCGATGATCGTTGTCGAAAGCAGGACATCCGTCTCGCCCGCGTTGAAGCGGTGCATCACTGACGCTAACTGGGTCTCAGGCATTTGCCCGTGACCAACGTCCACACGCGCTTCCGGCACAAGCTGGTTGAGGTGCATTTTCATTGCATCTATTGTGTTGACGCGGTTGTGCACAAAGAACGTTTGTCCTCCCCGCTCGAGCTCACGCAAAATGGCCTGGCGGACAAGCTTGGGCGAATAGGGTCCCACATGCGTGACAATCGGCAGGCGTTCCTCGGGGGGCGTGTTGAGATTTGAAATATCACGCACACCGGTCAGGGCCATGTACAACGTACGTGGGATGGGTGTGGCGGTCAATGTCAGTACATCGACTTCGGTGCGCAGTTTTTTGAGGTGTTCCTTATGCGTTACCCCGAAGCGCTGTTCTTCGTCGATGATTACCAGGCCGAGATCCTTGAATTGCACATCCGATGAGATCAGACGATGTGTACCAATCACAATGTCTATTTCACCGGTTGCCAGCTTGAACAGAATTTCTGTCTGTTCACGCGGCGTTCGAAAACGTGAAAGCATTTCCACGTTCACGGGGAACGCAGCCAGGCGCTGCAAAAACGTTTCGTAATGCTGCTGTGCCAATACCGTTGTTGGCACCAGGATCGCGACCTGCTTACCATCCATGACGGCCTTGAACGCGGCGCGCAAGGCAACTTCCGTCTTGCCATAACCCACGTCACCGCATAACAGGCGATCCATCGGACGCGGCGATTCCATATCATGTTTGATATCTGTCAGGGCCCGCTTCTGATCTTCGGTCTCTACATACGGGAAGGAATCTTCCAACTCCTTTTGCCAGGTGGTATCTGGCTTGAATCCATAACCGTGCACCACATTTCGCCGTGCATAGAGATCGAGCATCTCCTGTGCGACCTCCAGCACAGCCTGCTTGACACGTCCCTTCTTCTCGTGCCACTCCTGCCCCCCCAAACGGTCCAGTGCAGGTACGGCGCCTTCCGCTCCGATATAGCGCGTCAGCCGGTCCGCCTGATGGACAGGCACGAATAATTGTCCGCCGTCTTCATATTCAACCGCCAAAAATTCGCGCAGATGATTATCGAGTTCACGCTGGACCAATCCACCAAAGCGGCCCACCCCATGGTCAATATGGACGACATAATCACCGACTTGCAGATCTGCATAAATGGATTCGGGTGTTTCAGCTACCGGTCGCTGGCGGGTACGCGGTTGGGGTCTCTCCCAGCCAAAGACTTCAGAATCTGTGAGCAGATGCAGATCCCCCACAATGAAGCCTTCCGACAAAGAAGCTTCGATGAACCCCGGATTATTTTCTGCCTCGGGATGGCTCTCCTTCCACATTTCATGGAGACGCTCACTCTGCCGGGAGACGATGATCACCGTTTCATTTCTGGAAACCCAGCCTGTTACCTGCTCAATGAATTGTTTCAGCCTTCCAGCAAATCTCTCACCGATCGTGAAAGCATCGCGTAATTCACCCTCTTCATCCGTAGCAGTGGAGTGACCGAGCTCCAGGAACGAGCGATCCTGTAAGGCATCCAGTAGATCGGGCCAGGTAACATAAGGCAGCGGGAAATCAGGCGAGAGAAGCTCTTCTGCGATACTTTCCTGTCTAAGTTTGACCGCCTGCTCCTCGATCTCTGCTACCATGCTTTCCACAATGGAGAGATCGTCAACCAGGATCAATACTTTTTGAGGTAAGTAATCCAACAGGCTCGCAGACTGTGGATGTAAAAGCGGAATGTGGAATTCAGAGAGCTCGATATTCGATGTTCGGGCATCGGTCTCCGAAGGCCGAGAGAGATACTCACGGGCCGGCGTGATCAGGATCGATGCCAGGTTTTCAACTGTGCGCTGCGTGGCAGGGTCAAACCTGCGGATCGTTTCGATCTCATCGCCAAAGAAATCCAAACGGACCGGCAACCTTTCGGCAGGCGTCCAAATGTCCATAATGCCGCCGCGCCGAGAGAACTGACCCGGCTCAAGCACGGTATTCGCGCGCTGATAGCCGATCTCCACCCAGGATCGGGCGAGTGTATCTGGTTGTGTACTCTGCCCGGGAGACAGCTTTTTGCAGGCTTTGAGGAAATCACGGCGCGGCATCGTCCGCGTCATCAGCGCGCGCGCTGAAGTCACGAAAACAGGTTGAACTTCCGGCTTTTGCGCAAACGGAAGATGATAGGAAGACAGCGCTGTAAGAGTCTGCAAGCGCTCGCGCCGCGTGGTTACTCCCCAGGCAGCCTGTTCGTAGAACAGCGGGTTGGGTTCACCAAAATGATAGCGTGGCGACTTGTCCCAGAAACCCAACTCATCAAATAAAGAAAGGGAATGATCGGCTCGGTCGGTGATGAGTAGGACCGGCGTATCTAAGTCCTGGTGCAACGCGGCCAGGACAGGCAGCCGCGCGGCGCGTGGCAATCCCAGACCTGGCACTTGCCTTGCAAGGCGTCCATCTGTCTGGAGTTGGCTCAGCAGCTGCTGATATTGCGAGAGTTCGCGAATCTTATTGAGAAGAATTTCCATAGATTCCGTAGGGGCGATCCTAAGTGCCCCGAAGGGGTAAAGTGCCCCGAAGGGGTATGTGGTTGCCCAGGGCAGGGCACGCTTCGTCTACATGCCTCGACATTCACTCGGCACTCCGCTACCCAAAGGGCACGATGTCAGCGCGAAGCCCTGCCCCTACATTTCAATTGAACCGTTATATTTATTCATGGCCTTGTTCAAGCCCTCGATCACAAACGTCAGAGCGGCATCCGCGGCGCGGTCAACGATCTCAGAAAGAAGCTTCATTTCCTCGCGCGAAAAATTCTGTAACACGTAGTCAGAGGGGTCCATCCTGCCAGGCGGGCGACCAATCCCCAGGCGCAGGCGGGGGAAATCTTTGGTACCAAGCTGTTCTATGGTCGAAGCCATACCCTTTTGCCCACCGGGACCGCCGCCGGGACGGATACGGATCGTACCGAAAGGAAGATCGAGATCATCATGCGCGACCAGCATGTTCTCCACAGGTAACTTGTAGAAGTGTAGCAGACCCTGCGCCGATTGGCCTGAGAGATTCATATAGGTCTGTGGCTTTGCCAGGATCAGTTTACGGTCCTGATAGGTCGCGGTCGTAATGATCGCTTTCGATTGCACCTTCATTCCACGCGCGTTGAGGCGCACGATCAGACGGTCAATCAGCATAAAACCAAGGTTATGGCGATTGTCTCGGTATTCGCGGCCCGGGTTACCGAGGCCGATGAGAAGATAGGTATCAGAGGTCATGTGTGAAGTTCCAAGTGTCAGGTGTGAGGTGTCAGGTTTTAGAAATGGCGAACACGAATGATGAGGCCTGCCAGTGCAAATAGTCCCAGAATCACCAGCGCGCCGCGGCCCAGACTGACATAGATTTGATTTTGCCCAAGGGCAGCCGGATTTGCCGGCAGAGCGGTCGGGGTTGGGCGTGGTACCTCCGTCGGCGTTGGAGAGGCGGCCAGCAGGAATGGCGTCGGGAGAAAAGCTAGCTCTGCTTCGGGCGTGGCAGTTGGTCCGGCGGTCGGAGTCGGTAGGGCGTCATTTCCGATTTTGATGGGAACTGTCACTTCCTGAAACGTGCCATCGTCGAAATTCACGCGTAAGCGAAGCACGTAATCACCGTCGGTAATAGAAGTGGTATCCCAGGTGGCGAGCGTGGAATCGACGGGAGGCTGAGAAAACGTCTGGATATTGAACCAGGTGTCAGTGGGGTTGGCAACGTAAGCAAAATCCAGTTGAGCGGAGGCGAAGTTGGGAACATCCATCCTGCCTGTGATTGACACCTGGCTGCGTAAAACCTCGTCCGCCACTGGAGAGGTAATGGCAATCGGCGGCGAATCCTGCGCCGCGATCAGAAGCAAGCTCACGAGTAGAAAGAAGCGAAGTTTCATCAGTCGAACGTATAAGTTTAACATGAAGCGGGAAGACGGTCAAATTTGCTGTTTGTATAGCGTAAAGCTCCAAGCAGGGCAGGCTTTCAGCTTGCAGTTCCGTGGGAATCGCCGTGCCGTCTCGGTATATCCGGCTGTGCTGCGTAAGTCGGACACCTGCCCATGGCGCAACTGCCAGGGGCGCAGCGGTGGCACTCCGACCTACTTCTAACGGAATCATTTTTGTCCTCGAATTCTCGCGAAATGACGCTAATCTACAGGCAATTCGCGCGGATTGGCGTAAATTCGCGGACTCATTCTCGACTTTGAGAAGGCCAGGCTTGCCCTGTTTTTATGACAAATTACACATGATTCCTGAGGGGGAAATCTGTAAAATATAAATAGCGAATTGGGATAAGCTTGAACGGAAGCACGCTTTCGATAGCGGACAGCACCATTGCCAAGAACATACCAGACGATATATATCCATAACTGCTGAGCCCGTCCAACCGCACACCCCTGATGGCACACCGGTCGAACAACATTCTGTTGAATGAAAGGGTCGATACAGAAACCGGGCAAAAATCAACTCGCCCGAATTCCCATTCGACCTGCTCGTCAGATGTTCGAGCTGAGCCAACCAAAAGACACCTCAATTGTCGCTACACGCAGAGGACTGGGGGAATACAGCGTCAATGCAGAGACTTTACCGGCACAATGCGGCCCAAGCGAGCTCAATAGGGACCGGAACCGAATAATTGTGGAGAGACTGATATTCGGAGGCCATTCCCTACATTTCGGCACACGACCCGGCCTGTTGATCAACTGAAATGCAAAAGAGCATTCTCTTGAAAATTGAAGTATGGTAAACTGTGACAGACATTCTTCAGGAGAACCTTATGACAAGAAGTCGTGCTGACCTCATGGTAGAGCGCTTGCGGAATATGCAAGCCGCCGCGCCCGATATCGAAGCTTCCGCCGTTGTTTCCGTGGACGGTTTGATCATGGCTTCTGCCCTGCAACAGGGGGTGGAAGAAGACCGTGTTTCGGCAATGTCCGCCGCGATGCTGAGCCTTGGCGAACGCATCTCCAATGAATTAGGGCGGGCTGGATTGGAACAGGTCTATATTAAGGGCGATAAAGGTTCCATTGTGTTGACCTCCATTGGGGAGGAGGCCGTTCTGACCGCAATGGCGCGTCAGGATGCGAAACTGGGTATGATCTTTCTGGAGATGCGGCGGGCTGCCGAGGATCTCGTACGACTGGTTGGATGAAGACGAAGATCTATCAACCCCTCACAACAAACGCAATCCCCGATGGGGAGGGCTTCATCGCCCTCCCCATCGCATTTATTAATGTCATTGCGAGGGCTGTTGGTTTCGACACCAGGATGTCGAAACCAAACCCGAAGCAATCTCCCGGAAGATTGCTTCGCTCCTCGGTATCGATACGTGGCGCAGGGCGCCATGCTCGACCAGCGGTCGCTCGCAATGACGAGATAGGAGAGGTACCCTATGACTACAAAATATTTATTTTATACCGGCGGTGTTGTCTCATCGGTTGGCAAAGGTGTGACCGCCGCAGCGACCGGACTCCTTTTGAAGGAGCGCGGGTTCAAAGTGACCGTGCAGAAATTGGATCCATACATCAATGTGGACCCGGGCACGATGAGTCCATACCAGCATGGAGAGGTTTACGTTCTGGATGACGGCGCAGAGACCGACCTGGACCTGGGTCACTATGAACGGTTCGTGGATATCCGCCTGAGCCGCTCCAGCAACTTCACGAGCGGACAGGTCTATGCTGAGGTCATCGGCAAGGAACGCCGGGGCGACTTCCTGGGTGGGACGATTCAGGTCATCCCCCATATCACAAACGAGATCAAGCGCCGGGTCGCCGGGATCGCCAAAGAGACGAACGCGGATGTTGTCATTGTCGAGATCGGTGGAACCGTGGGCGACATCGAATCGCAGCCATTCCTGGAAGCATTAAGACAGCTCCGCAATGAGGTCGGGCGCGAGAATGTGTTCTTCATCCATGTGACCTGGCTGCCCTATATCGGCGCAACTGGCGAGATCAAGACCAAACCCACGCAGCATTCCGTTGCGGCGCTGCGTTCCATCGGTATTTCGCCCAATATGATCATTGCCCGTTCTGACTATCCGATAGATAAAGACCTATGCGACAAGATCGCTTTGTTCTGTGATGT
>DATGYJ010000373.1:0-2135 GCA_035298105.1 Anaerolineales bacterium | reverse complement strand
CAGGCAGGCTTCGCTCATCGGTAGACGTGAAGTTTTAAGTGGTAAGGCAAAATTCGGGATTTTCGGCGACGGCAAGGAACTGGCCAACATCGCCATTGCACGAGCCTTTCAAAAAGGTGACTGGCGCTCAGGCTATTATCGGGACCAAACCTGGATGTTCATGCTAGGGGTGATGAATATCCAGGAATTTTTTGCCCAGCTTTACGCTCACGCCGATGTAAACCATGAATCCAATACCGGGGGACGTTCCATGAATGCGCATTTTGCCAGCCGTTATCTCAACCCCGATGGTTCATGGAAGAATCAAACCGAGAGTTATAACACCTCAGCGGATGTCTCGCCGACCGGCACCCAGATGCCGCGTACAGTGGGTCTCGCCTATGCCTCGGTCCTGTACCGTGGCGTTGAAGAACTCAAGCAGTTCAACCAATTCTCGAAGAACGGCAACGAAGTCGTGTTTGCCAGTATCGGCAACGCCTCCACGGCCGAGGGGATGTTCTGGGAAGCGGTCAACGCCATCGGCGTTCTACAGGCGCCCGCGGTCATCACAGTTTATGACGATGGCTATGGCATCTCGGTCCCCAACCAGTTTCAGATGGTCAAGGAAAACATCTACGCCATCTTACAGGGTTTTCAGCGTGACCCGTGTCTGGAGGAAGATTGCGAGCGCGGTTATGATCTCTACCAGGTACGCGGCTGGGATTATCCTGCGCTGATTGAAACATATGCAAACGCGGCGGAGATCGCCCGCCAGTATCACATCCCACAGCTGGTACATGTCATTGATGTGACTCAACCGCAGGGACATTCCACCTCCGGGAGTCACGAACGCTATAAAACCCCTGAACGGCTCAAGTGGGAGGCGGAATACGACTGCATCCGCAAGATGCGCGAGTGGATCGTCGAGCAGCGCATCCTTTCGGAGCCTGAGCTGGTCGCCGTGGAAAAAGAGGACTACGAAGCTGTAGAGGGGATCCGCAAACTCGCCTGGGAGGCATATCTTGCTCCGATCCTGGAAGAGCGCGGGCAAGTGATGGATATGCTCGACGAGATCGCGGGGAGTTCATCTCACTCCTCAGAGTTAAGCCAGATCAAAGAACGCCTGGCAGCCCTGCCTGCGCCGTTGAGACGGGATGTCCATAGCGCCGCGCATGAAGCCTTGAGAGCCCTGCATGACGAAGCCAATCCATCCAAGCAGATCCTGATCCAATGGAAGAATGAACAGGATGCCATCAATAACGAGCGTTATGGTTCGCATCTCTACAGCGGCAAGGCGGTCGCGGTGAAAGAGGTGAGACCTGCTTATTCCGATTCATCGCCGACCGTCATGGGATTTGAAGTGGTGAATGCCGCCTTCGATTGCATCCTGGAACATGACCCGCGCGTGATCGCCTTCGGCGAAGATGTGGGTTTCCTGGGTGATGTGAACCAGGGCTTCAGAGGCATGCAGGAAAAGTACGGTCCGTTGCGTGTGATTGATACGGGCATCCGTGAAGCGACAATTTTGGGGCAGGCGATTGGCATGGCAATGCGTGGCTTGCGTCCGATCTGCGAAATTCAATATCTGGATTATTTATTGTATGCCTTGCAAATTGTGTCTGATGACCTTGCGAATCTATATTGGCGTACCGTGGGTGGACAAGCTGCCCCGGTGATCATCCGCACGCGCGGTCATCGCCTGGAAGGGATCTGGCATGCGGGTTCACCCATGGCGGGAATTATTCACCTGGCGCGCGGGATGAATGTGCTGGTGCCGCGGGATATGACGCGTGCCGCAGGTTTCTATAACACGCTCTTGAAAGCCGATGAACCTGCTCTCGTTGTCGAAGTATTGAATGGGTATCGTGCCAAAGAACGCCTGCCCGATAACATTGCTGAGTTCACAGTACCGCTCGGCGTGCCTGAAGTGATCCGGAAAGGGAACGATATCACGGTCGTTACGTATGGCGCCTGCTGCCGCATTGCTTTGGACGCCGCCGATAAATTATCCAAGGTTGGCATTGACGTGGAAGTGGTGGATGTGCAATCGCTGCTTCCGTTTGATATTCACGGTAAGGTCATCGAGTCGTTAAAGAAGACCAACCGCGTCGTCTTTCTGGATGAAGATGTACCAGGCGGGGCGACAGCCTACATGC
>DATGYJ010000372.1:0-27767 GCA_035298105.1 Anaerolineales bacterium | reverse complement strand
GATGAGCACGGCTGCGCATACGGTGGCAAGCGCGGACATCAAATTGGTGCGCCAGGCCAAAGACCCGACCGGCAGGAATTGAAAGATTCTAGCCAAAATCAGGTAGAGGGGATATCCCGTCGGGTGGGCGTTCCCGTTGGTGGCTGCCGCAGCGATGAGATCGCCGCCATCGCTGCCGTCGTTCGCCCAGCTGAGACCGGGCGCCAATGTGCTCAGATAGATCGCCGACAAGGAACATGCCAGGATCAGAGCGGGCAGCCAATTCTGCAAAGATTTTGGGCGGGATGTCATGAGATACAAAAGCGGGGAAGAGGCAACTGCCTCCGCCCCGCCCGATATAAACGTTGGCTCTTTGTAATTATCTGAGAGAGTGTCTGAAAACTCGCCAAAGTGCTAGTCTGGATTGCCAAATCCAGGCAGCTTCTAAGGCTTCTGGAACGTCGCTACATAGGTGCCGGAATGATCAGCGACCCCGCAGATCATTCCATTCACGACCCCGGGTCCGCCAAGCGGGCTCCAGGTGGGCGCACCGGCGTACGTATCGTGGAAATGAATTTTCATCAACTCTTTCGGAAGCGCGGCAAAACAGATATTGCTGGTCCCCATGTCAGAGGTCAACTCATCAATGCGTTCCCCGGCGTGATGGTAAGTTACCAGGCATCCCTGGCGGACCGCATGGACGCCGTCCGGAAGGGGACGCGGCAAGGGGTGCATGATCCGGACCTCCACCCAAACATCCGGATCCGTCAATGTAACGGTGATCGTGCAAAAACCGCCGACCGAGTATGTTCCGGACTGCGTGATGACAATCGAGCCAGGCGGCGGTTTGACCGTGCCGGGTTCGGGCTTATCCGGGTCGGCGGCAGGTTGGGATTCATTCCGCACAGATTGAACGCTTTGATCGGCGGGAACACTTGCTCCGGCCGGGTCACCTTTTGCCAGCCAGAGAATACTGAACAATAAGATCAGGACAATTGCATACCGGATGATTTGTTTCATAGTCATGCTCCTTTGAATATCATTATTCTGATCGTAGCATAGACTTGTGATCGGCCCACTTCGGATTTTGTCCGAGTTTATTTCAACAGAGAATCGACCTCCAAATCCAAATCGGTTCTCAGGTCCGTCTCGATCAGAAGGTCGTTTCCCTCGATCACTGCCCCGGGAAATGCCGACGTAATGGCAGCGCCATTCGGAAAATGGACGCGAATGGTGATGGGGATCGCCAGCGTGCCGGGCTGCTTTTTGATCTTCAACGAATAATTTATCTGCTTGCCGTCCGGGCTGATATGCAGCACCTCCGCCGGCAGGCCGAATTGGAAACTGGTCATGAGTGACCCGCCGCCGGGGACGACCATCAGCGTGCCGAACGCCTGCAAACCCTCGATCTCCTCCTCGAGCACATCCACCGGCCCATCGACTCCATGGTTCAAAACCATCCACTCATCCGGGACCTTCTGCGGGGTGGCATTCAGCAATTGCGTGCCGGATGGGGCATAAACCCTCATATAGTTCCAATAGCAGGCATCGAGGGGATAATTTTCCTGGCCCACCAGTCTTTGTCCTCCCCACTGGAGGCAGGGGACCTCGTCTGAGGCATTGTTCTGGTGAGCCACCGTCAGGGTGCTGACGGGATGGGCGGGGTCCGTGAGATCGACATCATACGAAAGTCTGGCCTGCACGACCGCGTTGGTCTTATTGAACCCGACATTGGCATCCACGACCATCAGGTAATCGCCATCTTCAGGTCTGATCGCACCATTCCAACCATGCCGGGCGATTACATCGGCAAGCGTTGGGTCATCCAGCTGCAAGAGCAGATGATCCTGGTTCAGGCCCCGGAAAAACGCAGATCCCAATTCTTGCCAGGAAATCGCCTGTCCCTGAAAGATCTTTTGCAGCATGGCGCCGGTGATCTTATCGATAAAACCTTTGCGGCTCCAACCCTCCGGCACCGGCTGGCCATCAGGCGGTGACTTGGCTGAGCGCATGTACGTAATCACATTTCCGGCATCGATCGGATTGTAGGCTCCTTCCACGTTGATAGGACCCAAAGCCTCCAGAACCAGGACCAGCATGTGTTGGTCGAAGGCGATCACACCATCCACGGAGTGGGAATTCCGGTAGGCATACAACGATTCCACATATAAGGCTGAAGTTGGAAAGTCGGGGAACCAGTTCGCATCTCTCAGGATGAGGACCGGGCTGTTCATATATTGTTCGAGCTGCCAGGGCGCCAGGGGGTACGGCCTGTCCCAGTTATCAAGGTCGCCCGAATCGGCAAACGTCAGGCGCAGCACCTGGCCATTTTGGATGACGACCGTCCCTACGGCGGTGATGAACCCACCGGTCGGGCGGAGCTCATCCTCGTTCTGCGCGACGAGCAGATAGGTCTTCGGCCCATCGCTGGCCGCACCCAGAAAATGCGGCAGAGCCATCCCAATTTTCAAGCCTTCATCCAGCACGGGCAGCCACGGATCGACATGCTGTTCAATCACAGAGCGCGTCAGAGGTGACAAGCCATCCAGCTTGAGTGCGGCGCGCAGCTGCCGCGCCTGATCAAACGATTGCCGTGCCTCGCTCAGTTGCGGTTGAGCCTGATTTAACAAGAGGACCATCCGGGAGGGATTCAGATCCGTATCCCTATTGAGCGCAGTTAATACGGGTTGAGCAGCAGCATAGGTCCTTTCAGTGCTCTGCAACAGCAGATCCGCCAGGTTAAGGATTTGACGGCTGGAGGCTAAGTCCCCCCCATACACCGGCACCCACCGGAGCCAGGGACCCAGCCATAACACCGGCTCCACTTCGTTTGATAAAAGATCGAAATCCTGCCTCGATTTCGCAAGCAGCGGACCCGCTTCCGTGATCGATTCCGATCTTGGTGCAGAGGATCCCAATTCCTGGAGCTGGCTCAGGTCTTCCCGTAAAGGCAAGGCGAAGCCGTAGATTTTCCAAACTTTATAACCACCCAACGCAAGGGCGATTAATAGTAGGCAGATCAGAACCGGAAGAAACACTTTTTTGTAAGGAAATGATTTGCTTGTGGTTGACTCATGAGCCTGACGGTCCTGCACAAGCCCTGCGGAGTCAATGACTGATCGTTCAAGGCGGGAATTCCCCTCCGGAAGATCGGCCAGGTATTTTTCACGGGCGGCAACTGCCTCGGCCAATCGTTGGATCCCTTTGCGGTGCCAGTCGCTGAGCGTACTGGTTGGCGCAACCTCCACCTCATGCCCCACCAGTCGATAGGACTCGAGCTCCTGTTCTGAGAGGCAATCGGCCTGGCTGCCGTACACGTAGAAGGAGATGGCTTGATCGATCCGGCCCCAGGCCTCCCGCAGTGAATTGGGCGGTGGTAAACCCTGTTGCGATGGCGCAAAATAGAGGGCAGCCAGGATCCCGAATTCTCCCCAATGGGTATCCAGGCGCTTCCCGCGTCGGGGAGGGGTGCTTGGCATCGTCTTCGAAAACAATTCCCCAAGCGCCGCGCTCAACTGCTGTCCGGGGCTTTCCTTTCGAAGCTGCGGGTTGGTTGAAAGCGCATCCTTCACAAATAAGCGCGAGGCCCAGAGATGGCCGTCCAGCAGCTCAGGGTGATGAATATTCTCAAGAATATTTTTTAGATTCTCGGCTTCAGAGTGTGTAGTTGACATGACGACCAGAGCGCGATCGAGAAATTTCACGAGCCTGAGCCAATCGACAGATAGTGGGATAAGCCCGATCGATGAGCTTGCGCATCTCCTCGGCGGTTGCTTCTACGTTCAAGCCGGAATTTTCAGGATCAGCAATATCGTATTCCAGATGATCGGCCAATTCTGAAAGGAGATGAACCTTTTCCCGGATAAATGGAAATTCAATTCCAAGCGCCTCCCTATGTCCCTTTTCCATCACCACCACCAGATCAAATCCGGCAAGCAAATTCCGGTTCACCTGCTGCGTAAGATGGCCCTGCAGGTCAATATCCAGCTCGCTGGCTGACTTCAAAAGACCTAAAGACACATGCTGTCCGGGAACAGCCCAGGTACCCGCGCTTTCCACAATCCAATGCGAGGACTCTCCCTCCAGCAGCAGTTTCCTGGAAAAGAAAGCTGCAGCCAGGGGAGAGCGATATAAATTAGCCGTGCAGACAAAGAGGATATTGGGCATATCAAATCAACGAAACCTTGTCCGTTCCTCCCGCAGTTGTTGAAGATTTACAATTAAACCCGACATATCATTCGCGTTGAGCGGAGGCTTGAGGGTTCGTCGAGAGCCGCAGTCGACACTTGCGCCCCCTGGCACCGTCCGCCAGGACAGGTGTGCGCGCAGTGCAGGTGAACGCAATATTTGCCTGATTCCGCCGCTTCGACTGCGCCGCCAAAGAACGGCGGCTCCGCTCAGCGCGAAGATCTTTATGTCAGAATGATTTGTAAAAATACAAGCGCTGCTGGAGGAACGAGTATACAGTAGTTGAGAACCATAAACCTCAGAACAGGAAACCTTGACTCCAGAGGATGATCAGGATCACGATGGCAGCCAGAAGGACAGCCAAAATCGTTCGAGTAAACTTTCTCGACGACTCCTTTTTTAGGATGCTGCCTCTTGCATCGCCACGCAGGCTCCGCGGCATGGGACCCCACTCGTTTGCGAGATTGACCGCGCAGTCAACGTACTGCGGGCAAAGACAAACCTCGGCTTGATGTGAGACCAGGATCGAGGCCGGCGGGTTGGCATGATAACAATAATTCCAGGCCGAAGCATACGCCAGGGCCGTGCTTTCATCATCATGCAGACCCAGGTACGGACAGCGCTGGGGCCAGGATGGCTCAGATGTTGTGACTTTCATGAAGTGCGCGGAAAAGTGTTAATCCTGCTGGTGGACTGGATCTTTCTCCTGGGTGGTTTCCTTGTGCCCGTTCGTGCTGAAAGACCGTTTGGCAAACAGGCGCCTGAAGGGTGATTTCCCATTTTCCTTGCCAGAGTCTGCAGGGTAGTAATGATACCCACTGTTGTAAGGAGAATAATAGCGATAACCACCATAATAGTCTGCCCGGTGGCGCGGAATGCGGTTCAGCACAACGCCCACCACGCGTGTTCCCGCCCGCTTCAACTGTTCCATGGCGGCCTGAGCGGCATCCGCCTGCGTATGTCCGGGGTAAACAACCATGACGACCGCGTCGACTTTGGCAGCCAGGATTTGGACATCCGCGACCAGCGAAGGCGGACTATCCAGGATCACAAGATCGGAGCCTCTTTGCGCCTCGTCCAGGATGTGATCCATTTTCAAAGAACCGAGCAGCTCGCTTGGGTTGGGCGGCAGGCTGCCGGTGGTGATCACGGAAACATTTTCCAGATCCCGGATGTGCTGAGTGATCATCGGCATGGTGACCTCCCCGCGAAATAAGTCACTCAAGCCAAACTGGTTTGGCAACCCCAGGAAACGGTGCAGCTTCGGGCGCCGCAGGTCCGCATCCATCAGGACCACCTTCCTGCCTCCCTGAGAGATAACGGCAGCCAGGTTCACCACGATGGTTGTTTTCCCTTCATTGGGCCCCGTGCTTGTTACCAAAAGCCGGCGGATCGGATGATCGACGCCAGCAAACTCCAGGTTCGTGCGCAGCAAGCGGAAAGCCTCTGAGACCGGCGAGCGAGGCTGCCGGACCACATATAATCCTGCCTCACTTTTTGAATTGCGCTTGATCTCGGCAATATACCCGATCACCGGTACCTGCAGGATACGTTCCACATCCTCCATGGTCTTGATCGTATCATCCAGATATTCCACCAGGAAGATGATCCCGGCTGCCAGCATCAAACCCAATACCCCCGCCAGAACTGTATTCAGTAGTGGGCGTGGGCGGATTGGCTCCAGCGGAACGGTCGCTGGTTCGATTTGAACGATATTGGGTGTGTTTTGCAGACGAGCCAGCCGGAGCGACTCAAGGCTGTTCAATAGATTGACATAAATCCCCTGGTATAGATCCAATGTTTTTTGAAGCTGGGTTAAGCGGATATTGTCACTGCCGCCTGTATCCAATGGTTTCCCTAATACAACAAGGTTTGAATAAATCTCCTGATACAGGCTCAAGAGAGGATCAATCTGCGAGATACGCGCTTGTTTTTCAGCAATGGCGGTCCTGCGCTCAAGATTATAGGCGGGTTCCAGGGCAGCGATCTCCTGCTCCAACTTTGTTTTTTCTTCCTGAAGGGGAGTGATCTGAGCTTCCAATTCTGTCATTTGGTCTTTGAGATTCTGGGTAGTGACCTGCGAAATAACAGTCTGTAAACCAGAAATCTGCTCTTCCATTTGTTTGATCTGCTCCTGAAGATTCGCTTCTGTAGAGGCAAAGCGAACGGACTGTAAGGCTTCGTTTTGCTTGATCAGCTTGTCGACAAGCGTATTTGCAATGATGGCAGACTGTGTAGGATCCTGATCTTCGATGGTCAGCTCAATCACCTGGGTATCACGGATCTGCCGGACCTCGATCTGCTTAGGCTTAACAACAGAGCCCAGTTGCTCCGAAACGGCATTCAGGACGGGTTGGGTCGTGGCTAACTCGAGATAGGTCTGGGTGAGCTGCTGGTCGCTCAGGTAAGCGTAGTCCGAGGTTCGGTCCTGGGGAGCACGCATGACCAGCAAACGGGTAGATGCCTGATATATTGGAATCTGATAACTGCTTCCGAAAAAGCCTCCTGAGGCACCCAGGATCAGCCCCAACAGTAGCAACCAGGCCCAGCGGCGCATAATTGAGATGTATTGTCGTAATTCCATGGAGGCACCTCCTGCCTTGTATGATGATAAGTGAAGATAAAAATTCTCTAACGAACTGACACTTTTCGATTTCAAACCCTGATCGGTGGCTGACCGCGCAGACTCGAGACCATAAATTTTCTAGAAATCTTCACGACTGTTTCCTTTCCCCAAACATTCCGAACTGCTTGTACAACTCTATCGATCTGGTCCTTTAGCGCGAATCTGATTCAAAAGCCGTTCACGTTAACACCACCTGCTGAACCGATTGCGTGAGACGTTCTCGAAGCATGTCCAGCAGATCGGGGATCAAGATCACGCGGGCCGAGGTTTCGCGGCAGAGGTCCAGCATGCGGGCTTGCTCATCCGGCTGGATCTTCTCGATCGCAAAAAAGATCACACCCACGTCGTTCTGTTTTACGATCTCAGGGATGCGTCGTGTGAGCCCGATCACGGGATGGCCATCGATCGTCATGCCTGCTTTTGCTGCGTCATCGTCTACCATGCCAATGATGGAAAACGCCGAGGCAAGCCTGCTTTGGCGAAGGAGCCAACCGGCCAGTAGCGCGCATTCGCCGGCGCCTACCACCAACACGCGCTCTCCTATTCCATATCGATTCTGGCGGCCCCAGAGCCAGCGTGTTCCGAAGGCATTCCACAGGCGCTCACGATAGCGGATGGCGATAAAGCCGAGGAACGCCAGCAAACCTGACACGACGACCATTCCCAATGGGATCAGCTGCCGGTCCGGTCCGAACCAATCCAATAATCCTACGATCAGTGTGGAAACGCCGCTGGAAAGGCCCAGGTCAAAGGCGTAAATCGGGCTCGCAGAATGCCACCAGATTCGCCCAAGTCCCAGCCAGGCGTTGACCAGGCTAAAGATCATCGCCATGGCTGCTGCCAGAACAAGGGCATTGCCCATTCCCAGGTTTAACGGGCCGCTGAGACGCCAGAGCACACCTGCCACGCCGACCGCAGCGAAGGCAATCAGGGTATCCGCCAGGAACCAGGCAAAGTAGCGGCTTACAAAGCGGTAGAGCAAACCGCTATAAAGGGACTCGGTCGGGATGGTATATTTGCGCAGCCTGGGCAGCAGCGCGAGTAAAGTCCAAATGATGATATCCAGATCCGACAAGAAACGATGGTTGCGGACGTACAGTTGATCGAGGCGTAATTTATCCGGCAGGATATTTCTCAGATAACCATCCATTACATTTTCGACTTTGAGCATATTCTCTTCATCCCGGTAGATAACACTGGCCGGGCTGGTGATACCGGGACGCACAGAGAGGATTTCGCGGTAAGCGCCGGCAGGCCAGGTTTTAGCGAGTTGAGGATCCTCCGGACGAGGACCGACCATGCTCATCTCCCCCACCAGCACGTTCCACAACTGCGGCAGTTCGTTTAGCTTGGTATCCCGCAGCCAGTGCCCGAAGGGCGTGATACGCTCATCATCTTTTGCCGTTACGCACGGACCTTGATAACTGTTGGGGCACTCATACATGGTGCGGAATTTCAAAATGCCAAAGGATTTGCCGTTCTTCCCGACCCGCGAGCCACGGTAGAAAACGGGCCCGGGACTTTCACGCTTGATCCAAAAAGCGATTAAAAGAAAGAGTGGTGAGAGGAGCACCAATCCCAAAAATGCTGCGGTGATATCAAAAATGCGCTTGAATAGGCTATCGAGATGATCTTTGAAAGAGAGACCAGCTTGGCTAAGTTCAGGTTTTGTTTTTGCAATTCTTTTGGTCATTTGGCTCTCCCTAGACCTTTTTGAACTTAGAATCGAAACCTAATTACTCGCATAAATTATTGCAGACGAATTACATATTCATTCATGAGCCTGACCTCAGGAGTGGCAAAGACTCTGGCAAGTGTAAAGCCCATGTCTAGATAAAATTTATTCGTTGCATCATTACCAACAGCATCAGTAGTGAGATTAACGATTTCTACCTGTTGCTGTCGGCTATTTTCAAGGAATGCTGATACCAGTTGCTTGCCAATACCGTTTCCATGGCAATTCTGCATAACCGCCAACGACATTAAAGTTCCTGTTTTAAGCTGAGGATTGGCCGTTTTACCAGGCAGAGTGAACGCACGCAATAAACGAGGAATAATTCGTGGTCTGTGAATAGCTGGTCTCAGAGAAGCAAGTCCAAACTTCCACCAGCGTTTTTGAATTAAACGCTTATAAAATCCACAGGGTTCTATAGTACCAACAACAAAGCCTGAAACATAACTATCATCATATACTATTGCAATACCTGAGGGATCTTCGCAAACCCCTATATAAAACTCTTGTAGGAAAGCGGGACCTAGGGAAGTTAGAAAGAAGCCCTGGAATCCATCCATATGAACTCGAATGACAGATTCAACATCACTGGATTGCATAAGACGAATTTTGTTCACTGCATTTTCCTTTCCGCACAAGGAATTCAACCACCTTAGGCAGGTTCTGGCTTATTGAAAAGTGCTTAAGCACAAAATTACGCCCTGCTTCTCCGGGTCTATCTCGCTCAGCTGAAGACAATCTTGAAATTTTACTGATGGAATTGGCCAAGGAAATGGAATCGTTTGTTGAAATAACCCACCCTGCCTGAGAATCCAGAAGAATTCTGGCAGTTTCAGATCCGGGGGTTGCCAACGCCAGAATACAACGACCAGCCAGCATATAAGAAAGCAACTTTGATGGGACAGAGACTAAGGACTGCTCACCTTGTGTCGGCAGAATACATAAATCTGCGGCACTTAATAAGGGATAGGTATCTGATACCTGCCAAGGAGAATGAATTTTCACGCGCTCAAGTTGGCGTTTTCGGATCAGGTCCAGGCAATCTGGCAGACTGCTTCCAGCGCCTGCCAGCAGAAGATAAATGTTTTCTTGAGCGAGCAAATGCTGGAACGCCTCGATCAGGTTTTCTATCCCGGCTGCCATGCCGATATTACCGCCGTAAATCACCAAAAACGCATCCGTCGGAACATTATGTTTCTTACGAATATCATCACGAGGAGAAGTTGTAACGGCCTGAGAGTCGTCAATCCAATTTGGAATAACAGTAATCTTATCTTCAGAAATTCGACGGTCGTTTACATAGGCTTCTTTAAATCTCTCGGAAATTACAATTAACCCTGCACAGTTTCTGGTAATCTGCACGTCCAGCCAATGTAAAAGAGAATATAAAAAGGAATTTTTCTTGATGCCGCGTTTTTGAGCCAGCAAAGATTCGGGATATAGATCTTGGACGCTTAACACAAGAGGCATGTGCCGCAGTTTGCATACGAGCATCAACAGTCCCTGTGCAAAAATAGGCCAGGTATTACCGTAGACAACATCAGCGCGAGGCGAAAAAACCAAAATAAAAAAGACCGATAATCCAAAGCTGATGTTCTCCAGGAAACGGCTTGCCAATGTTGAAACAGCAGAAAAAAAAGAGAGGCAGCGGATAATTTTGTAACCATGGGGGGAAGTTTTACTTCGCATCAAACTATATCCGAACTGCGAGTAATCGTGTCCTGCCGGGCGGCTTGGCAAAGGAGCAAACACTTTTACTTGATGCCCGAGCCCAGACATCTTTTCGGCGATATGTGCACTGGTTCGCGCAGAAACAACGGGTTCTGGTAGAAAAACGCAAGAGACGATATAGATTTTCATCGGTGCACAGCTGGGCAGAAAAATTAATGTAATCTGGTCAATTTCTGTACTTCAAAGAATCGACAAAAGCACGAATTCTGGCCCCCTGGGTGGCAGACGAAAGTTCTTCGTTCACAAACCTAAGTGTTTCCTTCCGCCAGGATTCGCGTTGATCATCATCCCATGACATAACATTGTCGAGGCACTTGATTAATTCTTCAGGCGAATCAGATTGAGCGAGAATCAAATGTTTCCGAAATTCCTCATCAAAGATTGGTAGATTTGTTGAAACGACTGGCTTTCCGGTGCCAAGGTATTCAACAATCTTAGAGGGAAAAGCCAGGCTAGAAGTAGATGTTAAACTTGGTTTTGGATTTACAAAAACATCTGCATGCTGACGAAATTCTGACAACTCTTCGGAATTGAGAAGGCCAAAGTATTCAACCTGTGGATTGTTCTGTGCAAATTCACGAACAGCACTTTCCATTTCCCCCCAACCTGATATCAACAAACGCCAGTTAGAACGATTTGCTTGGCTAAAGGTATTTAATAGCAGGTCAAGCCCGTAACTACAGGATAATTTGCCTGTATACATGATGTTAAATGTACTGCCATTAGAATTACACAGCTTGGATGTGATTGTGTTCGGCGTGGAATTTCGGATCGCGGGCATCACTAAGACAGGACGTCCGGGAGCCAGCTTCTCGGCAAGATTTGGTGTCATAGCAATGACGCCAGAACTCTTTTGCAGACCCGTTTTCATCAAGTTGACGTCAATTAGGCGCATCTTCTTCAATAACGATTTCTCCCAATTTAATGGGATGCCGAGATCGTCTGTTAAGTAGGAGACCGTAACGCAGGGTCCAAAGACTTGAGCTAACAAGACCCCCCATAATTTGCAACTTTGTACACCATGAAGAATAATGATCCGCTTGAAATTTTTGTTCTTTAGAACCCATTGACTAACAAAAGCAAGGGTGACTATAAATCTTGTTAAGTGCTTAAGTCCAGCTAGGTTAAAAAAGGATACCATTGTGGCTTTAATTTCATCATCAATCGTCCATTTTGCCCTTGGAGCAAATAACAGCCGGCTATGAGGGAAATCCACCAAAGGGGCTGTTGAAAGCACCTCCACGTTTTCATGAAAGCCTGCTCTCAGCGCCGCTACTAATGCCTTTCCAAACCGCTGAGTTTGGATAGGGAGAATTTCCTGCTCCAGAATCTGGGAAGTCATCGCGTCGGGAAAGAGCTGCCCTACAAACAATACTTGATAATCTTGTGAATTACCTGATTTCTTCTTCATATTCTTGAATTTTCAAGATCAGAGGATCATTGCAGAATTTCAAAATATGCCTTATGGATCTTTTCTGTCATCGCCTCCAGGCTGAAGCTTGTTCGCATTCTCAGTCTGGCATTCTTCCCCATTTGGGAGATCTGATCGGGGTTGTCCAATAGCCGATCAATAGCCTGTATTAATGCACCCGGATCGTTCTCTGAGACTAATAATCCTGTTTGCCCGTGTTCAATAATTTCAGGAATTCCACCGACCCGTGTGGCGATGGCTGGTAATCCTGCTTGACCGGCTTCCAGTAAAGACACCGGAAAATTTTCATGCCAGGAGGGCAGGATGAAGAAATCGGAGGCGAAGAGCAGATCTACCACATCATCACGGCGGCCACACAGCCTGGTGTAACCCGCAGAAATTTCCTGGTTTAGCCTCTGGTTGAGTTCCTCCACATAACCACCTTCGCCGACGATACAGAACCTGAGGCGGTCTTCTCCTCTTCTATGTAACCAGCTTATCACGCGAGACAGTTCATCATAGCCTTTGTCTTTAACATTTCTGCTGACGATGATTCCCACAATTTTGCCTTGTGCCAAGCCTAACTCATCTCGAGTCTGCTCTCTTTCTCGGGTAGGAGTTACAGGCTTGATGCCCGTATAGATCGTACCCAGGAGCTTCCTGGCATTCTTCTTGATAATTGGGCGATTAGAGGCGTAGTCGCAGACGCAATAGACAAAATCTACATTTCGCAGGGTATATGGCTCAACAATATATTTGTAGAGTATTCTCTTTATGGAGTTCATCTCTACCGTATCGCTTGCCAGCCCATGTACCGTAACCAATATCCTTTTGCATCGAGCCAGTCTCCCTGCAACCAACCCATAGAGCCCCTCACTCTGCAAGCCGTGCACGTGCAGTATATCGGGCGCGAAATTCTTGATCTGATTACGCATTCTGAACAGCAAAGGGACATTAATCCCTTTGGGGGCCATCATTTGAAAACATGTATTGAATTCATAAATCTTGTTTAGCTCTGAATTGATAATTGTGTTGATGTAGGTTAAGGGTCCCCCAATGCTGCTTGAAGAAGAATAGTAATGTAAAATCCTTGGCTTGTTCATTTTTGCTAGAAAGCTGCTATAAGGCAAACCTGCTTGTTTTGAGCTCGGAACCTGTTGCAGGTCCAGTGCGCGCAGTTGTTTTCACATCTTGATGCGCTTTTCTATATAAAATGAAGTTGATGATCCCCCAGCCAAATACAAACCAGACAATTCTCTCTGTTTCCATTCCGATGAGCATGCTATTGAACACAATCACGAATAATCCGAAGACGACAAATCTGGCCGCTTCACGAAACATCTGCTCACTGGAAATCATAATTTTTATGTTCGTCACAAAAACGATGAGGATGATCAAGACAAAGGAAATCAGCCCAATTACGCCACCAAAGACCGCTGCATCAAGGAAGGCATTGTGATACCCGGTAAATTGCCCGACCCCCACCCACAGATTGTTTTCAAAAACATGAATTCCGTGCTTAAATATCTCGAGCCTCATCGTATTCGAAAAATCGAAGGTCAAAATTGAGAACCGAGATATCATGTCATCAACGAGGCTGGGAAATTGTCGGGCTAGCATGTACAAAAACATAATGAGAAGCGAGAACCAGACCAAATTCTTGAATTTCATCCTTCCAAACAGAAACATCATCAATAAACAAGCCGCTGCCGATAAGATCGCCGACCGGGAAAGCGTCATTCCCAGTCCAATCAGCGAAATGACCATCAGAAAAAGAAACAAGTAAAACAGACTTCTTCTTTTGGTCTCGTAATAATAGACTAACTTTGAAAAGAAATAGGTGATGCCAATTGCGATAAATGCCCCGCCATAGTTAGGATCATTAACCAATCCTAATGTTCTGGAATACCCACCCAATTGTGTGGTTCTAAACATAGTTATTGAGGGGAAATAATAGGCGATTATCATACTTAGAGCTAATATGATAAACGTAGCTCCCAAAGATATTTCTATAATCCTTTTTCGTCTTTCAGTGTTGATCATGACCACTATGGAAAAAGTGGTTAGGGCATTCAGCAGAAAGGTAAATGCCAGATTCAGGTCAGATCCTTCAATCAGGAATCGGATCAAAATCCACATCGGGAAGAACATGATGAGACAAAAGAGTCCCAAGAGCGAATAATTCCTGTCCGCACTTGATCCAATTTCCTTTGCGAGATAGATCAAGCCAACAAAGATAAGCACCGCCCCAAGATATTTCGAGGGCGATACACCGCCTACCGAGAACGCTGTTTGCGTAAAACTCAAGAAGGTCAACGGGTAAATTGCCGCAAGGATCATTGGGAATTTGATCGAGACGGCTATAAAGTATAAGAAAAGAACAGCGCCAAACATTAACAGAATCGGCTCAGCAGCAAACATGCTCATTTCCTGGGGTAAATCCGCTTTGGGGCACCTTCTGGTACGCTTTTGTGTTTACTTTTCTCGGTCACCATAAACGCAGGGGAGCGATCTACTTTTTCGTGATAATCCAGCTCGTAATATTCCATCAGTTTCTCAATCCAATAAGAAGAATCATGATTTTCAATGACGAAGTTTTTAGCGTTTGTCCCCAGCCTGTTTCGCAAGTCTGGGTTTTCGAGTAATTTACCTATTGCTGAAATAAAACTTTCTATGGAGCGAGATTCAACAAGAAGCCCCGTTTGATCGTTTTGAATTGCTTCATCCAATCCTTGGGTATTTGGCCCGATGGTAGGTATACCTAGTAATGAAGATTCCAACACATTGAGAGGCAGTCCTTCAAACAAAGAGCCAACTACTTGAATATAAGAATGTTCCATAAGAGCAGGAACATCATTCCTTTGACCCAAAAATATGATCCTGTTCTCTAAATGGTTACGAATAACCATGTCTTCGCAAAACGCAGAATCCGGGCCCACCCCTCCGACCATCCACCAAACGACATCCGGGAACCTATGCATCGTTTCAACTGCCACCTCTGTTACAAACCTCATTCCCTTTTCGGGAAAAAAACGCCCAACTGTAATAATTTTCCTTCTTTGAGTATCATTCGACGCAGAAGGTAATGGTTCGTCAAATATTGATAAATTTCCCTCAGCATAACTTTCAATTGGCAAGCCCAAAAAATTTAGAAATAGTTTATCCTTTCGAACTCCGGCACAAATTTCATCATCCCTTACATGGCGGGAAACTGCAAAAAAACGGTCTATGAATATATTGTTCATAGTCTTGGAAATTCTTGTTTTCACGGTTATTTTTGGTATTCCATTATGACAGGTTCTGTAGCCTAGTGGTATCCCGAATAATTTAGCAAGCGGCATAATTAAAGGGTTTGTAAAATTGAAGTGAATGATATCCGGTCGATGTTTTTTTATCACATTGATGGCAGAGGGAATCCCCTGCATTGGTTCTTTCAAGGTGTGTGGGATCGAAACATACTCGGCTCCCAATTCACACAGAGTGTTTCGATAAAATCGGACACTGTTGAAGCCTTCATGCAAAACTGTTAATTTGTGCCCTCTGGCTCTGCAAACTTTTGCAAATAAGAGGATGTATTTCTCATACGCCCCAAATTTATTGCCGATATGTCCGACCCAATAGAGGATTCTCATGCCAATAATTCCTTCTTATAGCTTGTAGAATGACAACTCAAATTTATAGGTTGCCACCTTCATAGACTTTGTTTTATCTGCCCTTCATCTATCCTTGAATCAATGGATTGCCTAATGTATCGAAAAAACGCCTTGAAACGAAGAGCTGTTTGGATAGCAACATGAGGCATGGCTGCCCAAAATGCCCAAAAAATCTTTTCACATACGTAGCGCCGTGTTTTTCGAATTCTGCGCAATTGCTGGCGTGCTCGGTCATGTTTATTATGAAAGATCAGACTTTTCGCGATTTCTACTTGATTGTGCGCAATGTATTCCTGCAGATCTTCGACCACTTTAGCATCACAGTGTCCAGAGTCTATGAACTTTTGGGCAGTAGCTATTGGAGCAAAATCACCATCGGGAATCCGAGCACTTGTAACACTGGCCGGTAGACCTGCAAAATAAACGACCGGATGCGAATACATAAAAGCCATCGGCGAATCGAAATAAATCCTCAACCATGTATCCAAATCTTCGCCAAGGGCAACCCCAATCGGAAAGCCGCCCATCCTTTGCACGATTTCCTTTCTGACAACCGTGGACGATGTGTAAAAGGGAGCAGGGCCAAGCATGGCCTTAAGGTAATTATCAAGGATCCCATGCCCACCCTCGGAAATAGCAAGATTTCTTATTTGTGGATATTGAGTATCGACACCGTTGAACATCCGATAAGACGTGGCAAAGAGACCCGCCGCAGGATATTTTGCTGTTAAAAAACTAATCTGTTCCAGGAAGTCCCTATTCCATTGATCGTCCGCATCCAAGAACGCGATCAAATCAGCTTTAGATTCAGCGATCCCCCGGTTGCGCGCTGCAGAGGCCCCGGCATTGGCTTGTCCAATCAGTCGAATGCGCGGGTCGGTATATTCCCTGACGAGGTCTGCGCTGCCATCAATTGAACCGTCATCGACAACGACGACCTCGAAATCTTGAACTGTTTGTGCCAGCACAGAACCGAGCGCCCGTCGAATGTAGAGCGCTTTATTGAAAAGTGGGATAATAACGGAAAATCTCATATGCTGGTCAGCTCACATCAAGCGGTCTTAGGCTGTTCTTTGAAAATCTGAAAAAGCCATCTTTTTTCTTTAGCATCCAAACCTAAGGCAATCGCCAGGATGACATAGATTGTAGTGGTACTTACGGTGATCAGAATCAATTCGATCCAGTCAGGGGAGGGCATAATCAGGCTGAGCACATATCCCGACCCACCGGCAACGGCTGTACCAAGAATTGCCGGTAGAAGCGCCCTCAGGTAGGTATGCCAGGGCAGGCTTTGGATCCTGGCACTATAGATCGTAGTAAACAGTACATTCCGCAGAGAAAGCGAGATGGCGCCGTTGAGTGCCAGGCCATAGACGCCCCAGCGTGATGCCAACCAAACGGCCAGCAGGAGGTTTAATCCCCCTGCCAGGAGGGTCACGATCCCGGGGGTTTTGACTTTGTTGAGTGCAGTTCGGATCCCGAATAAAGGTAGGATGGCCAGGTTCACGGCCAGATGAAAAGACAACAATGCCAATAGTCCTCCCCACTGTCTGAATGGGTTGCCCAGCCATAGACCTATGAATGATCCGCCCAGGCTGCACAGCAGCCCGGCTGGAAGCCCCACGGCCAGCCCGGTCAGCCGCACCACCCGGACAGAAAACTGATGAAGCCCGCCAAAATCGCCTTTTGCATATTGCGCCACGTAGGTCGGCGTGAATACCGAGGAAACAGTGCCGACAATCCCCTGCAACAGGATCGAAAAAAGCAGGAGAGAACCATAAATCCCAGCCACCTCCGCCCCCAAGATCGTATTCGCGACAATCAGCTCGATATTCAACAGCAGCAGGGAGCCGACCTGGTCGATGACCAGCCATCCGCCCATCCCAAATAATTGGCGCACCCGGGAGCGATCAAATTTACGCCGATCGACGGAAAGTTCCGGTGTCAGCTTGCGCCATAACAGGTAATCGCCGCAGAAGACATACAGTGATGCGATCAAGATACCCAGTCCTACCTGCCAGGCGCCGGGCGTCATCCATGTAAAAAAGCAGACCAGCACGGTTAACCGCAGAACATTGGAAAAAATCAAAATCCGGTTTCGTAGATCGAAGCGGCTCCTGGCCCAGGACGAAACAGAAAAACTTGCCCCGATCTGGGTCACGAGAAAGGAAAGCATGACGAAAAAGAACAGGAACTGGGCGGAACGCGTTTCCCCGGATGGAATGTCGAATATCCTCGGGACCAGGTAAGAAAACAGCGCCAGAAATGGCAGCAGGCCCAGGGCAATGGTCGAAACTCCGACCAATGACGTATTGAACGTTCGATTGGCAGTTTGTTGGTCCCCTTTTTGCAGGTCGATCGCCAAAAAACGACCCACCGCCCCATTTAAAGAGAGGGTCAGCAAACTCAAATACGAGGTCACAGAGTTGGCGAGGGGGATCAAACCGAAGAGCGCAACGCCCAGATGCCCAATCAGATAAGGCGTCATCCACATCGCGATCAACAGGTTGACCAGGTAGACACCGGCATTGGAGGAAATATTAGAGAGTAGCTGCGAACGGATCGCTGGATTTCTGATGAAACGGTTTAGGAAGAGCATAGAGATTTTTTATGCAGGCGAAGCGCTGTGAATCGCGCCAGCAGGAGAGCAGACACTTTTTTCAAGCATCCGCCCTTCCGACAATCCCTCTGAATTGTCGGTTCGGTTCAGGGATGAGGCAGTAACCAATCCTGGCCTTTCCGAGCCAATGATGACTACTGTTTTTGCATTGCCTGATAACTCTAAGGGAAATATCCTCTCGTGAGAAGTTTCAATAAGATCTATATCCGTCCTTCGCACGACCATAGTGATCACATCGCCCGAAAGGGAGGACGCCCGCTGCTGAATTTTGTTCCCCGATGCTCGGGTTGTCTGACCATGCCTTCAGACTCCAGCCGCCGCTTCGCCTCCAGCGATCAGAGTTTTTGGGATTTTGGCGCAAAGCCCAGTGTCCATATTTGGGGGTATTTTTGGCAGAAGGAGCAGAGCGAAGGCAGAATTGCGGTAAAACGACGGTTATACGCCGTTCAATACCCCCATATATGGGGGGCAGTACAGTACAAGTGGATTTAAGCGCAGTCATGATTAATCCCTCGATGACATGTCGGCCGTAGCCCGCTTGAAGGCTATGCCGGCCCGCTCGCGTTCGTCCATGCTTGACTCTGTTCGCTTGCTCAACCAGTCATCGAGCAGATCCTTCCGAAAGCGCCAGGATTTACCGATGCGAACACCGGGCAGGCATCGCTCCTTCGCCAACCGGTACACCTTTGCCTCACTCATCCGCAGATACTCAGCCACCTCGCGCACAGTCAGGATGGTACGGTGCTCTTTTTCCGTCTGAATGCTTTTAGTCATGGGCCGCTCCCTCCCGAATTTGACGGGATTCCATTTCAAGGGCATGAAACAGGTCGAAAAAAAAATTTATGCTAATCGATAAAAAAATACAGATAATGAGGCAAAATTCCAATAAACATGAAAACACGATGCGAAGCCGAATCAATGGTTACTGAAAACCCGAGACCATCTGCAATGGTTCAATTAATCATTATTGACTAGTAAGGAATCTGCCATCATCTTTCTGAAGCGCGACATGAATTGACCTTTGAGATCAGATAGGGGAGATGATATGACCCAGGCGCTGCCCACCGAGATCGCCCAAGCGTGTGCGCTCACCCCTTGCTGCGTTCTGCTCTTCTATTACCTTACAGAAATGCAAGCGAGTTGTCAATCATGTCTTTCTTCACCTAATTATGTGTCCATTGTCATCCCGAATCAATGATCATGAGCCAAATATCTGCCATATTTATGTATGCTTTGAGCAGACCTTCCGGCAAACTTGTGTTGGTGGATGGAACCACACCAGAAGGTCTGCTCGCCTGAGCATTATTTGAAGCCTATATCGTATAGTACGAGTTCATGCTTTGCTCCCGTTCACTGCTGCAATGTGAAATGCATGAACTCCGTATAGGGACCAAAGCCCGTGGCACCATAGGTCTGGACTCGCCATTTGTAATCGCCAGTCGCCAGGTTCAGCGTTTCCACCGGTGAGACAGAACAATCCAAGCCCGAGCAAATACTCGTCGTGAACCACTGCCCGTGGATCATGGTATCGCTGGCATCATAGACTTCCAGGAAGTAGAAGTCTGCACTGCTCACCCCTGTCCAGTGGAAGGTGTTGCTCCAGCTCCCCAGCGTGCCAGACGGCGAGATCAGGATCACGGTTGGCGTGTTCAAGGTGAAGTTCATGAACTCCGTATAGGGACCAAAGCCACTAGCACCATAGGTCTGCACTCGCCATTGGTAGTCACTGTTCGCCAGGTTCAGCGTTTCCGCTGGCGAGACCGAACAATCCAAGCCAGAGCAAATGCTGGTCGTGAACCACTGCCCGTGGATCAGAGTGTTCGTGGTGGCATCATAGACTTCCAGGAAGTAGAAATCCGCACCGCTGATCCCTGTCCAATGGAAGGTATTGTTCCAGGTAGCCAATGTGCCATTCGGAGAGATCAGCGTCACGCCGGCAACATCGAGGGTGAAGTTCATGAACTCTGTGTAGGGACCAAAGCCCGTGGCGCCATAGGTCTGCACTCGCCATTGGTAGTCGCCATTCCCCAGGTCCAATGTCTCAGCTGGCGAAACAGAACAATCCAGGCCAGCGCAGACACTGGTGGTGAACCACTGGGTATGAATCAGGGTATCGCTGGCATCATAGACTTCCAACAAGTAGAAATCGGCCCCCGCAATCCCCGTCCAATAGAAGGTGTTGTCCCAATTGCTCAGCGAGCCATTCGGCGAGATCAGCTCCACGGCAGCAAAGTCGAGGCTGAAGTTCTGGAAAGCAGACCAGTCACTGTAGCCTACTGAGCCGTAGGTCTGGACGCGCCACTTATAGTCACCATCCCCCAGGTCTTGGGTTTCTGCCGCGGCAACGACACAATCCAAGCCGGAGCAGATGCTGGTGGTAAACCACTGGTCATAGAGCAGGGTCTCATCCGTTGCCTCATAGACTTGCAGACGGTAAAAGTCTGCGGTGCTGAGACCGGTCCAGCGGAAGGTGTTGTCCCAGGTAGTCAAAGTACCGGAAGGCTCGCCGAGCCGGATGACACTCAGCTTAAAGGGAGTCAAGGCCGTCCAGGGGCCGTAACCGCTCGAGCCATACGTCTGCACTCGCCACTTGTAGTCACCATTTACCAGGTTCAGCGTTTCTGCCGGCGAGACAGAACAATCCAAACCAGAGCAGATACCGTTTGTGTACCATTGACCATAAACCAGCACATCGCCGGCATCGTAGACTTCCAACTGGTAGTAGTCTGCACCGGAAATTCCCGTCCATTGGAATATATTGTCCCATGTGCTCAGCGTGCCAGCCGGAGAGAGGAGAGTCACTTCGGCAACGTCGATGCTGAAGTTCATGAAATCAGTGTAGGGACCAAAGCCATTGGCACCATAGGTCTGGATGCGCCACTTGTAGTCACCATTGGCGAGGTTCCGTGTTTCGGCAGGCAAGACAGTACAATCCAAGCCAGAGCAGATACTCGTCGTGAACCATTGGCCATGGATCATGGTATCGCTGGCATCATAGACTTCCAGGAAGTAGAAGTCAGCACTGCTCACCCCTGTCCAGTTGAACGTGTTGTTCCAAGTGCTCAATGTACCATTCGGCGCGATCAGCATCACTGCTTGAAGATCGAGGCTGAAGCTCGTGAAGGCGGTCCAGGGACCATAACCTGGGGAACCATAGGTTCGTACTTTCCATTTGTAATCGCCGTTGGGCAAATTCCGTGTTTCCATCGGAGACACAGCACAATCCAGGCTCGTGCAAATGCCTGTGGTGAACCACTGGCTGTAGATTAGCACATCGCTGGCATCGTAGACTTCCAATTGGTAGTAGTCTGCACTCGCAATGCCTGTCCAGTGGAATATATTATCCCAACTGCTCAATGCGCCCTCAGGTGCAAGTAAAACAGGAATGGCTGTGAAGGTAGCCGTCGCACTCTTGTCCCCATCCATTGTTACCTGGACAGGGTCGTCGGTGCTCGTCACATCCCCACTCCAGCCAGTGAAGGACCAGGCTGCATTCGGATGGGCTGTCAGCGTGACCTGGGTCCCTGCCAGATACTTGCCGGCCTCTGTCGGGCAATTGGGCGCGGGATCTGTTGTGATGTTTCCACCCTCCACCGGGTTAGCACTCGTTGCCAGGCTATAGCACGCTGCCACGCCCCATTGTTCGAAGTAGGGGATCAGGCCAAATGCCGTTGAAAATCCCGGCTTGACCAGGCTGACGCGGTCATAGAAGAACACTGGTATCAGGGCGGTATCGTCCTCCACAAGGATCCGTTCGGCTTCCTGAAAGTATGCGATGCGTTGAGCCTGATTCTGCTCGCCACGGCTGAGGTCGATCAATTCCCGATAACGGGCATTATCCCAGCCTGTGGAACTGATCCAACCGCTATCCGGATTCAACCCATCATTAATAAGGTTGTGTGTATCGAAGTAATCGATAATCCATCCCAGGCGGTAAGCATTGTATTCACAGCTCGCCGGATCAGCTTGACAACCTCGAAGTAAGGCTAATAAGTCTGAGGGGTAATGAGTCTCCACAGAAATGCCCAGCACAGTCCGCCATTGGTCGGCAATCGCATCCAGCATTGGCTGAACCTGCGCTGATCCATACAGATGGATCGTAGGCAGCCCAACGCCGCCGGGGTATCCGGCCTGTGCAAGCAGGTCCTGCGCAAGGGTAGGATTGTACTCGTATCCCACTTCACTCCCCTGATAACCGGGCAGCTCAGGTGGAACCACGCCGGTCGCTTCCTGCCGCCAGGGTGTGTTGAGCACGGTATCGAGCAAAGTACGCCGGTCGATTGCAGCTGCCAGAGCCCTGCGGACCAAAGGATTATCTGTCGGTGCGCGCTGAGTATTCAATCCGATGTAAGAGACTCCTGGCTGCATCGAATAGATGCGCTCTGCAGCATAGCTTAGGTCATCAAGGGCTGACTGCGGAGCATCGATCAAGACATCCACCTCACCGCGCTTGTAGGCCTCGAAGCGTTCATTCTCATCGGGGATAATGTCAAGCCCCACCTGCTCAAACGTCACGCCTGCCGCATTGTAATAGCCCGGATTCCTTTGAAGCAGGAAGTGTCCTCCATCGTGTTCGAGCAGGGTATATGGCCCGTTCGCCGCAAAATGACTCGGGTCTGTCCAGGCATCGCCGAATTGATTGATGAGATCCAATCGAGCGGGGATCAACCCCGGAATAGCCAGAATCTGCGGGAAGTAAACAGCAGGATGTTTGAGGGTGATCTGCAGAGTGGTGCTGTTCAACGCTGTGATGCCAACCAGGTTTGGATCCGTGATCGAGCCATTGTTGAACTCTTCCGCACCCTGGATGTCGAACAACAAGGAGGCATAGTCTGTAGCTGTATCAGGGTGCAGGATCCGCAGCAAGCCATCCGCATACTGTTGCGCGGTGACCGGCTGGCCATCAGACCAAAACATATCGTTACGCAAGGTGACCGTGTAGACCAGACCGTCCGTAGACACGGTGTATCCTGTTGCCGCAGCAGGAATCAACGTTCCATCATCGGAGAGGCGATAGAATGGTTCATACAGCAGACTGAGAGTTACCCAGCTTTCTGTTGTGTATGCTGGACGGTTCAGGTCAACATCGCCGGAAATCGCGGCAACCAATGGAACGGTATCGGGTGCGATCCAGTCAATATTCCAGTATTCGAGCGTGCCATCATCTGTACCATCGGGGTTGAGCTGGATGGCCCGGCCGTTATCGCCATAGGTGAGGTCGGTCGTGAATTGCTCAAAGTCTTCATCGCCAAAGACCGAAAAGTCCGCCACCCAGTTGCCGTTGGTATCTGTAGTGACATAACGTGCCAAACCATTCTGTGACCAGATGTTGACTGCCACACGCGACCCGGGATCAGCTATGCCGCTAATCGTGTCGGCTTCACGGTTCACCTCGGTGATATGCAAGGTGGAAAGCTGAACAGTCTTGGTCACGTTGCCGTCGGTCAGGCTGGCATACTGGCCAACCCCAAGCTCAAATACACCTTTCAAATCAAAACAGGGCTCACCGCACCATGGATCGTCGTTGATGTTCCTGGTTTGGGTATAGAGAACACCGTTGTCCGGGTTGGTGTCATTATCAATCGTCAGTGTGATGTCTGCGTTCTGCGGCCAGTCATGCCCGTGAACTTCGGGGTGGGCCGGAACGGCGTGGAGGGTATATGTATATAACTTCCACTGAATATTGGTTGTGTTGCCTTGTTCGTCCTGTTGACGGGCTTCGCCATTGTTGCCGGGCTGGATATCAAACGTGTTGTTCTCCCAATCCTCGTCGCCAGGAGTGGAGAAGTCTGCAGACCAATCCCCGTTTGAATCTGCAACAATGTGCCTGGATGGACAATTATCGCACCAGATATCCACCCATACATCTTGATTCGGGTTGCCATGACCTGCGATTATGTCATTGTCCGCATCAATCTGATTGGTGGTCAGATTGATCACAACATGAGTCCTGGTGGTTATTCCATCGTTCATGGTGACTGTCTGTCCGGGCTCAAGGTTGAAATCGCCCAATTCAAACATAACAAAGGTTTGGTTAGGATCCCAATCGGCAACAACAACTGTTTGCATATCTGTGTAATCCACTGGCTGTGGTGTATTGGGATCATCGATGGTTAACGTGACAGAGTTACCTAATGGCCATGTATAGCCATGCACCTGGTTTTCGGACAGGCGCGCTGAGAAGTTGGGGTTGGGTACATTCCAGTCTAAGGATGTGGTGTCCCAATCATCGTCAAAGGCGTTGACTGTACCGGCCGAGCCTGGCCCTATATCTTCCACTGGCTCACCGTTCGGACCCGGCTGACTGTAATCCACCACCCAGATGCCATTCTCATCCGCCTGGAAATCACGGCAACACGTTGGGGTCGAGCTGTTGTACCACATCCACATCCTTTGATAAGGTTCTGCGATGCCGGTGATGACGTCAGCCTCCGGATCGATGTTCGTAACCGCAAGGTTGGCAATTACCAGTTCCCTGGTTGAGGAAGCACCAGAAATCGTCAGGATCATCCCAGGTTTAATTTCGAAGGCTCCACTCAGATCAAACCTACCCAAGGTGGTATTCGGATCCCAATCCGTATACCCGTTTACATCAGTTCCAGCTGAATAATCTGGGGAGGCAGGGGTGGTTGGATCTTCTATTTCCAGGGTGAGATGGGTACTGAACGGCCAATTGTAGGCATCAATGCGGCTACCTTTATACCATACGTCCATGCCGGGACTCGGAACGTTCCAGTCGTACCAGGTCTGGTCGCCGTCTGCCTCGCGCTCAGCCGCCCAGCCGTTGCTGCCTTCTTGAAGATCAAACTCACCGCTAAACTCTGCGGTCCACGTGCCCGTCACACCATCTCCTGTAACCCAACGATGGATACAATCGTTAGGAATATTGGCGCACACTTCCACTTGGACTCCGGGAGAAGCGACACCTGAAATGACATCGTTCTCCAGGTCGAAACTTGTGATTGCCAACGGAGAGACGATCAGTGCCTTTGATACATCGCCAACGGTGGCTGTGAGGCTATCACCGGCTTGAATGTCATAGCCTTGCAAATCAAACGGCGCCACGATATCGTTCGGATCATTTGGATTCCAAGGGGCCCGTTGCATGGTGGCAGTTGTGGTATATGGTCCTTGTGCACCATCAATTGTGAGTGTGACCTCGGTCCCCAGCGGCCAATCGCGGGCGTGCACCCAGTTGTCTCTAGCGCTGGCTTCGACATACGGATTGGGCACGCGCCATTGCACATTGGTCGTATCCCAATCATTGTCCGGTTGTCGCGCTTCATTACCTGTGCCGGGCACAATGTCGATAATATCTTGCTCATCATCATCCTCACCAACATGAGCGAAGTCAGCAATCCAGTTGCCATTTTCGTCGGCAGTGATGCGGCGGAAGCCATAGCAACCACTTTCATCACAGTAGATATGACCCACCTCCACCAGGCTGCCAGCGTCAGCCGTGCCCGAAACGGTATCGGCAACTGGATCCACTCCTGTCACCGTTAAATGAGTAACCGTGTGAGTCTTGGTTGTTATCCCATCCGTTAGCGTGACCAATTGATCCGGCTGGAGTTGGAAACCGTTTTGCCACAGCCGGAACTGGACGAATGTCTGATTTGGATCCCAATCCGCGACAATCACCGTTTGTGTATCCGTGTAATCCACGCCTGGGCCGTTATCGGGATCATCGATGTTAACAGTGACCGAACTCCCTAAAGGCCATCCGTAACCATGAACTTCGTTCTCAGGAAAGCGGGCCGCGAAGCTGGGAGAATAGATCTGTCCATAATTAAAGAGGTAATAAAGCTCTCCTTCTAGCCTGCCTGTCTCGGCTTCAAGGTTGAAGCCCGATTCGCGTGTTAAGCGGCTGCCAAAGTTTTGGATATGATCCCAGGCTTCATAGTAGCTGGGCATCCAGTATTCCGCGCCGGGAACGTCCCGGTAGTTCAGGCCGTCCATCATTACGTCCCAACTATCCTGGGTGACGAACGGGAACTCCGCGGCTCTGGCATCCAGGTAGGCTTGTTGTTTCGCCGTGATGGCAGACAACCCGCCATAGGCGGCCGGCATATCTGCGGAGCCCACGATCAATTTGTCAACCCCGGTGGTCACCAGGTATGTGAGTGCTTCAAAAGCTTTGTCTGGATGAGCCGTCTCTTTCCAGATGCGGAACGTGTCAGCGTCGATACGGCCGGCCACCTGACCATTGTAGCTCGGCATGGCTGCGAACTGGAATGTATTCCCCGCGTTTACATAATCCCCCAGGCAGCACAGATACCAGTTGGGCACCTCGACCATCCCCATTTGGCCGGTTGAGAAGACATTGCCGCCGTTTAAATTATCAAACGTTGCTCCATCTGGAATATATGGCTGATTGCCCCAGATCCCATCATAGACCCACTGCCAGGCAGCCTCCCATCCAGCCGGAACATTAACGCTGTAATTGCCCGGCGTACCTTCGAAGAGCGCGCCACTCTGCCAGAAAGAACCCCAGTAATTGGGATGGTTTTCCCAGCCAAAGGAGAAGCCATACTGAACGATATTATTGCGATCGAAACCGGGTTCGGTTGCGTTATTCCCGTTGCCATCCAGAGTCAGCAGTTTAGATACCTGTGCTACGGTTCCCCATGACCAATCCACCATGGTGTGATCGGGCATCTCATACTGATCACCATAGTCTGCAGGCGGGTAGTTCAGTCCAGCTGCATCGAACAAGGCTGGGTTGTAGTAGATTATGGATGGATACACAATGAACGGCAGGCCGACCTCCCCTTCTTGTTCGGTCTGGTACATACCCTCCAAACGCGGGTCGAAGATGCTGGTGTCGAATTGCGTCGCCTCGATCCATGGCGCCAGGTCCATCCAGCGCCCGTAAAAGCCGTTAGAGCCAGCCCAGCCTACCGGTCCAATGATATCCGGCCCATTGCCAGAATCTATTTCATTCGTCAGGGTATTGCGAGCTTGATCGTTCGGCACAATCTCAAGCAATAATTCGGTATTCGCATGGGCGATATTAAAATCAGTCACAACCTCCTGCTCGGAAGGGATCTGGCCCGGATCCGTGCCGGTGCCGAGACCAATGAACCAGCGTACCTGGGTCATTTCAGCGGGAACGATATAGCCATCACTACTTCTACCGCCACCTGTGACAGTGAGTTGGTCGCCCGGATGTAGATCATAAGATCCACTCAAGTTAAAGACGCCAACGATATCCGGATAGGTTGGGTCCCATGGCGCCTGCGCGGCAGTCGTGCTTGCTGTGAAATCTATCCCAACTCCATTGGAGGGATCGTCTACTTCGAGGGTGAGTTCGGTGCCATCTGCCCAACCATAGGCATGCATCCATTCCTCTGAGGCGCTGGCTTTAAGATAGGTTGCTGTGATGCCAACATTAAAGGTGTCATTCGCCGTGACCATACCCCTGTGCGGGCCGGTATCCAGACTTAGGGTGACTGTATGAGAGCCTGTCCTGCCTGGTACCGGTAAGATAAAGCTATAGGAATACCAGGTCTGCCAGTCCTGAGCCTGGCTGACGATGGTTTGAGTTGGATCTTTGACAGTAATCAAAGGATATTGCGAGACCCATAACTGCTCTATCGTTTCCCCATTTTCTTCGATCTGGTACTGGTTTTCTTCACCCCTTTTCATGGTTCTTGCTTTCGATTGGTCCTCAACGGGGAGCATAATATCTGTATCCACGGATAGATTGGAAACACGGTTCCCAAAACTATCTTCGACAAGATTATCGATCGAAATTTGATCTCCCGGCGAGAAGGTTGCACCATTGACCGCAGTAAAAATGCTAAAATCGCCGCCAGCGTTATAGG
>DATGYJ010000371.1:0-2329 GCA_035298105.1 Anaerolineales bacterium | reverse complement strand
GGCATTGGCGGCGATCAAGCGGTGGAGAGCCAGGCCGAAGAGACGTGAGACCCGTTCGCGACCGGGCCTCAGCTTCTCTTCGACCTGCTGCTTGTACTCGGGCCAGCGGACTCCACGCCACGGTACGACCGGCGCCGCCAGCTCGAGCACGGCAAGCTCGTCACCCGGCACTTTCAGGCGCTTTCGCTGAAGAGACCGGCAATGCAGCTCCCAGGGGTCGTGGCGCTGGCGTTGAGCCCAGAGGACGCACCCGGAGGAATCGGATGAGGAATCAATTTCGGACCTTGATAGTCATGACTGAAATCATAGTAAATGATGAAATCGCCATCAGGCTGAAGTAGCCGGCGGATCCCCCGGGCTATTTGACGCTGAAATCCGTGTTCCGGTAGCGGCTGGGAGGGGAGTATGCGTCAGAGCAGGCGAAGTTGACTGTGAATTCGGCTCCTTTGTCTTTGGTATGCGAGCTTGCTGCGAGGTCACGGTCGGGGAAGGAGTCCGAGTCACTGAAGGGGTGGCGGTTGGAATTGTGGGAGTAACTGTCGGAGTGTCTGAGGTTGTGGGTGTGGGCGCTGTGGAGGTGGGGAAGGGTCCCAAAAGTGATTGGGCGGTCATGGCTATCGCGGTCCTGGTGCTGTTCGCATTTCTTTGAGCGTCTGCACTGCTGGCCGGTACTTTGAAGGCGATCCAAAGCACTAATATCAAGCCAACGAATACAGCAAATCCACTCAGAATCCATAGGTAAAGCCGATTTTCTTTTAAATTCACTCTTGCCGCTCTCCTTTAAATATAAATATCGTGCTTCGAGAGGCGGAGAGATAGCTGCAATGCATTCCTCTGATTTTGCTGCAGGCTCAGATTGATCTATTGCCTAAGCTTTATCATGACTGGAAGTGTCCAAAAAGGTTACTTGCGATTCTCGCTAGCTCTCTGGGGCACTGAGTCGACGTAGCAAATCCACCCTAGGCACGAGGGCGCTTTTATTATCCCTTCTTTATGCAGTTGTTATCGATTGGTGATGCTTTCAATCCGCTGCTGGATCTCGTTGAGCAGGCGTTGTAGTTCATCCCTTTCATTGATTGCCATTTGAAGCGAGGCCTTGAAAGCTGGTTTCTCGTCGTCGGGAATGGTAATTAATAGACGCTCGTCACGCGTGATCTGTGTATTTTTCTGGTTCAGCTTGATCTCAAGTCGCTGCCGGTAGCCCGCATAGAAATCGGCTTCGCTCATCAAGGCTGGAATGGCATGAGCACCCCGTTTTAAAAGTTCTTCCACGGTCTGAAGGAACTTCTCGAAATTGACCGGCTTTTCGATAAAACGGGTGACGCCGATGTTCAAAGCAAATGCTTTGTCTTCGAGGGCCACATAGGTAGCCGTGAGAAATATGACCGGAATCTCACGAGTTTCCGGATTGATACGCAGCCGGTGAACCAGGCCGAAGCCATCCAGTTTGGGCATCATGATATCTGTGATGACCAGCGCCGGGCGTTCCTTTTGAATAGCATCCAATGCTTCCTGGCCGTTGCGCGCGGTGATCACCTTGTAGCCCTTGAAGGTCAGAGTCGCGTCTAGTAATTTCAAAATATCGGGGACATCTTCCACAATGAGCACATAACCCTGTTGCATAGTCATACCTCAATTGTAATCTCTTCCTGGCACTTTAGCGAATCGCTCCAGAGTCTCAGCACGTACCAGGCCGGTTTTCTCGGACGAACTTCCGTTGTCATGCTTTTGAAAGGTAACCCTACCTACGGGGTACCGCTTTTGCGCGATTTGGATATGCCTCTCAACTATACATATTAGCTGTCTTTGTCTGCGAGTCGCAGCATAAATGAGAAAGGACTTCTTGCCTGTCTTTCCCTGGCTTTGCGAAGGCCCAAATTGTCTCCCTGGGCTGCGTTGTAAATCGTATTGATGGAGGAACCAAAAGAGGGTTTGCGTAGAACGTTGCGTGATTATTCTACATCCAAAGCGAGCAAGATCTCTTTCAAAATGATTTCAATCTGAAATTCTTTTCTCTCACTAGAGCCTGTTATGCACTTTTTGCGATGATGCGGTCAGAGGGCAAGGCGGGCATTCGCTGACCAGCGGGGCAGGTATCCTTCGCTCACGCTCCGTTGTAGCGCCGTAGTAGCTTCGTTAAAGAAACCCGTTTCTCTCCAATTTGGAAGCGGAATATACATATGCCACATTTGGGGGGTGTTTTTGTCTCCCAGAGCAGAGCGAAGGATGAGCGAAAGATGAGCGAAGGAATAACGAAGGAATAGTTTCGAAAAAAAACGGCTTTTGGCGTGTAGACCTCCCCCATATGTGGGGGTCAGTATCGCATATG
>DATGYJ010000370.1:0-4807 GCA_035298105.1 Anaerolineales bacterium | reverse complement strand
AACCTGAAGGGAGTTTCGCTTTAAATCAGGGTCCCCACCTCTTTGAGGTGGGCATCTTTGTTTAATAAAGGCAATTCGTTTTCACGGTGACATTGCTACTCCTGATAAAGAATGATCTTGAAATAGTAGAGAAAAAAGGACGCTGGTTTTTGGAGTAAATAAGTAAATAAGTAAATAAGTAAAGTAGTAAAAAAGTGAATTAGTGAATAAGTGAAATCCTAAAATAGCCTACACATTGGGCGACCTCTCCCCATCAAACAAAGATTGGATCAGCTGGTTCCAGCTGGCTACATGGTCGGGCAATTGTTCCATTCGATGATCCAGTAGTCTCACGGCCAGGCCATAGACTTGACTCTTCGTCACCGATCCCGGCCGCATCGCCTGACGGATCAAGTAAGTAATTTTTTCCAACGCGGCTTGTTCTTCATCAGACAGCATCACCGATGTTTTCCGTCGAGGGTAGATCCGAGAGGGTCGTCCTGTTTTTCCCGAGCGGACAGCAGCCGCACTGGACACATGCGATTCCATATCATACAACTCTGCCCACGGATAATTGGCTTTGGTTTTTCTTGATGTATCTTTAGTCATCATCATCACTCCTCAAGCGTTGGTTGTAGATTTTAACGGCCTGACCGACTTCGGCATCGTCAGCCTCAAAGCGTCCTGTTTCGGCTAAGATGTGGAGCGTCTCGTTGCATATGATCATGAGGGGTCGAGGTACGCCTTTGGAGGCCGCGTACAGAAGCTCTAAGGCACGGTCGGAAAAAAGCGGCTTGGAGCGACCGGCGACTGTCAGCCGAAACTGGATCATCCGCAGTGTTTCTGCATAGGTAAGAGGCCCCAATCTATGCCAGAATACGACACGATCCAACAGGGCGGGCTTCTTGGAAAAGTTCCTGTGAATCTCCTGCTGTCCGAACAATATGATCTGGATCAACTTGGATGACACATCGAAGTTCAGAAAATCCTGAATGGGTTGCAGGCTGTTGGCAGCCATCAACTGAGCGTCATCGATGATCAGGACGGGATTCTTGTCTTGTTTTCGGAGACTGATAAGATACTTCTCGAAATCGCGCAACTTGTCCAGGTAAGCCCGGCGGGAATCCAACCGATAGTGGCTTACAATATCGCGCAGAGCCGATGCAGGAGTTGGATAACTGGCTGTGTGAATATAGACAGGCTCTAGTCCGTCATTCTGCAAGCAGAGTTCATACAGACGCCGTGCCAGGGTAGTCTTTCCAGCGCCAATAGGCCCCTCGATCACGGACAGACCTTCCCGCCAGTCGATGGTATTCTCGAGACGTGACAGCGCGGACTTGTGTTGTTCGGTTAGATACAAGAATCGTGGATCCGCGGAAATATGGAAAGGATGCTCATTCAAATCAAGCAAACCCAACTCCCGCACCGTCAGTTTAGTCATTTTGTCATAGGCAGCTATGGGGGCCGCCTTGGGAAATTTTAATTTCCTCTGAACCATGTCTGTGAACCATTCTAAGCTAGGACATTTTCCTTCCTGTTATTGTACATCATGGTCAGAATCAATGCAATAGCGGTAAAAAAGGCTATTTGAGACGCGATAACCTTGTTATTTACTGTTTTCGTGGCTATAATGAGGATAATTCAACTGTGTGTAACTGTACCCAGAATAACAGTCCAACAATTGGAAATTATATGTTTATTCGAAGGAAGGCAGCATGAAGGTCCTGTCTGTGTTCAATCAGAAAGGTGGTGTGGGTAAGACCACGACCACCATTAACATTGGCGCAGCGTTGGCGTTGATGATGTCACATGAGGCTGGGGCAAATGAAGACCCCGGGCGCGTTTTGATTATTGACTTGGACCAGCAGACTCACTCAGAGATCACACTCTCGGGAGGTTTCTTCGGGCAACGCCGGCAAACGGGATTGGGTCCTTACGACAATATTGCTGGTTTGCTCATGATGGATACGGCTCTTCCAGTCACAGATATCATCAGGACGTCGGAAATTCCTCATGGCGCCCGGCGCAATATGGATTTTATCCCCTCTTCCAAAGAAAAGATGCCGAATGTAGATACGGCTTTGAAGAACGATCCAATTGATGGGCTGTTTCGCTTGCGGGGAATTCTGGAGACAATCGAACCCTTTTATCAATATGTCGTGATAGATAATCCGCCGGGTTTGAGCTATCTCTCGATCAACTCCCTGGTTGGCAGCACACATGTGGTGATCCCGTGCCAGTTGGAGGCGCCCAGTATCGAGGGCCTCACGAGTGCGCTAAAGACGATCCAAAGCGTCCAACGCCAACATAATCCTCGCCTCCAATTTTTGGGAATCCTACCCACCATGTGTGACTTTCGCCAGCAGGAGCAGAATGAATTCCTCGAATCTCTTCACGCACAATATAATAATCGCATTCTGTCCCCCATTAGCAGGCGTGCAGATGTCAGCTACGCTAATAGCGAAGGTCTGGATATTTTCAGTTTTAAGCCGGCCCGCAGATCAGATCAGTTGATGAGCGCCAATCCTGCGACCCAGGAATTCGCCCATGTGGCTGAGGAAATTCGACAGCGTATGGGGTGAAAAAAGTGTACCCGCGGGTACACTTTTTTCAGGAGATTTCAGATGCCGAAAAGAACCCATAAAGACCTGAGTCAGTTAACGCAGACCGTAGAAACACAAGTCGCCCCTCTACTTGAACCTGCCCAGGAACAGGGCACAACTCATCGAGCGACTCGTGTGGTTTACATTCCTATCGGCCAGGTCCTTCCGGATCGCTTTCAATCGCGCGTGATCCTGCCCCCGGACATCAAAGGAGCTTTCTTTGCGGGAGAAATGGACTGTTATCAGGCAGCTCAATCTCTGATGGTGGCTGCAGATGGGGACGCCGGATTGCGCCGAGAGGTTGACGAATTGCTTCTACTGGGTCAATCCATTCTACGTGAAGGTCAGATTGAACCAGTCACTGGATCCTGGGTGCAAGTGCAGGGATTGGGTCCGCGATTTTTTTTGGAAGCTGGCGAACGGCGCTTCTGGTCTCTGGTACTTAGTGCTGTTCAATTGCAATTACAGGAAGAACCCAAACTACAAGCTGTTGAACAGAAAGAAGTAAGCCGGCTTCGGCAGGTTGCGGAAAATATCCAACGAGAGGATATTTCTGCTGTAGATCTGGCGAAGGCCATTGCCTCTCTGATCTTGATCTTTCAGGAAAAATACCCGGATCCAAATGCTGTGAATGAGATGGATTACTATCGGCAGGCGCTGGATGGACGCTTGCCCCATGGCATTTGGCCCGAACTGGAGAGAATTGTTGGCTTCGCCCGACCGCACCTGGTGCGCCACCTTCAGATCCTGAATCTGAGCGATGAGCTTTTATATCTGGCGAGTCTGTATCGTGTTGAGGAACGCCGCTTGCGGGTGATTGTAGCTGCGCCCAAGCACCAGCAGCGCGAACTTCTTTTATCGGCAATTGAGGAAAAATTATCTTCCGATGAGATCGAGCGTGCCGTGGAAGAAAAGAGTAAAAGCGACAAGAATACCAGACACCGCGCTGTGCAGGTTGTCTATCGTCAAATGGCCAGCCGCGTCAAGTCCCTGTTGAAATTTACGCAGCAGTCTGATTTTGATCGCAATTACGATCGCGTGGCGACGGAACTTTCTGCCCTGATGAAAGACCCAAATGAATTAGATCAGGCCGCTAAGCAATTGGAAAACCTGGCTGCAAGTTTGCGAAAGATTCGTGATCGTCGTCGTTGATCAACCTCATCAGAAGATAGTTAGTCATGACGACCACCTATCTCCAGGTCGCTAATCGACACCACCAAAAGATAGTTAGTCATGATGACCAACTATCTCAAGCAAAGGAAAAAACACATGGAAGCCCAAACACTAGAGATCATTCGCGAATTCCCTTTTGAGTTTTACGGGGAAAGTTATCGCTCCTATCTTGGCACTGACCGGAATTTATATTTGCGGGTGGCTGATATTAGCGAGTCAATGGGACTGGATTTTTCCAGTCAACTGCGACGTATCAAAGCCAGTCTGCCTTTGTCCCGCAAACTTACATATATTGAAGTGGACACGCCATATCAAAATGGTATTCGCAGGCGCGCGGTGGCGCACATGAATATTGAAGGTTTAACCTACTGGTTGGCTACCATTGACACCTCGCGCGTCAAACCAGAAATTCGCGAGCGCATAGAGCAGTTTCAAATCGACTTCGTGGATACTGTATGGGCACTCTATCGCTCCGATATTGTTTCCGATGTTATTTTGGCTGAACTGGATGCATACAAATCCCCCGCTCAGCGAGAACTCTCGGAAGCGATGGACCAGATACGTGCAGTGACGAGGAAAATGGCAGACCTTGAAAATCGTCTCGTTCGCATTGAAGGTTTTGTGTCTGAAGTTGCAGTGGTGAACGCCCAGCAGCAACGGCAATTGCAGGAAATGATCAACACTGTGGCGGAGGCTCTCTTTGAGTCCAAGAACAAGAAAATGCCCAAGACTCAATGTTTCGCCATCTGCTACAACGAATTCAAAGACACCTTCCAGATCCCTATATATTCCATGTTGCCTGAAAGCAAAATGGAAGAGGCGATCAACTACCTCGCTAAACGTTATGGGCATTTCAAACCTGGTGCGCCATTGCCCCAAATTTTTACTGACGGGACGCAACAAAGTTTGTTTTAGCATAAGAGGAAAGAGTAATGCCTTGAATATCAAGCGCATTTCCTAGACTTCAAAAAGTGTACCCGCGGGTACACTTTTTTATGCAAATAGAAATGATCATATTGGGGAACTTAAACACAAATCTAACTGCTCATCCC
>DATGYJ010000369.1:0-12428 GCA_035298105.1 Anaerolineales bacterium | reverse complement strand
CTTGTTCAGCAAATACCTTGAGCTGCTGCTGCAAAACAACGACGTTCCGGCCGCGCTTTGTTTTTATACGGACGGGGTGAAACTGGTTTGCGAAGGCTCACCGGCCCTTGAAGGATTGCACCAGCTTGAAAACAAAGGCGTCCACTTGATCATTTGTTCCACTTGTCTGAATTATTTTGAACTGACCGGAAAAGTGCAGGTAGGGATCGTCGGAGGAATGGGCGATATCCTGGAAGCACAAATGAAAGCGGAAAAAGTGATCACAATATAAGCTATGCCTATCCCATCGAAGCATACTTGGCAGATCGCCATACTCACTGGTGTCTCGTCGGCGGCAATCTTTTCTATCTTGTCAATCGCAGCGCTGTTAACACCAGTGACTGCGCAGGCTTCTTCTCACCTTCAAGCCACTGCCACTCCTTCGCCAGGACCTTTCCCTACCTTTGACCCGCAAAGATTGGAAAAGCCTGTCATTGCTTCCGATAATTCTGAACAATTGAAAAAGGGATCGCTTGTCTACTGGGGCGTCTGCATGGCGTGTCACGGCGACCGGGGCCAGGGTCTTACCACAGAATGGCGAGCTGCTTTTGGCGCAGAAGACGGAAATTGCTGGCAAGCGGGCTGCCACGGACCTGACTATCCGGAGAAAAGCTTCTTCATGCCGAAGGACAAGGCCATCCCAGCAGTGGCAGGTCCGGGCAAGCTTGCCCGCTTTTCGAACGCTCAGGAATTATATGACTTCGTCCTTGCCAGGATGCCCTGGTGGAATCCAGGTCAACTGACAAAGGAAGAAGCCTGGCAGGTCAGCGCGTATATTTTGAGCTTGCAGAAGGTGATTCCCAAGGGGTTGGAGCTGACCGATACAAACGCCTCCGCTATTCGCATTCAATCTGCGGTTCCCCGGCCAGGGAATGACCGTCCTGCAATCCTTATTTTGACGGGACTTCTCACGCTCGCTGGAATAGGCATGATCGCACAAGCGTACTCGCAGTCCTGTGGACAAGCGTACTCGCACTCCTCGGTACAAGACCTTCGCAAAGACAAGCCCCGGATATCAGAACGTCCAAACTTCTTCCACCATTTACATCCACCAACCATTCCCCTCGTTCAGGCGCGCCTGCGCTATACACTTGGAGCCGGTGGGCTCGCAGTGTTCCTATGCCTGATCTTATTGGTCACCGGCATCCTGGAAATGTTTTACTACATTCCCACACCCGAGCATGCGGCGATCTCGGTGGAAGTGATTACCTCCCTGGTTCCATTTGGCGCCTTGATCCGGAACTTACACTTCTGGTCAGCCCAGGCCCTGATGATCGTGATGAGCATTCATCTCTTGCGCGTCGTTCTGACCGGAGCGTACACCGATCGGCGCCGATCGAATTATCTGATCGGCCTGGGAATGCTCGTTCTCGTGACCCTGCTGGACTTCACGGGCTATGTGCTGCGCTGGGATGAAGGGATCCGTTGGGCTTTGATTGTTGGCACAAACCTGATCAAGGCCATTCCATGGATGGGCGACTGGCTCTATCAACTCGTTGTAGGGGGATCAGAACCCGCGTTCTCCACCCTCGAGCGGTTTTATACCTGGCATATCTTTGTGCTGACCCTGGCGATGATCATCCTGGGTGCCTGGCACATCTTTCGCGTCCGGCGGGATGGAGGTATCGCGGTGCCTCCACCAGATCAACGACAAGATCCTACGCGCCTTTCACGCTTTGACCTCGTACGGCGCGAAGTCCTGGGCATGGTGGCCGCCGGAGTGATCCTGCTCTTTGTATCTGCAATGTTTCCTGCGCCCATTGAACGCCCCATCACACAAACTGTCGTTGATATTCAAACCGCTCGCGCCCCCTGGTTTTTCCTATGGGTGCAGCAATTGCTTAAACTAGGAGACCCATTCTTATGGGGAGTTGCCGCGCCGATCATCCTGCTGATAATACTTGCGGTTCTACCTTACATTCTTCCGCAGACCAGTCAAAATGATCTTGGACGCTGGTTCCCTCCGGGAAACCGCCTCGCTCAAGTGATTGTGATCGTGATTGCCCTAATCCTGATCATACTGACAATCGTCTTTATTACACCCACCACCCATTTATGAAAAACATCTCACGTCGTGATTTCCTGAACCTTTCCACGAATGCTCTTCTGGCTCTGTCGGGCCTGCTGGGCATCGGCGGATTAGTCCGTTATTTGAGCTATCCGTTTGATCCGCCTCCACCCAGCGAATTTGATATTGGGCCAGCCGCAAACTTTCCTCTCAAGAGCCGTACTGTGCTCGCGCACATTCCTGCAATTATTATTCACGATCAGGAGAATATCCGGGCGCTGAGCCTGACGTGCAGTCATTTAGGCTGTCGCGTCGAACAACGCAATCTCGGCTTTGAATGTCCGTGCCATGGTTCGAGCTATGATCTGCAGGGCGCTGTGCTGAAAGGACCAGCCCGCGCTAACCTGCGGAAACTTCGCATTATAGAATCAGAGGACGGCAGTTTGCACGTATTTACCACCTAAGCAAGATATACTTTAGCTGAGTTTGGGACAGATATTCCTTGGACACGGACGACGCGGATGCTTCATACACGGAATCAATCCGTTTGATCGGTGGAATTCACGTCCAAAAGATTGTGTTTTGCCGCAACCCGAACCGACATTTATTAGCCAATTCGCAAAAGGAGTGAGAGAGAATGGACTTCGATTTAACCGAAGAACAAAAGATTTGGCAAAAAACTGTTCATGATTTTGTCGTGAAAGAAGTGCAGCCCAAAGCTCATGAGGTCGACGTGACCGGTGAGTTCAATTGGATCGCCGCACGGAAAATGGGCCCGCTGGGATTGCTGGGTTTGAACATCCCCGAGGAATACGGGGGCGCCGGAGTAGATGCGGTCAGCTCGGCCATTGCGCTGGAAGAGATCGGCTGGGGCTGCGGTTCGACCGCGCTGGCGATCGCTGCCCACAATGGCCTGGGGACAACCCCACTTGTTTTATATGGAACTGAAGGACTCAAGCAGAAATGGCTGCCGCTCGTCGCCAGTGGAAAGAACAAACTCGCCGCCCTGGCGCTCACAGAGCCGGGAGCTGGTTCCGATCTGCAGGGTGGAGTGGTGACCAAAGCTGTCAAAGAGGGGAATGAATGGATTATCAACGGCGCGAAGATGTGGTGTACGAACGCCTCGATTGCCGAATATATCATCACCCTCGTTCGCACCGACCCTGCCGGTGGCTCCCATTCCTTGAGCCAAATCCTCGTCCCAACCGATACACCGGGACTGAAGATCGGGCCCGCCGAAAAGAAGATGGGGCTGCACGGCTCCCCTACTCATGCGGTGACATATGAAGACGTGCATATTCCACTTGGTAATTTAATTGGCGAAGAGGGGCAAGGATTGCAGCAAACGTTGGCGACCCTGGACGGGGGGCGGATCGGGATCGGCGCTATTTCATTGGGCCTGGCACAATCCGCTTTCGAATATGCGGTCAATTATGCAAGAGAACGCAAAGCCTTTGGGAAAGCGATCGCTGACCAACAAGCCATCCAATGGATGCTGGCAGATGCCGCAACTGAGATCGAAGTCGCCCGCAACATGCTTTACAAAGCCGCCTGGCTGAAAGAACAGAAGCGCCCTTATAACAAAGAAGCAGCCATGGCTAAAATGTTCGCCACCGAAATGGCGGAACGCGTCTGCCGTGATGCCATCCAAATCCATGGCGGATACGGCTACTCGAGCGAATACCCCGTCGAACGGATTTATCGCGATGCCCGTTTGATGACGATCGGCGAAGGGACCAGTGAGATTCAAAGAATCGTCATCGCCCGGCATGTGCTCGCAATGGAATAATACCTGGTGAGGGTTGAGAGTCCGCCGCCAATCAGGTCAAAGACTCATCCATGGTGCGCATTTGCACCTCGATGATCCTCGAGCGAGGCGATTGTGTGCAAGCCATCAGAACAACGCCGGCGACATCCTCCGGATCCAGCATCCCTGAGGCCGCCACACCTTGCTCGGTTCTCCCCTTTCCCAGTGCAAACTCGGTCTTGACTCCCCCTGGGCAAATAGCTCCCACTTTGATCCCATGCGGGCGCAATTCCTTGTCGAGTGCCTGTGCAAAGCCCACCTGTGCGAACTTGGTAGCACAGTAGACGGCTTCACCGCCAAATCCATACACTCCAGCCATAGAAGAGATCATCAGGATCGTGCCTGAGCCTTGTTTGATCATGACAGGCACGCAATAGCGTGTGAATAGAAATGTGGAGCGCATATTAGAATCCATCATCTCATCATATTCCCGGGCACTTGTATCGATGAGGTTCTTATAGGTTCCAATGCCAACGTTGTTGATCAAAATATCAAGAGAACCAAAGGTCTCGGTCGCAAGATCAACGGCCCGGCGCGCTGTTTGTTCCTCTTTCGCGTCGCCTATCAGGCTCACCGCTTTGCCGCCGGTCTTTTGCACTGCTAATTCCAGCTCAGCCAAGCGTTCTTGCCGGCGCGCGTTAAGAACGAGATTGGCGCCTTCTGCGGCTAACGTTAGAGCGCTCGCCCATCCGATACCTGAACTGGCTCCAGTGATCAAAACTGTTTTTCCCGACAACTTTCCGCTCATATTGTCCTCCATATGTTAATTGCAATAATATTTCGCTCCATTATAGGCCTCTGTCCGGAGCAATTCGAGGTGAGCGATTGGTCTTGTGTCAATGCTTTATTTTTGTGACTTGAGTTTCCATTTACAGGGATAAGAATAGGCGATCATCTCAAAACCAAACTTCTCCAAAATGGGACGACTCATGGGGCTGGCATCCACGGTAAGATACCTCACCTGACGAGCTCTGGCTTCCTGCGCCCGCACTGCCAGCAGGGCAGTATAAAGCCCATGCTTGCGGAATCCACTTATCGTGGAGCCTCCCCACAAGCTGGCAAACTGACTGTGTTTTGGAAAATAGATCCAGGCTGTGCTTGCCAGTTGCCCATCGATATAAGCGACATACACGCTCATCTGTTCAGGATAATTCCTGAGCGCTTCCCGCAGGTAATGGCCCAGCGAAGAAAAATCTTCGTTCCAAACCTGTTGTTCAACGCTTAGGACATCCGCTATTTTTTCCGGCTCCTTGATCCGCTGCACCTTCTGGAGGACTGGCTGCCACAGAACCTCGGGAGCATCTTCCAGGTCAAGCACCATGATCGCTTCCGCTTCTTCGACGATAAAGCCATAGGTTCCCAATCTTTCTTTCAGGTCGGGCGGACGGTCATAATCATAGACTTTCCATTCAAAATCCTGCCCAAGGCTTTCAAAATAGTTCACCTGCTCGCGAATCGTATCGTCTGCATTGGCGTCTTCTAACTGACTATAAATAATTGCTCCCTCCCCACTCCCGTATGTGTTGACGTGTCGCACTACGTTTGGCGTGACCTCCCGGCGCATGTCCGGATAGTCCACATCTTTTCTTTGATCCTGGTCATAAAGGGCAATGATTTGTGATTTATTCATAACAGACACCTCTCATTGGATCAATCAATGGGAATAGGGACGAATTATCGAGATATAACTTGCCCCTGAAATTGCGCCCAATCGGAAATTTTTTGTTTACAACAATCGAACGTGTCATCTGGAATTTCGTTGAGTGCAAAAACGGGTAAGCGGCGATCTCGCTTGTTTGAATGCTGATCGGCGGAATTTTGCCTTCATGGGCAATTGCTCCCGCTGCGCCAGGAATAATCATAGTATCTTGACCGACTGCCTGTCTGAGCCTTTGCCAATACTCCATGTGCAAATCTTCCTTATCAACGGACCATCTGTTCTGATGCATTTACAGATGATCTGGACGTATCGCTTGACCCAATTGGCGAAGAACCTGTTGCTCCTCCGGATGGATATCACCAAAGGGACGCGGCCCGACATTCAGGAAGAACACTGCATTCCTGGCTCTGGCGGCCCGGTAAGTGGCTAGAATCTCCTGCGCGCTCTTGACGTGATGATTCCATGGTTGATAAGACCAGCCAGTGTTCAGGTTCCACCAGCACGCGGTCGGTTTGTTACCCACCTCCGTACAGTTAAAACCGATCTGGTTTTCGCCCGGCAGATCGAGCTCCCAAACCTGGTAGTCCTCACCTTGCAGCGGTAGAACATGCGTGTTGTTTGTGATCATGGCGTCAGGCTGTAGCTCGTGGATAAGGTCATACGTACCTGCCAGGTCCCAGGGACCCCGAGCCGCGAAGTATTCCTGCATACCATCGGCACTTAAACTATTTCTTGGCCAGTATCCGTCAAAGACGATCCCGCCGATCGGTCCGAAGTGAGTACAGAGTTCTCGGAGCTGGTTCTGGTAGTAGCTCACATAAGCCGGCCAGTCTATGCGATAGGCTGGATGGGTCCAATCGACAAGCGAGTAGTAGAAATGAAGACCAATCTGCCTCTCTCGCAGCGCTGAAGCTAGTTCCGCGAGAATGTCCTGTTGGAACGCAGTGTTAGTGACTTTGAAATCCGTGTACTGGGTATCCCACAGGCAAAATCCGTCATGGTGCTTGGATGTGATCAGTAAGAACTTCATCCCTGCTTCTAACATCAGGTCCGCCCACTCCTCGGCACAAAATCGTTTCGGATTGAACCGCCGCATTCGTTCCCGATACGTATCGAGAGGGATGCGATCGTTAAAGTAGATCCACTCATTGCCGCTCGTGCTGAGAGAATAGAGTCCCCAGTGTACGGACAACCCGATCCCCGCCTGCTTGAATTCCTCAGCGCCTTGCTGACTGGCTTTTAGCTTTGCTGAACTTGTGTCTTCAACTTTGTAGTTCTGATGATCTGACATATCTTATTCCTGGCGAACAGAGTGTTTTCGCCGGCCAGCCCGTGTACCTGCGCAGGAACGGGCATCCCGCTAAACAAGATGAATAACAGCCAACATCAGGGCAGCTTGGACGAGAGCCGCGGCGAGACCGATGCCCAAATGAACGACCAGGTTTCGCCCGTGCCTGCGGTCTGACCAGATCGCTGCTATCGCCAACAGACCAGCAACCGGAGCGAAGAAAAAGCCGATGGACCACGCCCCGATGACCACGAAGGCCAGCAGTATACCAACCGCGATCCAGGTTAATATGCCATGCGAGCGAAATTGCTTCCGTCCGTTACCCAGGATTTCAAGCATGGCCAGGGTGCTTGCCGCCAGCATTTCCAAAAGATATAGATCTGGCAGAGGCCACATAGGTTGCTGTTGGCTAAAGGCCAGCCAGATCCGAACTGAGATTATCAAAGAGAGCGTGACCGCGATAACGGCCAGAAATCGTTCGAAGTTACGAGTTGATGCGCTGGATGGAGAACTGTTTTGCATAGGTTTTAACGAAAATTTCGAATTTGCCGATCTTGCTGACTGCACTTGTGGGTTGTAAGTGCCATCATTGCGCGTCTGAATTCTATACTACGGCTGAGATATTTCAAAGTAATCAAACAGCCCGACCACATCATCAGCAGCGCGCACATTACTAACGCCAATTCCGACCTTTTGAAACTGGAAGAAATTACCGAAGCGCCCCAGTCTTTCCCATTGATCGGGCGCAGTTGCATAATATCCGCTAATAGTATTGTCTTTGCTTTCCAGGCGCAAATAGACGTCTTCAGCATCTGTTGCATTCTTGTAGCTTCCTATTTGTCCGCTTATTTTATAATCCATAAAGAAACCATTTCCGCCAGCCAAACAAAGGTCGCAATATCCCCGATTGATGGTTATATAGTTCTCTGCATCTTCGTAAATAAAGATTGCGGCTTGTTGAAAATTCTCGAAAGGCTTTGTTTTGAGATGGACCGTGATGACGAAATCGCCTGCTGGCAACGGATACCATAAAAGATTATTTTGTTGCTTTTCTTGAAGTAACGCATTGCGCTCGCCTACAATTTGTAACCATCCGTCATCCGTAAGTGTCCATTTATCAGGGTTTTCGTTTTCCCATTCCCAACCGGGCTGAAGTTCACCTTGAAAGTCGTCACGAAAAAGAATGCCTTCTGGCAAAGGGGTCGTAGTAGCTTTGGGCATCTCCGTTGGCATTGAGGTGTTGGTTGGAACGGGAGTATTCGTCTGTGGTAGAGAAGTTGCTGTCGGCGCAGGGGTGGCAGTGGGCGCCGCCGGCGCAGCAGATTGACAGGCTGACAAAATCCAGGAAAACATGACGAAAACAACGAGCAAACTTTTGGTTTTCATGTTTCTTCTCCTTGTATGAGACGATTACTTGACACCACAACCAACCAGCATCCTGCCGGAAGTCAGGCATACATAGGATATCCCGCGGCCCGGTTAGGCGCTGTTCGTCATTTCCGATGAATCGGCACCCTTGCGCACCAGGATATGATAGTAATATATCTCCCCATTCCCTTCTCTGAGGATTTCAAACCCGGCTTGTTGAACCCACTCCTTGACTTGTTGATTCGTCGGGTGGTAATGATAGACTTCTTCGTCGGGCCACTCTCCATAAACAACCGGCAGACCAGCTTGCTGAGCTCTTTCGAATGCTTGCTTGATTTCGGCCTCATCCGCATTTTCAACGGTCTCGGCTGTGAAATAGAGATAGCCGTGTGGTTTTAGCGCCCGATGGAAATTGCTCAGCACCAAAGACCAATCTTCAGGACAAACATTTTCCATAGCATCCATGCAAATCACCCCGTCAAAAACTTCCCGATAAGCCATCTCCTGCAAACCGACTTTCTCGAATTGCACACCGGGAAATTTGACTTGGGCACGCGCCAGCATACCTTGCGCTTGATCAATTCCAATAATGAAATGCTTCTTCTCAAGCAGGAATGGCAGATACCTGCCGGCCCCACAGGCTGCGTCAAGGATCGTGCTACTTTGTGGAAGAAGGCTCAAGAACTCTTGCAGGAACTGCTGGTGAGTTGTGTTGCTGTACAAGCCCCATTTCTCGCCATAGAGTGGAGCCCACAGGGTATCATACTTCTCTTCGCAATCTCGTCGCATTGCTCTTAGCCAGGTGATTCGGTCCATGGTTGACCTTTCCTATTTCTACACAGCGTCCATCCCGTTAAACGCGTGCTCACTCCTTTTCAACGGACTTCGAGTCGAACGGTCACATTGTCACCTTTCTCTAGATTCTCTGCTTTTCTAACACTCGCTCTGATCGGCACAATGTAGCGGCCATCTTTGGGAAACAAGGAAGTCTTCCACTCGGTTTTGCCGATCCGAACATTCACCGGAATCATCCCCCAGCCATAAGTCACGAATCCTGAGATGGCTTTCAGGTCACGGCACTGCTTCGCCGGGACGGTAACGAAGAACCAGGGCGCGGGACCATTCCAGAACCATATTTTGCCGTTGAACTCAACGTTCATTGGCACAGTATATCAAATGCCCATGATCATTTGGCACATCGGCTGACTTGCCTATGCTTTGTCTTTATCAGAACGCCTGTACTATAATGCATTGGATTGCAGATAGAGGAGCAAGTTACGCTGTGAATGCAAATGCCTTTCGCCATTTCTACGATTATCACTTTACGGAAAACCGCAAGATATGGGATCGCTATGTCACTCCACTATCCCATGAACAGTTCACGCAAGCGGTGAACTACTCTCATGGGTCTGTTCGAGATCAGATCGTTCATCGGATGAGCGCGGATGACTATTGGTTCAGCGGATTGCGCGGCGTCAAAAGGCCCGAAGAGCTTAATCCCGCTGACTTTGACGATCGGGAAAGCATACGTATACACTGGGACATCGTTGAGCAAAACATGCGCGACTATCTTGCCAAATTGCGGGATGATATGTTATTCGAAAGACCATTCACAGATGGAGAGGACCCAGATCTTATGCTGTGGCAAGCACTTCTCCATGTGGCGAATCACGGCACAGATCATCGCGCGCAAATCCTCAGAGTGCTAAACGATCTGGGAGTCAAAACAACATCTCAAGATTACATCTTCTACATCTATAACCGCTTATAGATGTTTTCCTATCTATGCCGCATGGCTTGTGCGACCCCTGGAGGGCGCTGTCCCTTCGGGCGACTTGGAGATCGTTCTAATCCGTACTGATAATGCCTGCTTTTGAGTAGTCGTAGGAAGTCATTCGCTTGGGTTTTATACGAATCACAACACACGTGAACCTACTGGACAAGTCGGAAGCCATCTCCAGGGCATCTTCCGCAGGCATGTAACGCTCAAAGATGGAAGCTCGTTTTGCAGTAACATCTTCGTAATCGAGCACGGCGAGGCCATAGATGAGAACCCCTCGAAAGGGATATTCCTGATTATCGATCAGCACAGTGACATTCGGGTTATTCTTGATGTTTCTAACTTTATGAGTTATGTCCTGAGTTCCAATGAGAATCTCGCCGCCATCGTATTTAAAATAGGCAACTGCCATATGGATCGTTCCATCGTGATTCATGCTACTCAAGCGGGCCACGGGTGCTTCGTTGAGAAATGCCACAAGTTCATTTTGTTGAGTCAAGGGTGGCTTCTGGGCATGGAGGGGGACGAGACAACGCCGCTTTGACTGAACAGACTTCAAGCCCAGAAAATGACCTGAAAACGCGCAGACTCGCACCAATCGTACCTACATTCCTTTGACGCGCACTTGAACGACGGAGATAATCAAGCCAGTTCCAGTCGGTACACAGACCGCCTGGCTGTCCTGAAGTAGCACCGGCATACCCATCGATTTCACACGGACCGCGCCCATCACCCAATTGGCGGTTACACACGGCCCGTTGGCGGCCGGCGGCGGCGGAAAGGAGCAGCCGGCAATCATATACGGCGCGGTCTGGGTCACGATTGGCTGACCCATGACCTTGACGCGAGGATTAGGGACGGTAGGTTGAGCCATGCCACCATGCACACACTGCACCACCGCGCCCACGTGAAGCAGGAAACCAGGCATGGTTACATCACCTCCAAGGCACCGTTGTTCAGCGAAACAGTCACCGGAGTCAATGCCACGCTGGCGGCGCCATTTTTGATCTCGATGCTGGCTGGGCTTAGACTGATATCTGCGGCACCATTCTTGAGACTGACCGAGGCGGGCGTAATCTCTGAGGAGGCGCTGGCGTTTTTCAGGGAAATCCCTTCCGGCCACACGGAGAGTGTCGACGGCGGCATGGCAAGATCCACTCCCTGCAAGGTGATCTTCAGACTGGCAGCGCCGATGGTCAGGGCAATTCCCTCCGGTCCCTGGTCAAGTTTGACGGGTCCTGCCGGGGTCAGCACCTGCAGCGATACAGAGGTCAGCAGGTCGTTGATTTCCAGGGTAACGGTCTCAGTCTTGAGTACTTTGGTGGTAGGCACGGCCGGTTTGGCCGGCACCTCGCCATCGCCCCAAAAGCAGCCAGTCCAGATGGGGTAGGTAGGGTCACCCTCCTCGAACTCCACCCAGACGTTGGCGGCGATGGGCGGCAAGGCGAAGAAACCGACATTTCTACCGGCGTAGGGCACACAGGGCATTGCCCAACTTAGTGGAAATTCGGAAACGGACGGCACCAGGACAATCAAGCGGCCCAGCATCAGGGGGTCGATATTATTCACAACTTTGCCACGATATTTTCCAGAATAGGTTGTCATACGCGTACCTCCAATATGATAGATCCCAGACCTTGGCGGGCCAGGGTGAATGATTGCTGATACTGGCCCTTACTAATGATATGACTGTCTGTTTTGACGTAACTGGCAAAGACAATCATTTTCATAATACTACGATTTCGTTTTTCGTTAGCAACCAGGCTCGTTGAATAAATCTCTGATTCATATCCCAATCCATCCGAGAAATTGTTATTGATTGTCTGTAGCGTATGATGCTTCTGCACCCAACGGTGTGCGTTATGCCCCTGCGGGGTATTGCGTTAGCACCCTGTAAAGGGCTGGTGGGCGGGCGTAAACCAAGCTCATCATACGGAAAGCGCTCAGGCCCTGAAACTGCTTGAAAACGCGCAGATTCGACAGCCTTTGATAATACTAATAAGAGCAACTCATATTCGCTAACATTTACTTGTCTAACTCTGAAGTTCCGGGACTTTTTTATGCAACTTGGATATCGTCATCAGAAAAATAAAAGCTAAGGGCCAGTAAATGTATCCTACAACTTCTAGGATTGTTGCAACGATTTTCGGTATCGGAGCAAACTCGATCACGAATCCAATCAAGGCGAGTAGGATGACACTGGCTCCGATGAACCTCAATATATCCTTGTTCCCCATCCCAAGTCATGTGTCATTTGTCATAAAAGAGCAGGATGGGTACTTGGGAATCAAAAACGCGGCTATTGAAGCAACCGCGTTTCTGATTCAGCTTGATCGATTCTTTAGCGTGTCAGAACCAACGCCAGATCATTATTCGTGAGCGTCAGGGTATTCCCTTTGATCTTGAAGCTGGCAGTCCCGCTCAGCGCTTTCTGGACCGCGCTTTCCTGTGCCATGCGGGGATCATCACAGGCCATCA
>DATGYJ010000368.1:0-7756 GCA_035298105.1 Anaerolineales bacterium | reverse complement strand
GGGTGGATGTGGCGGAAAATATCTGGGTTGGTGAACTGCCCAAGCGGATGGGCTTTGTGGACCGCCACCGCCTGAACGAACAAGTCAAAGAAAGCCTGGCGGAGTATGGCTTTGCTAATGTTCTGCCGACTCATCTATTGGGTGACCAGCTTTCAGCCGCCCAGAGGCAGTTAGTGGAGATCATGCGCGCCCTCAAATCAGGGGTTCGCGTGTTGGCGTTGGATGAACCGACCTCGTCGCTCTCGGACGAGGAAGTGGAACGCTTATTCACTCTTGTCCGCCGCCTGCGCGATGAGGGGGTTGCCATTATTTATGTCTCTCATCGCATCAAGGAAATCCTGCGGTTGTGTGACAAGGTCGCTATCCTGCGCGATGGACGTCTGATCGCTGTCCGACCAGCTGTCGAATTGACCGACTCTGAAATCGTCCGTTTGATGGTGGGTCGGGAACTCTCGGATGTCTTTCAGCGACACAAGTCAGCCACAGACCGCGAAGTGATGCGTGTGGAGAATCTAAGCAGCAATTGGCACCATCGTGTTAGTTTCCACGTCAATGCCGGCGAAGTGGTGGGCTTCGCAGGATTGGTGGGGGCAGGACGTACCGAACTGGCCAAGGTAATATTTGGCGAACTATCCAAGAACAGTGGGCGTGTCCTGCTCGAAGGGCGAGAAGTGGTGATTCGCCGCCCGGATGATGCGATTGCTAAAGGCATCGGATTTGCACCCGAAGACCGCAAGCGCGAGGGGCTGGTGCTTGTTCGCAGTGTGCTGGAAAATGCCTCTATGGCGATTTTGAAGCGCCTGAGCCGTTTTCATTTCGTTCGCAGCCATCTGGAGAAAACGGTCGTGGCCGGGTTTGTCGAAAAGCTCAATGTGCGCACGCCTTCTCTTGAACAGGAAGCCGGCAAACTTTCGGGTGGTAACCAGCAAAAGGTTGTTCTTGCTCGCTGGCTGGCAGCCCGGCCCAAAGTCTTGATCCTGGATGAACCAACCCGCGGCATCGATGTGGGTGCAAAAGCTGAAATCTATCGTCTCATTGACGACCTTGCTAATGAAGGCTTAGGAATTATGTTTATCAGTTCCGAACTTCCCGAAATCCTGGGTCTTTCGGATCGCATTTATGTTATGCAAAATGGGCGCATCACCGGAGAACTCTCCGGGGCGAACGCCACTGAGGAAGCAGTCCTCGCACTGGCAATGGCTGACCATATATCAGCGGCCCCAGTTGGAACCTTGAACATTTCCCAGGAGAGTAAACCCTTATGAGCAGCGACGAACAAATCATTCAGCCAAGAACTCATCCAAAACGCGACATCTTGCGCGAAATCCTTGGACTTATCGGCGCGGACAACCTATCACTCATGTTCGCGCTGGTTGCCCTCGTTTTCTTGATCAGCGTTGCCAGCAGTTGGTTCGGAATGCCCGGAGGCGGGAAGTTCTTTACCTGGCAAAACCTGATGAATAGCCTGGCGCAGGCGATCGTGATTGTGGGACTACTGGCAATTGGGGAGACCGTCGTTATCGTTGCAGGAGCACTGGATATATCCGTGGGCTCGATCGCTTCGATTGGTTCCGTGGTTTCAGCTTCCGTTTTGGTTGGCGCAGGAACTGTCGGTGCAATGAGAATTTTCCCGACGGGCAATGTAGCAATTGCCGTGCTCGCAGGAATCCTTGCGGGAATGCTGGCGGGTGTCTTCAATGGTCTGATTGTGACCACGTTGCGAGTGAATCCAATCATAGCAACTCTTGGTACACTCGCTGCTTTTGCGGGTTTCGCATTCTTATTAGCGCCTGACGGCAAACCTGTTGGCGTGCTGACCCAGCCTCAATTCACCTGGCTGGCGCAGGGCCGCTTCTGGATGGACGCCGCCATTCCCAAACTCGGTGGTTCCAACTGGACCGGGATTCCCGTATTGACCGTCATTCTTGTTATCGTTGCGATCCTTGTTCACATCCTCATGCGCTATACCGATTTTGGACGCGCGATCTATGCCATTGGTGGCAACGCGACGGCTGCCCGTCTGTCAGGCATCAACATCTCGCAAGTGCGCATCGTGATGTACATGATTTCGGGTGGTATTGCCGGCCTGGCCGGAGTTTTACTGACGGCCCGCACCACCTCCGGTAATCCGATCAACGGCACCGGTCTGGAACTGCAAGCCATCACAGCCGTTTTCCTGGGCGGCGCGGCTACCGCGGGTGGAAAAGGGACGATCATGGGTACCTTTCTGGCAGTGATCCTGGTGGGGGTGCTGAACAATGGCATGAACCTGCTGGGTTTCAATACGTTTACCCAACGCGTGGCACTCGGTTTGCTGCTGATTGCGGCAGTAGCCATCTCGCAGTGGCGCCAGGCGCAGACGGAACGCGCCCGCATACGTGCAGAGCACTAACAGATCGGAGCAGACTGTGAACAACATCGAACGCTTTACGAGAGCGATTAACTGGGAACCTGTTGACCGGATCATGACCTATGATTATCTGGATAATACCCATATCCTCCGTGAACACGGTGGATATGATGCTTCTCAAACCTATACGTTCGAACAACTGGTTGAACTGAACGCGCGAGCCTGGAAAAGTATCGGCGTCGATGTCACCCGCTCCATTCATGACCCTGTCAATCACTGGATGGGTGGAAAGATCACCAACTGGATCCGTTTTTTTGGCGTCAACCCCGATGATTGGGCAGTTTCCCAGGCGGGTGAAACTGCCTGGATTTCCAAGCGTGCCTTCAAAACACTGAAGGAACTTGAGAAGCACATGCCAAACAAGCCAGTCTATGAGGAAGTCCGTGACTGGTACCAGCCCTTTATCCGTTATGTTCAGCAAGTACATGATTATTACGATGTGGCCTTCATTGGCGCTGTGGAGGGCCCGATCACCGACGCTTATACCTTTATGGACATGGAATTATTTGCCCTGGCAATTTATGATGCCCCTGAACTAGTCTCACATATTATGGATTGCACAGGTTTATTTTCTGCTCACATCGCCAGGGCTTTTGCGGAAGTATCGAAAGTGCCTCTGCTTTTCATGGGTGAGGATATTGCCGGTACCACGGGGCCAATTTTTAGTCCAAAGTTCGTCCGCCAGGAAGGGCTACCGCGCTGGAAGTGGATCACGGATCCCATCAAAGAAAAGGGCATGAAGTTCCTGTATCATACCGACGGAAGATACGGAAAATTCCTGCCGCTCCTTTTGGAAGAGCTTGATGCGGATGGGCTAAACCCCATCGAGCGCAACAACTGCAATGATATATTCGAAATCCGCCGGGAGTATCCGCATAAACTGTTATTCGGGAACGTTTGCTGTATCCATACTCTGCCACACGGTTCCCTGGGCGATGTCGAAGATGAAACGCTGGAACTCATCGAAAGGATTGGCCCTCAGGGTGGGATTTTTATCGGCTCGTCCAGTGAGGTGCACGATGCAGTGCCGGTGGAAAATGCAGCAATGATGTACCGAACCGTTCGGGAATATGGTGATTATCCGATCGACGTGGATCGCATCCGCGCCAGGAGATTGGAGATCAGGAAGAATGATGAACTCAAGCTCCGCGCGCCCCTGGCGCTTTGAAGCCTGGGAGAACCTCATCTGGTGAGAAACCCAACTAAATTACACAAGGAGAAAACAATGGAGTCCCTCATCAAGGAAATTCACACGGCTGTCATGGAAGGACAGAGCAGTATTGTGCAGGAAAAAGTCCAGGAGGCGTTGTCGGCTGGCGTGGATGCATCCATCCTGTTGAAGGATGGGATGATCTCAGCCATGGCAGAGGTGGGACATCTTTTTGAAGAAGGGGAGTGTTTCGTCCCTGAAATGTTGATCGCTGCCCGTGCCATGCAGACTGGAATGGCGTTGCTCAAACCCTCGCTCCAGGAAGCGGGCGCAAAGTCAGCCGGTAAGGTCGTCATCGGCACTGTCAAAGGCGACCTGCATGATATCGGTAAAAACCTGGTCGCTATGATGCTCGAAGGAGCCGGGTTTGAGATTATCGACCTGGGTACGGACGTCGCCCCGGAAAAATTCGCTGCGGCGGTGCGTGACCATAGTCCTCAAATTGTCGCTATGTCAGCTCTGCTGACCACCACCATGCTGTCTATGATCACCACCCTTACTGCCCTCAGGGAAGCCGGAGTGCGTGAGCAGGTCAAAGTGATTATTGGCGGCGCGCCAATTACTGAAGATTATGCCCGCCAGATTGGAGCGGATGGTTTCTCACCAGATGCCAGCCGGGCCGTGGCCCTTGCTAAATCCTTGATTTCGGCTAACTGAGAATCCCAATGAAACCCCGCGACCGCGTTCTGATGGCTTTTAACCACGAAGAGCCAGACCGCTGCCCAATGCAGATTTCCTTTACACCGGAATTTGCCAATTGCCTCCGGGCAGAACTGAAGCTTGACGGCGAAAAAACGCATAATCCTCATGGAGGCGGGAACACCTATGAGCTCGAACGCGCCCTCGGTGAAGATCTGCTGCTCACCTCCGTTGGCTGGGCCAATTCCTATTATCAGGGTGGCAGGAATTACGTGGATGAATGGGGGATTGGCTGGAAATCGACGGACTATGTCACGCCTTATGGCGTGGGGGCTTATACCGAAATCGTCGGCCATCCGCTTGCAGAAGATAGCGCCATCCCGGGCTACAAGACTCCCGATCCCAACCGTCCGGAGCTTTACTCCGAATCTGATTGGGTATTGCGTACTTTCAAAGACCAATATTTTATCGTCGGTGTGACCGTTACCACCATGTTTGAAACGGCCTGGGCTTTGCGTGGCTACGAGCGTATGTTATCGGATCTTGCCCTCAGGCCCGAAATTGCCGAACAGCTGCTCGATATTCCCTATAACTATCACCTGACGGCTGCGAAAAAGTTGACACAGATGGGTGTAGACATGATCTGGATCGGTGATGATGTCGGTGCGCAAAATTCTATGCTGATTTCGCCCAAAATGTGGCGGCGCTTTTTCAAGCCCCGCATGGCACATTTTATTGCGGAACTCAAGGCGCTGAATCCCCAGGTAAAGGTGGCTTATCACTCGGATGGCAACATTTATCCCATCATCCCCGACCTGATCGAAATCGGGCTGGATGTGCTCAACCCTGTCCAGCCAGCCAGCATGGACCCGGTCAAACTCAAACAGGATTATGGTGACAAGTTATGCTTCTGGGGTTCGATCGACGAGCAGCATACTCTGCCTTTTGGCTCTCCCGCCGAAGTCCAGCAGGAAGTGCTGACCCGTCTCAAAACCATCGGCAAAGGTGGCGGCTTGATACTCGGCCCAACGCATCATGTCCAGCTGGATACTCCCATGGCTAATTTCTGGGCACTCGTGAATACCATCTCCCAAACATCCTATCGCGATCTGTAAAGAACGCAGGCGGAACGCACAGGAGGAGAGGTGAATGCAGATGGATCACTCTGAAGACTGCACTCATCTCTTTTTCTGCCGCGTGTCTCACGCATGTGGAACATGCGAAACTTTACTTTTTATATGTACTTGTAGGTCGAAATTGATCTTTCAAGTAAAGTAAATTATGCGGCACTCTGTAAATAGACATTTTGCACTGCGAGGACCGGATGACTGTTACATCTATACCGAACCGCCAATGGCGGGATTACAGCCTGCTCGGAAAAGATGCGGCACTTGCGATTGAAAAGGGCCTGGCCGATGCCAGGTGGTATGCCACGCCGATTCCGAAACAAAAGATGCGTGAGTTGTTGGAACGACGCGACGGACCCGCCATTCGAGATACCTTGCTCTGGTTTGTCTTACTTTTTATTTCTGGTTACTCCATTTACCAGCTCTGGGGGTCCTGGTGGGTGCTCATTCCCATTACCATTTACGGGGCGTTGTATGCCTCTGTTTCCGACTCGCGCTGGCACGAATCGAGCCATGGCACAGCCTTCAAAACAGACTGGATGAACAACGCGTTATATGAACTATCTTCTTTTATGGTGCGTCGTGAGTCGATTCCCTGGCGTTGGAGTCATGCCCGTCACCATAGCGATACGATTATCGTGGGACGTGACCTCGAGATTGCAGTCAAACGACCAGCGGATCTAAGGGCCATTTGCCTGAACTTTTTTAACCTGATGGTCTTGCCGAAATATATACAGACTGTGCTGTTGCACAGCCGGGGCAGGATGACGCCTGAAGAATTGACCTATATTCCGGGAAGTGAATACGGCAAAATCTTTGTTTGGGCAAGAATTTACCTGCTCGTTTATCTTGGTGTTTTTGCCCTATCCCTTTTTAGCGGCAGCTGGTTGCCGTTAATCTTAATTGTCTTTCCAAATGTTTATGGGTCATGGCTGACGATGGTATATGGCCTCACCCAACATGCAGGCTTGGCAGAGAATGTGCTTGACCATCGCCTCAATACTCGTACCGTCTATATGAACTTTATCAATAATTACTTGTACTGGAATATGGGCTACCACGTGGAGCATCACATGTTTCCATTGGTCCCGTATCATGCCCTGCCGAAACTGCATGCACTCATCAAAGCGGATTGTCCGCCGGTCTATAATGGTTTAGTTGAAGCCTATCGGGAGATCATCCCGGCCCTGGTCCGACAGTCAAAAGACCCTACACATTATGTGAAGCGCCAGCTTCCACCACCTGCCAGTCTGGACATTGCCTCCGATTCATCTATTGTGGTTACATCGGTCGGGAAGCCGGTCGTGGATGGCTGGATTGAGGTCTGTCAGGGGCAGTCTCTTCTCAAGGAAGATGTGCTCCGCTTCGACCATGAGTTCATGACCTATGCCATTTATCGCGCGGCTGACGGGACATGCTACGCAACCGACGGCACTTGTACACATGGCAATGCGCATCTGGCGGATGGTTTTGTCAAGGGCACATTGATCGAATGTTCCAAACATAACGGTCGCTTCGATATCCGCGATGGATCGCCTCAACGTTTACCCGTTTGTGTGGGTCTAAAAACGTATGCCGTGCGTGAACAGGATGGCAAACTTTACCTCAATCTCGCCTCTGCTGCTGGCTATGGGATCAGCGCTCCTGCGACTACATACAGATTCCGAGTAGTGAGCAATCAGAACGTTGGGGCCTTCATGAAGGAATTGGTGCTGGAGCCTGAGGTAGACTCGCCGTTGCTCACCTATCAGCCCGGAGATTACGTGCAGATCGATATTCCACCCTATGCGGAATGTAGCTTAGAGGGGATTGATGTCCCGCCTCATTATCGGGATATCTGGCGATCGCAGCAGGTCTTTGAGCATAGAGCCTGCAATCCTGTGCCTTGTCGTCGTAATTATTCTCTTGCCACGAATCCCGCGCTGGACAAACAATTACGCTTCAACATCCGCTTGGCAACACCGCCGCCCGGTGTCAATTACTATGCAGGAATTGGCTCTTCCTATTTATTTGGATTGAAACCAGGAGCTCTTGTCACAGCGATCGGGCCGTTCGGCGAGTTTCACGTGAGAAAAACAGATCGGGAAATGATCTATCTAGGTGGCGGCGCAGGAATGGCTCCGCTTCGTTCACACCTGTCCCACTTGTTGGAGACACTTCAAGTTTCAAACCGTGTGAGTTACTGGTACGGCGCGCGTTCCCTAAAAGAAATGTTTTATCAAGACTACTTTGAAAAGCTGGCTCGAAGTCACGATAACTTCACCTTCCACGTTGCGCTTTCGGAGCCCCAACCTGAGGATCAGTGGCCCTCGTATACCGGTTTTATTCATGAGGTTTTGAAACACGAGTATCTTAACTCGCACCCTGATC
>DATGYJ010000367.1:0-2079 GCA_035298105.1 Anaerolineales bacterium | reverse complement strand
ATGGTATCTTCTCTGCCATGCATACTCTCCCACAGTTGGCTGCTGCGGCTCTGCTCGATACCACGATTGATAAGCCTGGGTGGCAGGAAGCGCGTAAGCTGGCGGGACGCCCCTACGCGACCGTCACCGCGGGAGCAGCGTTTTATGATGATAGCGCCTCTCTGGGAGAGAGCGCCCTCGAAAACCGGGAGAATATCGTCCGTTTGCTCAATACCTATATCTCTGCGTTGATCAGGCTGCGCGATGAGATTGATACCGATGACCGCGAGGCTGTAACTGCCCACCTGGAAGATTCCTTAAAGAGGCGCAATCGATGGATCGATGAACGCAACAGTGCAAAATGGGTGACAGATGGAGAGCAATATGAAGCGCCAAGCCTGGGCGAACGTATGAATCAATTATTCCTCGGCTCGGCACTCAGAAATCGTCAAAAACAACGCAAGTGATATGGGTTTTTATTGTTACATCATTGAGTGCGCAGACGGGACCTATTACACAGGCTGGACAGTTGACCCTGAGAAACGGGTCGCGGTGCATAATAAAGGGCGCGGTGCACGTTATACCAGGACGCGCGGCCCTGTAAGATTGGTCTATGTTGAGGAATTGCCAGACCGCAAGTCTGCAATGAAGAGGGAAATTGCGATTAAGAGGCTGGGGCGTGAAGGGAAGGGAAAGTTGATTGGCAAACAAGGAGACAGGTAAACACGTATACAGGTTTTGAAACAAAATCCTGAAGGCGATCAAGACCTTCCGGATTCTTGTTTACTTCTTTCCTTGTCTACCTGACCACCTAATCCGTAAACAAAGGCAGATGTCCCAATGCAATAATATGCATCCATTGGGCGCGGTCGCCTTCTGTGAAAATAGCAGCCTCTGCTGCAACGGAAGCACCGGCTTTTTCAAGGACCATTCTCATCCCCTGTAAGGTCGATCCTGTGCTGATGACGTCATCTACGATCACCACCTTTTTGCCCTTCATCAACACGATATCTTTCTCATCCAAAATCAAAGTTTGAGGCTGGCCGGTAGTAATGGAGAGCGTCTCTGCCTTCAGGGCCGCGCCCATGTAAGGTTTATAGGCTTTTCTCAATACGACATAGGGCTTTTTTGTTTCAACAGACAGGGCATAGGCCAGGGGAATGGACTTTGCCTCCGCAGTCACCAACAAATCATATTCAGTGTCTTTGAGCCTTTTGGCTAAATCCCTGGCGCACGCCTGGACAAGTTCTGTATCCCCCAGAATATTGAGAATTGCGATCTTCAAGCCGGGTTTGATCTCAAACAAACGAAGATCACGTTTCAAGCCGGCGATTTCTACAGCATAGGTTTCGTGTGGAGACATGATGTTCATTCCTCGCTCATTCTGCGCAGGCCGCGCATTGGGCTATTGACTGGCAGTTTGACACCTGCCTGGGACGCGGTGTCTGGGCGCCACCAGGGAGTTTACCAAATTATGATCGGTACCAGGGAGTGCCGGGAAATTTCCCGTGCGTAGTTTATCACAATTCAATTTATAATGTTCACACCAACTCGCATAAAATGGAACGCTGCCAACTCCAATGCTACCTGACCTTCGTCTCAACGATCATCTTCGCCTTAGAAAACAACATCCGTGTGGCTCCTATGAGTGGACTGTCACGCGTCTTGGCGCGGACATCGGCCTTGAATGCAAGGGCTGCGGACGTCGTATCATGCTGACGCGGCGTGAACTCGCCAGGAGACTTAAGGCCAATCTTACAGAGCACAAAGATGAACAATCAGAATCCTAGAAAACCTCACATTGTTTTTTACTTCTCTGATACCGGCGGCGGGCATCGTTCTGCGGCCGAAGCTATCATTGAAGCGATGGAACTTGAATACAAAAACCAGGTCACCACTGAGATGGTGGATTTCTTTAAAGACTATGCCCCGCGTCCATTCAACCGCGCCGCGCAGATGTATCCTTATATGGTTAAAGCCCCGCAGTTGTGGAGCGCCAGCTTCCATGCAACCGATGGGCGTGCCCGGGCCCGGGTCATTACGACGACGATGTGGCCCATTGCACGCCAGGCGGCGCGCGCACTGGTGCATAGTCACCCC
>DATGYJ010000366.1:0-4890 GCA_035298105.1 Anaerolineales bacterium | reverse complement strand
GTCTGAATTAGCTCTTAAAAGTGTCGATCGATTTCAAAAGGAGTATATGGAATGAGCGGAAAAGATATGACCTTCGAAGTGAAGAGTCAACCTTCAGCCGGTTACCTGGCCTTGCCCACCCAACCGGACGCACCGGGGGTGATCGTGCTGCACGCCTGGTGGGGATTGAATCAGATTTTTAAAAATCTCTGTGACCGGTTGGCATCAGAAGGCTTTGCGGCCTTTGCTCCTGATCTGAACCAGGGCAAGATTGCGAGGACGATTGATGAAGCGAAACAACTCATGTCAGAACTACCACCGGAGCGGAAGGAGGCGATCGTGGCTGCGGCACCTGAGTATTTGCGCAGCAGGCCTGAAGTGCGAAATGATGGGCTGGCATTGATCGGTTTTTCAATGGGCGCCGCGTGGTCATTGGTCTTAGCCAGCGAAAGCCCTGAAGACATCCTCAAAGTGGTTTTATTTTATGGGGTTTATGATGTGGATTTCTCGAAGATCCAGGCAGACATTCTGGGGCATTATGGCAGCATGGATGAAGAGGAGCCACTGGATGGCGTCCGGGCGATGGAAGCCGAGATGCGGACTGCCGGACTCAAACCGACTTTTCATATTTACCCTGATGCCAAACATTGGTTCTTTGAAGAGGATCGCCCCGAATATGATCCGCAGGCCGCCGAGCTGGCCTGGAGGCGTACACTTGAATTTCTACACGGATAGGCAACCATGGAGGAAACGCAAAATCGCCTGATTTGGCACTCTATGTCTTCACACGAAACTCAGTAATTCCTGTTAGAATAGAAATAAAGAAAGCCCTGACGGGCTTTTTTTATGCAAGGAAGGCAAGGACACCTGATCTGAATGGTTTACAACTTTCAACTCTTCTGGCGGACGACCTATCGTTCGTTCTTCGCCGCAAAAGACACCCCCGCCCGGCTGACCCGTAAAAGGATTACATTTCTCCTACTGTTCTATCTGGTTTGGCCGATCGGGTCATTGATGCACTGGTTCTGTTTCCTTTTGGATGACATCCTCTTTCCCGGCTACAAAACACAGTCCATTGAAAAGCCTCTTTTCATCATCGGAAATCTGCGGAGCGGTTCCACTTTCCTGCATCGTTTGCTCTCGCGCGACTCAGATACGTTTACCAGTCTGACGACCTGGGATATTTATCTCACTCCTTCCGTTACGCAAAAGAAGCTCACTCAATTTTTTTCACGCCTCGATAAAAAGCTGGGTGGACACTTACATCATATTCTTTATGAATTCGACCGGCGCACACTGGGACAATTCAAGATCCATCGGATCTCATTCTTTCAGCCGGAAGAAGATGAAAACATCCTCCTGCACATCTGGGATTCGTTGTGGGTCAGTTTTCTCTTTCCCTTTGTAGATGAGATGCCCAACTATCATCATTTCGATGAGGCGCTCTCACCAGAGCGTAAACATCGTATCATGGCATTCTACAAATCCATGTTACAGCGCCATATGTACGCAACCGGGAAAAAATATTTCGTTGCCAAAAATCCGGCTTTTAGTCCAAAGGTCGAAACACTGCTCGAATTCTTTCCCGATGCACGCATTATTTATCTGGCGCGCAACCCATTGGATATGCTGCCATCGACCGTCTCATGGATCAATTATGCGCGCCGTGTTTTCACCGAGCCCAAAGAAAAATATCTCTACCTGGACGAGATCGTGGATTTTACCCAGCACTGGTATCGCTACCCTCTAAAATATCTGGATTCGCATCCTTCGCCCCGCCATTTGATCCTGAACTACGACGACCTGATCCAGCGTCCGGAGCAAGTCATCCGCTCATTCTATGAACAATTCGGCTACCCGGATAAGCCCGGTCTTGACCGCATCGTAGACGAGGCAGTCAAAGAGACGCTCTCATTCAACAGCGACCACATCTACTCCTATGAAGAAATGGGGTTTACCCGCGCGCAGATCATCGAAATCTATGCGGACATCTTCGAGCGCTTCGGCTTTGACAAGCGTGAACATGAGCTCACGGGGGCGAACGCCAAGACGGTCAAGGTATCGGCTATCGATTAAACAAAACTCGCCCGAAGAAGGTTCTTCGGGCGAGTGATTTATATTACTGGGGTCTTCGGCACTGAGTGCTACACAATCGAAGGACGGCGCAAAACGCCGTTCCTCGCAATGACGTACTATGAAGTCTTCTTGGTGCGGGTTGTGCGGGGTGAGCTTCCATTCACCTTCGTTGTTCTGCGAACAGGTCCTTTCCTCACAGTTCTCTTCGCGGTTCTAGAAGTTGCTCTAGCTGGGGATGCTTTCTTTAAGCGCGGGGCTTTCTTCTCCTCAACTTCTTCTTCCTCAAGTGTAGTTAAGGCAGCAGGCTTTTCACCGACTTGATCCACAGTACCGCCAGGCTTGTATTCCTCTTCCCAGGTTTCCGCAAATTTGAGATTGATCGCCTTGTAACGCGCCAGTAATAGGACTATGCCCCCAATGGCCATCAATGCTGCGAAGATACTGGAATAACTGATGCCCAAGCCGGGGATTTTGGGTTGGTCGGGCCGAAAGAAGATTTCGATCCAGGTACGCCCAAAACCTGCCGCTATCAACCAGCCTGCAAATATCGTTCCGGGTTTGATTTGCTTTTCGTACCGCCGCGACAGCCACAGCAAGAGACCTGCTGTCGCAAAGTTCCACAACAGCTCATAGGCAAAGGTTGGGTGGAAACGAGTCGTGTCCACAGGAAACAGATTCAAATCCTGGTATTGGGGCAGGCGGTGCTCGGCCTGGATCTTAATCCCCCATGGAAGATTTGTGGGCGGTCCATATAATTCTTGATTGATGAAATTTGCGATCCGCCCGATCGCCTGCCCGATCAACGCAGCCGGACCGGCTGCATCCAAAAAGAGCCAGGGATCGAGTTTATTCTGGCGAAGATATAGGAGCAGGGCCGCTGCGCCAAATAAGAAGCCGCCAAAGATATGTAAGCCGCCTTCCCATACACGGAAGATGCTGGCCGGATTTTCCATATAAGAACGATTGCCGCCCACCGTGGCGTTCAAAACATACCATAAGCGGGCGCCGATAATTCCGGCAGGCAATACCCAGATCAGCGCATCCCAGATCCGGTCACTGTTCTCACCGCGCCGTTTGAGCTCTCGCTCAACAATCAATGCACCGACAACGACCCCTACCATCACAATCACACCATACCAGCGCAGAGGAATTTCATAACCAAACAGGTGGAATGTGTAGATCACAGGATTAATCATGTATACCTCAAGAAAAGTTTTCACAGATTATACTGCTTAGTCCCTGATATTTCAGACCGGTAACATGTTCAGGAGGCGGTCGCAATTCGCGTATCGCCTATGGCTGATCGGGTCATTTTATTATGCGAGCAAATTGATTTGTCGACAATGTGCGGAGAACTTTTTGCATTCGAGACCGTCTTTCAGAGTCATTGGAGTCACAAACCAAAATTGCTTGCGAGCGTTTGGCAGCAAAGGAGGTTTTTTCGAGAACGAAGCTACTACGGAGCTACAACGAAGCCAGGACGAAGAGGCCTGCCCTCAAGGAAGGATTTCCTGTAGGCTTATACGGATGCGAGGTTTCTTAGTTTAATTATGAGACCTGGGCGGGTTGGGTTGGTGTTGAATCTCTCCACTGAATATAGATAAATATAGGAGGAAATCTTTTATTACTTTTGTCATAATTTGCTTGTGATAAATTGCACATGACGGTATAATCTCAATGCTTACAATAAGAGTAAACGTTTACTTAAAGTGTAAGAGTTTATTGAAGGTGACCCAATGCTCAGAATCAACCGCCAAACCGATTATGCCGTACGTGTCATTCTTGCCCTTGCCAAACGGGGTGATAGCGCGCGTCTTTCCAGTACAACGATCCAGCAAGAGATGCTGATCCCACCGGCATTTATGACGCGTATCGTCGCTCAACTGGCGCGCCAGGGCTTAATCAAGACCTTCCCCGGACGGGAAGGTGGCTTGATGCTCCCCCGCCCTAGCGCAGAGATTACGCTTAGAGATGTCGTAGAAGCGTTCGAGGGCCCCATCCTGCTTTCGCAGTGTTTGCAGGTCAAGGGTGAGGATGATTGCCCGTTCCAGTCCAATTGCCCGGTCCGCTCGAAATGGGGCCGTGTCCAGGTAGCGATGCTGCGTGAAATGGCGGCAATCACCTTCGAAAGTCTTGCACAAGAAGCGCCTGGCATCCCTGTGAAGACGCCAAGTCTGACCGTTTGAATTCTATGTGCCGAGGGCGCACATATTAATTTCTTTGGAGAGGAGACTCTATGGATCCAACCACACTTTCGAGATGGCAGTTCGGCTTGACCACTGTCTATCACTTTCTGTTCGTCCCACTAACATTGGGCCTGGGGTGGTATGTTGCGTTCATGCAAACCCGCTATTACCAGACCAGGGACGAGACCTTCCGTAAGATGGCGAAGTTCTGGGGAAAACTGTTCCTGATCAATTTTGCCATTGGCGTTGTGACGGGTATTGTCCAGGAATTCCAGTTCGGCATGAACTGGTCCGAGTATTCCCGCTATGTCGGCGATATCTTCGGTGCGCCGCTGGCAATTGAGGCGTTGCTGGCTTTCTTCATGGAATCGACCTTCCTGGGCATTTGGATTTTCGGTGAGGGGAAAGTTCCCGAAAAGGTTCATCTGGCTGCAATCTGGCTGGTGGCACTCGGTTCGAATCTTTCCGCCTTGTGGATCCTGCTGGCCAATGGCTGGATGCAGCACCCCGTGGGTTATGTCATCAACCAGGTGACAGGTCGCGCCGAATTAGTAGATTTCTTTGCTCTCATCACGAACCCAAAGGGCTGGTTATTCTTCTGGCATACCATTGCAGCGGGTTTCGCCACTGCCAGTTTCCTGATCCTGGG
>DATGYJ010000365.1:0-5527 GCA_035298105.1 Anaerolineales bacterium | reverse complement strand
GGCGGGATCGGTCATCGAGAATGCGATAGATCCCCGTGACTTCCTCGAGAGACCAGTAGAGGATGAGTACAGGATTAGCACAGGATTGAAGTTGGGTATAGGGGGAGTTGCGAGTACAAAAAGAACTAAAGTGCGAGGGATGAATGGGAAAAGTAATATTTCTAAGGTTCCGCTTTAATCTTAAGGACGTAATTTATATAATTTAGTTCCCCAGTGGATGGGGCAGCCTGCAAATGGATCACATAATTCGAGCCGGCGTTCACAGGGATTTCCCGCATTTGAGCGCCGCAGGCAACCTCCAGGTTTGTCGGTAAGGAGTTTTCGGTGATCTCTATTTTGAGCGAGTCGTTCCCTTTGCAGTCCAGGGCCAGGAAGACAGAGCGACCATATGGCTTGAAAGCGATCCAGTCCTGCGAGTCTCCTTCTGGGGAAGAAAGCTCTCCATTGTAAATGAGAGTCTGTGTGCCTGCTGGCTCAAAGATCACGCTTGCGATCGGACCATCCGCTGAATCATGGTCTTCCCAGGCCGGGATCAGGGTCGGCGTTGGCGTCAATGGGATACCCGTCGGCGTTCCCGTTCCAACGACCTGACCGGCTTCCGTTATGATAGGAAGGTTCTCCACACCCCTGGCTTGAACAAAGGCGGCATTGACCCAGCCCTTGCCCTCCGGTCCGGCTTCAAAATCAATCTGCAGCCAGGCTCCGCTGGGATCTTTACCCGTGAGCTTGACGACCGCCTGCGCATCGAGCGTTCCCAACGAATTGAAGTCTGTCCCCGGCCCACTGCGGACGTTGAGCTGGTGCTGGAGGATGGCGACATTCCCAGTATCTTTATTTGTCTCGTCACCTCCGATCGTTGGGACCTCGGGCCTGGTAGTGGTTGTCACATACTGCGCGGTCACCCAGCCTTTCCCATCAACTCCTTTGCCCTGTGGGTAATTGATCTGCCACCATTGTTCACCGGGGTCTTTACCGGTGATCTCGACCTTTGTATTTGCGGGAAGCATTCCAAGCACAGCGCTCGTCAGCGCGGGCTCGGCGCGCACATTGACCTGGGTAGAGGTGCTTCCTTCCGCAGAAACAGTGGTCGGCTGAGGGGGAGGCGGGAGCGCAGTCTCCGATGGCCGCGGCGTAAAAGTCACCGGGATGGTTGCGGTGCTAAAGAACGGCGTTTGTGAGGGCCGGGCTGCTTCCCGAATGCTAGGACTGCAGCCTGTGCTTACCAGGCTGAGCAGTGCGAACGCAATGGTCGCTAATCGCATGAACACGCCAGGATTCTAATCGAAAACAAATGCCAGCTTGCGAGGGTGCTGCTCATTTTGCGGGAACGGAATAAATTTGCACCTTCGCATACTCAAAGACCAGTTCCGTCGCGCTCAAATCCAAAGCTTGATCCAATTGGAAAAATTTCACGACGCTTTCCGGAGTTTTGTATTTCGAATTTCTTCGCACGATAACCAGAGCATTCTGGATTTTCACGGGATGATCTCTTTGATAAAAACGGTCAAAGGGAATTCCATGAAGCATTAGATAATAACCCGTTTCGATGTCAACGGGTCCTGTGGCTACGAGCGTATCTTCCGGTTTCAGATGGCCGGCCAGGTAATTGGCTGCATATTCTTCCGGGGTACGGTCGCGATCTAAAAGCACGGGGTTTTGTCCTCGAGCGATCATAATACTGATAAAAGCAACGACGAAGACCAGTAGAATAGCCAGGGAAAGAATTTGCTCGGCCAGCGCGGATTTGAAAAGCCTATGAAGCAGTAGATCGATAGGCCATATCAATCCGGCCGCTGCAAACATCAAATAGAATGCCTCCAGGTAAAGCCATACTCTTGGCAGGGGCGTCACTCGCTGCAAGAATAAGAGAATGACGATGGCGAGTACCAAAAAAATCTGCAGGGGCAGTTTCTGATTCGAGGCCTTTCGATAGAACAAGAGAGACACTAAAAAACCACCCCAAAACAGAGTTCGCATGGTCGGGGCGACACCCACCATCCATTGATTGCGGGTCTTGATCAGGCGTGGGTCAAGGTTTTGAAAGAAGGTCGACCAATCCTGGGACTTCACAATATCGTTACTGACGATTGATGAAAATCCGCTGCCAAAAATAATCACAGGTGAGTAGAGGATCAGGGTTAACAGCCCTGAAAGCAGACAGACGCCCAGAAATACAGCCAGCCGCCGAAATTTAGTCTGCCAGGATTCTTTTGCGAGCAGATAAGTCACGACGACCCACAAGGAAATACCGGCCATCGGGTAAAGAAAGATGGGAATGGTATAAAACCCCAGCGCGGCGGTGAGCCCGAAAGCGATCAAAGCCAGTTTGCTTTGCCGGACCACCAGGATTCCTGCGAAATTGGCCAAGAGCAAGGCAAACAAAATTAACATCGTATAGCCGCGTCCATTGACCGAATAACTGATAAAAGCGGGCGTCACAGCGATCAGCGCAGCGGCTGCCAGAGCTTGCCGAGGCGAGAAGAACCTGCGGGCCGCCATATACATGGCCGGAACGATCAAAATTCCAGCCGTGAACGCCGGAAGTCTGAGCATCCAGGGTTGTCCCCCCAACAGTCGATAGGCAATGCCGACCAGGATGGTGTGAAAGATGTGGTTGTTGGGAGCACTATAATCGGCCAGGATGTATTTATAGGACTTGGAGGCGAAATGGATAAAGGTGTAAGCCTCGTCGTAGTCGATGGCCTGGTTGAGGTCCAGGATCCTGCGCACCAACCCGATCAGGGTGATACCCCCCAGGATCAAGAATACGTAAAGAGGATCTTTTTCCGGGAAGAAAAGATCTACAAAACTTGTGCGAAAGGAAGGGGATCGACTTTGTGCGTTTGAATGGTTGTGATCCAATGTAGATTGCCTTTGTATCCCGATCCCAGCCATACTTCTGCACAGGCAGCAATGTGATCCATGAAATCGAAGGAGTTAGGCGCCCCTGCACAGACTCGAACTGTGCTCTTCGGCTCCGGAGGCCGACACTCTTTCCACTGAGCTACAGGGGCAGGCGACCAGATTTTATCACAGAAAGATTTTGCATTTGCGTGGAGCGGCACTCTGGCAAATACGTTGGCAATCGATCAGCTTATGCTCTGGCCCGTGGCGCCAGCTGCACAAGCTCGGCACGCAGCTTTTGGATGATCATGCTATTCCCGCCTTCCTCGCCCAGCTTGGCAAGCTGTTCCTTCTTGTGGGCAAGCTCACCACAGACCTGATAGAAGCGTGACGTGGCCCGAAATGTACCCGACGCCAGCGCGGCAAAGAGCGCATTCGTTTGGAAGAACGAGGTCGCGCTGTTGAATTGTTTTTGCGAGATCAAGCCGTTGGTTACTTCCTCACGCAGATTCTTTGCGAGAATATTGCGCTCGTAAACGATCATCCAGATGATGAAGATCAGCATGGCGCCATAACCGATGTAATCCACGAACGTGCCGGCGAGCAGTCCGCCAAAGCCGCCGATCAACCCGCTGAAGGTGTTGTGAAAGGCGTGGGCTGTGACGGCCACCGCATATCCGCTCAGCGCAGCGATGAGCTTCACCAGGACATTGCGGCTCATCCGTGCGATGGCAAGCCCGATCCCTGTGAATGAAGTGAAAAAGGGATGCATCCAGCCCACCAGAATGATCCGGATGATCACCAGAGTCCAAAAGCCCTGCCAGCTGTTTTCCAGATACCCGTTTCGGTAAATATACAAAGTATTCTCGACCGCCGCGAAGCCCATGGCGCTAATGGCGGCATAGACGATCCCATCGAGAACGGAATCAAACTCTCCGCGAAATAGGAGAAAGACAATCAGAACGGCGAGTCCCTTTAGGCCTTCTTCGATGATCGGGGCAATGAAGGAGGTTGTCCCAAACTCGGCCATACTTTGCGAGCCGGTCAAAGCATAAATGCCGATACCAAAGGCAGTGTTGAGAATAAATGCCCCGCCTGCGGCGATGACCATGCCCCAGATGAAGGCCGCCCCCAGCAAAAGTTTTGGCTCCTTCTCATAACGATCCAGCCAGTTGACAAATCCGGCGAACAGGAACATGGGTACGAACCCGAAGAATAATGCACCCAGAAAAGCCATCATGCCTCCGATTATGATTGGAAAATTAGACGCGTCCTTTCGATGCGGGTCCCTTCGAATGCGATTCCCAGTACATCTAATACCTCTTCCGGGCGTCCTGTTGCCCCTTCACGAGCTGCCAGCCGCATGAAGACTTTTTGGAGTGCAGGACGCCCCGCAGGGGTGTGCTCCTGCGTTGCAGGCAAGGCCTCGGGCGCCAGAACCTGGAGCTCTTCAATCAATGGACGTAGATCATACATTTTACCGCGACGTTCACGCGGAATGGATTTTGACTCGATCACAGAGTGGACTCTCCGCTTCAGCTCAGACCCGTCAACGGCTTCCGTCAAAGTGACCTCATAGTCTGCCGAGGTCACTTGAGTCTGCAGCGCGGGCCCACGCTCATCCACTTGTTCGACCTCTACTACCTGAAGACCGGAAGGAAGGGTGCCATTCAAGCGTGCAGGCAAATCGTCCAGGGGAATATCATGCTCGAGCCGCATGTCCATCACTTCGCAGCGTGAAGAAAACCCGAGAGGCAGGGCGGCTGCCATATTCATCTTTGGTTGCGGGTGGAAACCCTGGGAATAAGCCAGCGGCAATTCTGCACGGCGCGCAGCGCGTTCCCATAACTTGTGCAGGTCCAGGTGGCCCGTGTAACGCAATGCGTCTTGTTTTATAAAGGTGATCCGAATTCGCATTATGGTCGATGAAAGGTAGTATTGGACTTTAGCCAGCGCCTGATGTCTATGATATGTTCCCGGTAGTGGTGATAGGTGTTGTTGGCAACACGATCAAAAATGTTGTGCCGGTTGATCATTTCGTCAGACATTTTTTCAAGCGCCGAAACGATGGATACAAAAGCCTGGATTTCCTGTGAAACAATGTCCTCGAGAGAAACAATTTTATATTTCTCAGTGATCCACTCATTTGGACCGTCAACGTCGAGCAGAGGCGAACCAAAGTCTGGATAACCAAATTCATCAAGAAATGCATCCAGGGCGTTCTGTGTTTTACAGGGGACGTACGCCTCATCGTGCAAAATCTCATTCATGCGGTCTGCGATATATTGTTCGTAAGCAAGGACATGAGCCAGAATGTCTTTAATAGACCATTTGCCTGAGACACCCTTCAGTGTCATCCGGCGTGTATAGCCAACCCGATTTAACAGTAATTCAAATTTATCGCGTTCGCGCAGAAGGCGCGCAAGGTAAATCTCTTTCTGTGTTTGCGCCATAGACCGTTAATCTCCCACTACCGGCAATTGATGACTGACCACTGACCTGCCTGGACTTTTCACATCCGGGCATTTCCAGACGTCGCCGGGATTTTCTCGGCGCATATTTGCGAAGGTCGGCAGGATGCCACAGGCAAAGCAATTCAAGCGGCAGTCCACCCGGATCTGCCCCTCGAGGCTTTGTCTGAAATCCTGGAAGAGAAAGTTCTTGCGGACTGCCGCGGTGATGT
>DATGYJ010000364.1:0-12965 GCA_035298105.1 Anaerolineales bacterium | reverse complement strand
AGGCTGAGGCATTGTTGGAGATTGTGGAAAGAGCTCTTCCATCGAAAGCCGGGGAGATTGATGTGCAAAATCTGGCTGGTTCTATTGACTATGTGCAAGGCGTTCTGGCGGATATTCGAGGAGACACCGAGGCAATGATTGCATTCGATCGCGCTGCTCTGCAAAAATTGGATTCGAAAAGCCACGCAATGCGAAGAGGCGTTACCTTCCAACTGGGCAGAGCTTACCACTTGGCTGGCGATCAGAGTGCAGCACAGGAAATCTGGGACAATGTGGTAAGAACCGACCAACGAACTGGGATCGGTTTTGCATCGATCATTTCTCTCTGCATGATGACGTGGCTTAAAGTGGCGGTGGGACGTCTCCAGGAAGCGCGCCAGATATGTCAGGATGTATCGCTCTGGATCGACGAAGTTCATGAACCCCATACCTCGCGGACAGCCGGCCTGGTTTGGCTGGTCAATGCAAACGTGGCCCTTGAATCGGGCGATTTGGTTGCAGCCCAGCGGCATATCCTTGTGGCGATCGAGTGTTTTGAGAAATGGGGCAACTATTATGCACTCATGATGGGATACGTAATCCTGGCATCGGCCCAGCGCCGGCAAAGGGACTATGTGAACGCTAGAATCTCTCTTCAAAAGGCTGAGGATGTGATCGGGACGCGAGAAATTTATGCCGATGCCCTATTCTGGCTGAGGGCAGAAAAAGTGAATTGGTGGCTGGAGCAGGACGATGTTAGTGCGGCAGTAACTTACCTGGAGGATCATCATATTGACTGCTCCGATCCTGTAAATTTTGTGAGCGAGTTACAGTATGTAGCTCTCGCCAGAGTGATGATCGCTCAAGGCAAATACGAAGAAGCCATACAGCTACTAACCCGCCTGGAGGAGTGTGCGGAAAAAGGCAAGCGCGATGGCAGGCTCATTCGGATCTTGAACACGCACGCCGTCGCCCTGGCTACACAAGGAAAAGATAACGAGGCCGAAAAAATCCTGGGAAGAAGCCTGCTGCTTGCTGAACCGGAAGGCTTCAATGGAGTATTCATGGACGAAGGAGAACCAATGATCGGATTGCTGAAACGGCTAAAATTGTCGAATTCCAATTCCAGGTTAAGAGATTATTTTGATCGATTAATGGATGGTCTTGCTCGATCCAAAGCCATGTCATAAAACGTTGATATCTACCTATGAGATGCTCGTAACGATTTTGTTACGGGCATTTTTTATGATGAGTAATAAAGGAGAAGTGGCAATGACTACAAAACATTTTGCAGCATCTCTTCCGGGAATTGCCCAACCGCTGATGGAAAGAGGATGGGGAACCTATATTCTTTGGGTCCCGGCAGCAGCGCTAATTGGTTTCGCAATTGCGGCAATCTTTGCTGGAGTGCTCCACCTGCCGCGTAGCATTTACCTGATCCCGTATGTGGGGTTGGTAAGTCTATTTTTTTATGCATTTCTGCGCTGGAGCGGATTATCCGTCATCAACCTACTCCGTCATAACTGGGTCTGGGGTGTTGTAGGAGCCGTGCTCTTAGGAATGTGGACAGTCAACAACATTCTTTCCCAGCCCGCTTCCCCACGCGGGGAAGGACTGTGGCTGGTTGGGGAAATCCTGTGGATTGGAGTAGTCTATGGTCTAATTGACGCCCTCCTGCTCTCTGTACTGCCAGTGCTGGCTACCTGGGGCGCGTTCTCAGATCTAGGCTGGACTGGCCACTGGTGGGGGAAGATTCTGGTCGGCTTCATCGCCATCCTTCTGAGCCTTGTTGTCACAGTCGTCTATCATCTTGGTTATCCAGAATGCCGCATTGCAGGAGGTCTCGTTGGGCCCGCCCTAGGGAACGGAGCCATGACTTTAGGCTATCTATTAACCAATAATCCTATCTCGGCCATCTTCAGCCATATCGCCATGCACATTGCCGGAGTCCTACAAGGTCCTGCTTCCGTTCTTCAGTTGCCGCCTCATTATTAGACAGAAAAGAAATCGAACATACGCGTGAAGATGAGATCAGATCACGCTAAAACGAACCGCACATACAAGCGATCGACTCAAATCGATACTTCATAAGAGCGACAAAAGAGCGCCTGCGCTTATGCTGCCAATCTTTAAATCACAGCTGTTTCTTTATCGACTTGGCTTGGGATGGATGCTCGGCAGGCGGTTCATGCTTCTGACCCATATCGGTCGGCGAAGCGGCAGGGTGCGCCGGACGATCCTGGCAGTTTTACGGTTTGATCCTCAAACCAAAGAGATTATGGCCATATCCGCATGGAGTGCGAGCGATTGGTATCTCAACATTCAAGCTTCACCCGCTCTCGAAGTTGAGACCGGGCGTACTCGTTATGTTCCTCAACAGCGCACCTTAACCCCGGAAGAGATTGCCACATTGTTCGACGCTTTCCGTGACAAACACCCGGCCTTTAGCCGAATCGTATGCCAAATCCCTGGCTGGAAATGGAACTCTTCGCTTGAAGAATTTCTCGAATTGGCAAGAACGTTGAGGAGCGGCGCTTTTCGACCCATTTCATAGGAGGAGTAATCATTCTGGGCTGCACCGTAGCGTAGAAAAAGTGTTTGGGCAGGCGTATCCGCAGTACTTGCAAGAAAAGATTCTGATCCCGTTGGGAATGAATAGTACGACGACGACTGAGGGAGCTGCAGGTATGGCTCAGGGCAACTTGACCTTCTTTGGCTCTCCTATACCTTATGAGGAAAGGATTAATCAAAAATACCTGGTCGGATGCTGCGGAGTAATCTCCACTGTTGAAGACATGGGACATTACTTGATTGCCCAATTAAACAATGGTCAATACGGAGAAATCCAGCTGGTGTCGCTAGATAGCATGCGCTTGATGCATACAGCCCCTAGCGGAGTCGAGGGTTTCATGGGGATGCAATATGGCATGGGTTGGTTGGTGGAAGAAGCGGGCGGGATCAAGCAGATAGAGGATCCAGGCAACTGGACAACCTATGCCTCAGAAATGGTGCTCCTGCCAGAACAGGGTTATGGGATCGCGATCATCTACAACCAAGGACGTATTGCCCCGTCGCTGACCAGCTTCCCAACCTTTCGGGAGGGTGCCATCAGTCTGCTGAATGGCCGTGAACCTGCAAGCGGGGTGACTTTGAAGACTTATGGTCTGACCCTGTCTACTCTGGTTTTGCTGACCATTGGGCTGGAGATCTACGCACTGGCGCGCCTCCCTCGCTGGGCCAAGAAAGCGAGCAACTTGCCTGTCTGGCGGAGGATTCTGGCGATAGGGCTGCCCATCGTCGAGGCTGGACTTCTGTCGTTTGGCTTTCCTTATCTGGTGGCGACCATGACCGCAAAAACCTTTGTCTTAAAAACTGCACTTCTATGGTGGACGGATCTGATGGGCTGATTCATTCTGCTTTCAATAAGCAACAATATATCGTCTTCGCAATGATCACTTTTCGGCAGATTGATAATGAACTAATCATTGCTAATAACTCTGTCTGTTCAATCACAAAGTAGAGGTCAATTAGCTACTTTCGTCATGTATCTAGGAGAACAGAAAAGGAGAAATAATTATGATTATCAAGCAATTTGAAGCTGACAAAAATCTTGATTTACCTATGCCTGCAATCAGGACGGACAGGCATTCAAGCGTATGGTTATGGTTCACCGTCCCCGTTGCCATTCTGCTAGCACTTGCATCAGGAAGTGGAGTATTCAGGAGTACTCTTTACCGTGATAACCCCTCTTTGCTAGCACAGGCGATTGGTCAGGACTTTATCTCGCTAGTCGTCGTCTTCCCCACTCTGATCATCAGCGCAGTTTTTGCCAGTCGTGGTTCCCCCCGCGCTCGACTCGTTTGGCTGGGAGCCTTGGCCTATTTGGTATACACCTATGCAAGTTTTGCATTTGACATCAGATTCAACTCGCTTTTCCTGGTTTACGTTGCCCTCCTGGGGTGTTCGCTCTATGCTTTGATTGGGGGCATTTCGACGGCAAACATGGCTGAGATCAAGACATACTTCACGGAGAAAACACCCGTCAAAGCTGTCAGTATCTATCTGGCATTAATAGCAGTTCTTTTCTATTTTGTGTGGCTGGGCGAGATCGTTCCGGCCCTGATCGCAGGTCAAATTCCACAAAACATGGATCCTGCCAACCTGCGGCATAGCGGCCGTCAACCTATGGCGCAGGAAGGGCTTGGGATACACGCTTGCAGGAGTGCTTCTTTCCTTTCTCATGCTTATGATATTGGCCATTGTAGGGATGGTGATGGTCTCGGTTCGGGATGGACTTGCTGTTCTTGGCCCGGAGGTAGCGATTTTCGGAACGCTATTTACAATGAGCCTTGGAATGCTGATTTGGTATCTCCGAGCGCTGGAGTCACCCCAGCGCTCCTAATGCCTTGTGCTTGCTTTTTACCTTCACCTTCCGGATGAAATTTTCTTGAATCGAGGATTCGTCTTCGGGGTGCAGCGGCATATCTGGCCAGCTTATGACCATTTTAGATTTGGGTTGGTCAATACAGTCTTTTTCATCCTTATCAGCCTATTCACATTAACGGTCATTAACTTACAAGATTACGCCCTCAATGGTCTCCTGGCTTAGAATTCGCCGGGCAACCTTTTCATATCAGTAGAAACCTTCTAACGGTCAAGGTCCGGATGGCAAAGATGAGTTTCAAGGGAGCTTTTCGAGCCAGAGGCCGGTTCTTGTGCAACGAAGCTACTACGAAGCTACTACGGAGCTAGAACGACACTTGCACCTGGCGCACACTCCCTGGCACCGCCCATGATTTGCTAGGCAAATCAGGCAAGTGCAGGTGAGGATACCTGCCGCTTTGAGCCAGTGAATGGTTGTCAGACAATTCAAGTTAATCGGAATAAGTAGTTACCTATACAGCATCCAGCCGCATAAATGGAATGTTCTTCCAATGTTTTGGCTTTGGGAGCGGACATGGAATGGTTTCTGGAATGTTCTTTGGATACTCATTCGAAAGGAATACTCCCCCGGACTGGTCACAAGTTTTCTCTTTGCATCGATTCTGCTGTGGCTTCTGTCGAGGGAGTCGCATGCCGGGAAACCAGGGTTACGAAAAACAACCTTTATCGCCGCAGCAGGATTGGTCTTTGAGCTACTCTTAATATCCACCCTCTTTGTTTTCAGCTGAATGTAGAATGCGTAAGAGCTGGCAGGAATCAGACTGTAGCATTTAACGCGCCCGTAACGACTTTGTTGCGGGCACTCTATATGATGAGAACAAAAGTATGTTTTGCGTAAAGGAGAAATCATAATGAATACTGAGAGATCCGAACTGGAACTCGAAAGCGTATGGGCAGGCTACCCATATGGGGTACTCAGATCTGTGCTGCTCGGTTTCGCCATTGTGTCAGTCGTTCTCGGGTTGCGCCACGTGCTCCGCGGTATTTACAGATTTCATATGTGGAATTCGTAAGCACGTTCTTCTAAGTATTCCGACGTTTGAGTGACTTGCCCATCTCCAGACTTCTTCGCCATAGCTTGGCGAAGGATTAACACACAGGAAGGAGAGAGCAATACGAATAAGAAGTAAGCAGGTTGGATTTTTCATTGTTAAATTGTGTACTGAATGGCCTGTATCGTACTGGGTTGAGATCTTCTCTTGGTTCAAAGGAGTAAATATGAACGCCAAAAACACCTGGCACACTTTCATGGTGTTCGCACTGAGGGTCATCATCGCACATACACTAACCTACTTCATCTACGGCATCATCATGTCGAACGTATTCGATTACAACGCCATCTTCGCACGTGAAATCATCCGCGATTTCATGCTCCCAATCGGCGAACGCAATGTGTTCCTTCACTTAGCCCTGCAACCCGTTCGCGGCCTGATCTTTGCTATCGCGCTGTGGCCCATACGCGACCTCTTGATTGAAAGGAAGTACGGCTGGCTCATCCTATGGGGTCTGCTCGTCTCGATTGGAATTCTTTCCACCCCTGCTGCTGCGCCCAGTTCCATCGAAGGCATGCTCTACTCGAGAATACCGATGTGGTACCACCTAATGGGCTTCGCTGAGATTACCTTGCAAACGCTCGTCTTTTCCATCTGGGTCGTGTGGTGGGAGCACCGATCTGTAAGGAGCCAGGCGGCAGAACCGAGGAAACGAAATCCCCTGCTTGCTCAGATTGTCAAGTCCATTATGACGGCATGCTTTGGCTACATCGGCTATGCAATCGGCGGTCTTCTCATAGTTGCGACTACACATCCAGAAATCGATGTTGGGGATAAAGGCACAGATTTCAAAATGCAATTCATGTTTGTCGTTGCTTTTGTCATCAACGCCATCATCGTGTTCTGGATCGCACACAAATGGCCGGCACACCCAAGATCACTCTGGTTTGTCTTCGTCCTCTTCTGGTTCGTGGATGCAATTGTGCCATGGCTGTATCAGACGCTTGTTTTCGACGGGTCACACATCCCCACGGTCATCGTACTCGGATTTTTTCCTGCTGCCATCATCGCGATTAGCCTCCGATTGAATTACAAATCAACGATTCCGATCAAAGCCAATTAAATCAATGGCAAGGCGTCACTCAAGTTACCCTGCAAAGGAGCAGTTCTGTTTCTGGAAAATATTTGATCAACTCGTCAAGGGATTCTTCAAATGAGGTAACAATGAAAAGAGTCAAGCAGTACCTATTCAAAAAGAAAGTGTTGATCCCGATGGCCACACTTTTGACAGTGTTCGTTTTAGGTTCGCTTTCTCTGCGAACAAATCAGGAAGAGAAGATTTCCGAATTCGGCAAATACCAGGGCTACACAGCAAAAATGTACGATGGTTACAAACGGGCTTCTGACTTTTTGACGTTATGGGATGGCACGCGCCTGGCTTATGACGTCTATCTTCCCACGAAGAAGGGGATTCCGGCAGACCAACCATACCCTGTTTTGTTCAAATACACCCCCTATGGAAGAACATGGACAGTTTTCGATGAAGCGGGCAAGAATAATCTGGCTCAATTGGCAGAGATGAAGTGGTATGAAAATCTCGTGGCACGGGTTTTGACCTGGCTGGTGCCTGATAAAAATCGAGTAGATGCAATCTTTAAAGCCGAGTGGGTTGGGGAAATGGTGAAGCATGGCTACGTTGTCGTGGTCGTGGAGCGTCCAGGAACGGGCGCCTCTTTTGGGAAGCTTGACCTCTCTCCAGAAGCCGGAGCCAGGGAAACGAATGAGATCCTGAACTGGATTGCAGATCAGACGTGGTGTGATGGCAACATCGGTATGTTCGGCGACTCCATTCAAGCCCAGGTCCAGTTCCAGGCGGCCAGCACCGGTAACCCACACCTGAAAGCCATCCTGCCTGCCACAACCTGGATGGACAACTACAGCGCGGTCGTATATCCCGGAGGAATCCGCGACGAAGCTTTCTTGAAGTTTTATGCCATGGCGAATACAACGTTTGACCTGTTATCTACACCTGTAGATCGGGATCCAGATGGCAAGTTACTGGCGCAAGCGCGTAAAGAGCGCCAGGGCAATGCACTTGCCGATCTTGTAACCGAAATGCCGGAAATGGCATTCCGGGACGATGCATCCTCAGAAGGAGAAAAAGGATGGGAAGAGGAGCAATGGCTCTACATGATCCTCGGTCGAATCAACCAATCTGGGATCCCCGTTTACCTGATCGATGGCTGGTTTGATATCTACGCCCGGGATGATCTCGTGATCTATGCCAACTTGACCGTCCCTAAGCGTCTGCTAATCCGCCCCACTGATCACAGCAATATTGAAGGGAAGGAAAAAGATGTCGACTATGGGGCTGAAGCTCACCGCTGGTTCGATTACTGGCTCAAAGGCATTGATAATGGGATTATGGATGAGCCGCCCATCCATTATTCCATCATGCGCGGAGACGGGACCACGACCATCCACGCAGCTTCTGGGGTTTCAGACATGTGGCCTCTGAAAAACCAGGTGTTGAATCGGTATTACTTCCTTACGGATAATTCATCCGAAAATCAGGGTAGTCTTGTTTCGACATTGCCAATCGGCACCACTGCGCAATCGGCTGCCTATACCGTAGATTATTCCACGACCTCCGGAGAAAAACCTCGATGGGCTTCCCCAGCGATTGCCCGCAACTACCCAAATATGCGCGCCAACGACGCTAAAGCACTGACCTTCACCACGCCTGTTCTCACTCAGGCAGTACAGGTAACTGGTCATCCTATTCTACATGTCTGGCTAGCCACCGAAGCCCCGGACTTGGATCTGTTCACTTATCTGGAGGAGGTGGATCAGCAGGGAAATTCAACATATATCACCGAAGGTTGCCTCAGGGCTTCGAACCGCGCGTTGAGTCAGGCTCCATATGGATATCTCGGCCTACCATTCCATACATTCCATGAAACCGACCGGCGCCTGATCCGAGCTGGAGAGCCAGTAGAGCTGGTCTTTGATCTGCTGCCCACCGCCTACGAATTCATGCCTGGGAAGTATATCCGCGTTGCGATTACATTCGCGGATGCGGGCAACTTCACAACACCGATTCTGAACCCTGCACCGGTGGTTCATCTGCTGCAAGATACAGCTCATCCATCTTTTATTGAGTTACCGATCGTCGAAAATCCTTAAGTGGTCAACACCAGATTTCGGATTCATACAAGAACACGTTTGAATTTTGTCGCCAATCAGATCGGAGTAACCGGTGTAGATATGATTCACCCCACGAAGCGCGCCCTGTTTGACACGATTTTTTACGCGGCTCGTAACATTTTTGTTGCGCAGACTGGGTATTCTTAAAATGACAAAGAGGCAACCGATGAAAGCTTTTGCTGTCCGCCACCCATTGTTATTTGCCATCCTGGTTTCGCTCATCACTATTCTTGGCCAATGGTGGCCGTTTCAGCTGCCAGTGCTTCCTCAGGAAGCGCAAATTTTGCTGGGCCGAACAACGGGACTCATACTTACCGTCTTTGTTCTTGCTTCTCTCAATTGGTGGCAGGAAGCCGGGTTTGCCCGAATTAAGAGCTGGCGAGTTCTTTTACCTTATCTGCCAATCATTCTGATCGTGCTGCTGGCTATTATCAGCAATGTATTCGTCGGAATAAGAGTGACGGACCCAGCTTTGATCCTATTTGGCGCGGCGTCCTTTTTAGTGGGTGGATTCATCGAGGAAGCCATTTTCCGCGGGGTCGTACTGCAGGTCTTTCTGCCGCGCGGCTTGCTGAGGGCAGCCCTGCTCTCGGCAGCAGTCTTTTCCCTGGTGCACCTGGGAAACATCCTTTTGGGCCAAGATCTCGGCGCAACAGCCTTGCAGCTTGTGCGAGCTTTTCTGGTGGGTATGGCCTTTGTGGCACCATTGGCTTACACCCGTAATATCTGGCCGCTGGTGATTCTACATGCCCTGATTAATTTCACAAGCTTCCTTGGGAGCGGGAATATCACCTTGATCTCTACCGAAAGCCCAGAAATCGACCAGGTGCTAGCAGAGGTGATTGTATCCGGATTGCTTTCGGGCTACGGTATCTGGCTGTTGCACCGGGCTGAGCGACGGAACGATCACAGTACCGTAATAGCGAAGCAGCAAGTAGCTGTTGATCGGGCGGAATGAACGTACCTCAGGACTAGATTCTGGAATGGAGCGCAACGAATAAATGGACACCCAACTGCATAACCCAATAAAAACCTTCCAACCACGTCCTTCCTATGGCTGGGCGTGGCTGATCCTGATGGCAGTGATCATCTTTGCCCTCGCGATTGCACCTGCGCTCGCGATGGGATTGTCTTCCAGCGGCGTGATCGTGACTGTGATCATTTGTTCTCTCGTTGCTGTCGCCTTTCTGGTCCTTGCCTTCTGGTTCCCAACGATGCGATATGAACTCGGGCAAGATGATTTGACTCTCCGTTATGGAGCCGTCCTCACTTACCGTATCCCGTTGACTGAGATTCGTACAATCCGGCGCAGGAACTTGAGCCTAACCATCTGGTCGACTGTTCGCTTCCCCGGCATTGCCCTCTTTAAGGTGCCTTACGCTGATGTGGGCAATGTCAAGATGTGCGCGACAGCCGCCCTCAACAATATTCTCCTGGTCGAGACGGAGAAAGAAAAATATGGATTGACGCCAGCCGATGAAGAGGCGTTTATCGCCGCGGTTCGAACTCAAATGGAGCATAAATGATTCCACAGATCTACATCATGGCTGTGATTACCCTGGTCACCTGCTTAGCCTTTTGGGGCGGGCTGATTTACTTGTTTACCGGGTACGAGAAACGCTATTTCTGGCTGCTGATCTTGGGATTGCCGTTAAGCGCCATCACCAATCTAATCCTTAAGCGGCAAGCGACTGTCCTCGTGGGTCAGGCATTCCACGTTCCACCGGGCCTAGGTCTGGCATCGCCAGCCTGGTTTCTGGCTTTCGGGGTGCTGGTCACGCCACTGTTTGAAGAAGCGGTCAAGGTTCTCCCCTTGCTGCTGAGGCCAGCTTGGAAGATGGTGATTAGCTGTGCGAGTGCACTATGGGTAGGCTTTGTGCTGGGTGTCAGCTTTGGACTCGGAGAAGCCGGCTTTCTCGCCTATGCCATAGCGCAAAATCCAGCCTATGCCTCTTTACCTTGGTATGCTTACACCGGCTATTTCAATGAGCGGTTGATGACCTGTTTCGCGCACGGAGTATTTACAGCCGTCATGGTAATTGGGATGCGGCGAGGAGGCCGGTATCTCCTGTATGGCTTTCTGAGCGCGGTGGGCTTGCATCTTTTTCTGAACGCGCCGGTCGTCATGTATCAAATCAAGTGGATCTCCTTGGAGATATACAATTTCAGCCTCTTGGTTCCCTTTATCCTACTGGCTGTGATTTTCGAGCGAATGCGCCGGGCAGTGCGCGACCTGAAAGATGATCAAAGTGGAAACGAGCTTGTGTACTGGCAGCGCCAAGTTAGCGATAGGCATGGTTAAGGGCCAGACGGCATAAATGACGAAATGGTCCTCGAAGTGGCAGACCTCTTTGTTAATAACATTTGGGATCTTTGTATTGCTCATCGGAGGATGGTTGGGCTACATCACTGTTCTCACAAAAGAGAGAAACCGAGCCTGTCGTGTAAGTACTTTAGATAATCAGGGAGACAATAGTTCATCTACGAGAATGAGATTGCAGGATGTACTCAACGAGTACAGCACTCAAAAAGGCGGCGTTGGACTCCAGGTTACGGTCATGTTCCCAGATGGACAAACCTGGAATGGAGTGGCTGGATACGCGGATATGGCTCATCCATGTCCCCTGACGCTCGACCACCACCTCTACCTGGGAAGTATCACCAAGCTGTTCACCGCCACCCTAGTGATGAAAGAGGTGGACAACGGCTCCCTCTTTTTAGATCAAAAGACTAATCAATGGATTCAAGTATCCAGTGCAGAAAACATTACGATCAGAAATTTGCTCAGCCACACCTCGGGCTTGCCGGATTATGCTCAAGACACTTGGTTTCAAATCGGCTGGTTCGGCAAGCCGAACAAGACATGGCAACCCAATGAACTGATTCGCATCATGCAAGATAAGCCACTCCGTTTTTCCCCTGGTTCGCGGCATGAATACTCCAATTCCAACTATTTGCTTCTCGGGGTGATTCTCGAAAAGGCAACTGGGAAACCTTACTCGGCGATCTTGCAAGAGAACGTCTTGGCAAAGCTGAATCTCCACGACACTTTTTTCCTGAATTATCCTGACGACATGGCAATAGCGAACGGATATGACGAGACGCTCTTACACCTGGGCCGCCGGAATTTATCTGGATTCCGCCGCTCCCTTGAGTCGGGCGCATATGCGGCCGGCGGCATCTTATCGACTTCGCAGGATGTGGCTCGATTCGCTCACGCACTTTTCAATGGACAGGTTCTGTCAGATACATCCTTGTTACAAATGGAAACATTTGTAGAGACTGCAGATGCAGATATTCCTGAGCAGACTGGATACGGATTAGGCATTCGGCATTTGGTCATTGATGATCAAAGTCTGGTTGGACACACGGGCAGCATTCCAGGCTATTCGGGCATTGTCATGCATCAGGTTGAGAAGAATTATACGATTGCCGTACTTAGCAATCTTTCTACTATTGGACAGACGAGGCTGCTGGCTGAAATTCAGAGGATCATCGTTGTCCCTGGATCTCGTTGAGTCACCATATGTTCATGAGGAGCGGAGAAGATGTCAAGAATTACCTCCCAATTGGGGTTTTGGATCTCAGTATTCCTACGTACAAGACATAACAGATTTGAGCCTTCAAATGATGCCGATCGAATATCTCCTGCTTTTAAAGCTTCATAAGAGTTTATCCAGTGTATAAAGTCCAAAGCCCAGAAAAGATTTCTTAAGTTGACTCTATCTCGTGTGATAAAGTCGGAATGTGCCAATGGAAGTGAGACATTTTGTATCCCATGTCTCCGAACAGGTGTTTACCTTCTCCCCGGTCCATGCAATGATCGAAATGGCATGGGCCACATATGGGGGTAGATCCGGCCAGGAGAGACCAGCGAGAGATCAGCGAAGGATTAGCGAAGGATTAGCGAAGGATTGATTTCAGGGAAAAAACAGGTTTTGGTACTCTGGTAAGGCCCATAGGTGGCAACTGCCTGTTCCTGGCTGCAATGTACATCCAGTTCGTCCTGATCCACTCATCACTATTCTCTAATCGCGAATATCGACTTTCTCCACTTCTTACTTATTGCGTATTCCCGCCTGTCCATATTTGGCGGGTGTTTTGGCTATAGGTTCGAAGCGAGACGAGAGCGAAGGGAGAGCGAAGGCAGATCATTGAAGAAACGTTGGTTATACGCCGTTTTACACCCCTATATATGGGGGCCAGTATCGCATATGCGCTAACTTAAGGGAAAGTTCCGGACATCGAGATCTGCTGGATGAAAGCTCTGACCCAAGCGAGTTGTTGAGGTCGAGAGCGCGGCGGCTCGCAAAGATAACGTTGCAGCAATGGGAAAAAATGCTT
>DATGYJ010000363.1:0-11216 GCA_035298105.1 Anaerolineales bacterium | reverse complement strand
ACCACAGCTTTATTTCGACCTTTGGATACGATCCCAATCAATTTCCGTCGTTCTTCTTCTTTCAGATGGACTTCGTGTTTTCCGTGCGCCATCCGTCTATCTTATCTTTCCCCTACAACTTAATCAAGTTGAGGTACTAGTTGATTTTCTTTGGCGCTCGGAAAAACTAACCGATGGCGTGTATGTCGCATCGGCCGATGCAAGTTGGGACATGATTTTCACTAGAACTCATGACGGTAAAACGAAGGTTTTATTATGTGGTCCTGCCTTCAAAACAGCACAAGTCCCCTATTCTTCTGGTGACAAACATATTGGGATATGTTACAAACCTTGGGCGATCTTTACAGGTATTCCGATGACAACGATGCTCAATGGGGGAGAGCTCCTACCCATTCCTTCGGAAGGCACCTTTATCCTACAGGGGATAACTTGGAAATTTCCAACATACGAGAATATTGACGAATTTGTAGCCGAGCAAGAGAAACGAGGTTGCTTAAAGGCTGATCCCATTATTAGGGATGTCCTTGAAAACCAACCTGTAGATATGTCGCTTCGTTCCGTTCAGCGATATTTTATAAAAACCATTGGCATGTCTCCACGTCGAGTAAGGCAAATCAACAGTGCCCGAACGGCTGTAAAACTGCTGCGACAAGGTCGCACGCTATCTGAAGTGGCATATGAACTCGATTACGCGGATCTGCCGCATATGACCCGAATGCTCAGGCGCTTTACAGGCTATACTTCAGATGGAAACAAACACCGGGGTGAGCCAGTTTAGGAAAAGTTGTCGCCTACGTTCAAGACATGCCAAACCTTCTCCTCTATAATCCGACCATATTATCAATAGGATTTAGAGGAGATAACATGAATATCAAACCACTCAAAATAAGGATATCACAGGCGCAATTAGACGACTTGCACGAGCGGATCAAAAAGACAATTTGGCCAGCAGTAATCAGTGGGCAAAACTATGGCGGGCCAGAACTTGCCACCTTAAAAGATCTGGCGAAAAAGGCACTGCGCTTTGACTGGCGCAAAAAAGAAGCAGAGCTGAACAAGCTGCCGCACTTTACAACCGAGATCGACGGCCAAACCATTCATTTCATCCATGTTAAATCCAAGGAAGCGAACGCCACGCCGCTCATGCTAATCCACGGCTGGCCTGGGTCATTTGTCGAATTCCTGCACCATATCGAACCGCTGACCGATCCAGTAAGCCATGGCGGACAGTCCGAGGATGCCTTTGATGTAGTCATTCCCTCTCTGCCTGGTTATGCTTTTTCTGGCCCGACCAAAGAAGTCGGGTGGAACAACATTCGTATGGGCAAGGCTTTTATTGAACTAATGGACCGCCTGGGCTATGATAAATTTGCTGTGCAAGGCGGTGACGCGGGTGCGATCATTGGTCCGGAGATGGGCCGCCTGGCACCCGAGAAGTTCATTGGCTTGCACCTCAACGCCGCAACCATGGGTTTTATGCCAATGGGTCCAGTCGACGAAGCTGATCTTGCGAAGTTTACGCCAGCCGAAAAGAAACGGCTGGAGGTGATGCAGGAATTCCTGCAGGTGAAATTCGGTTTCAACTTGCTGCAGTCCCATCAGCCGCAGTTGGTGGCCTATGCCCTGTCCGATTCGCCGGTTGGTTTCATGGCCTGGATGACACAATTAATGGATCCAGCGGAAGTTGGCGAGCGCTTCTTAACAAACTTTATGATTTACTGGTTTACCGGTACGGCCGCGTCAAGTATTCGGATGTATTACGAGAACGCCCACGACCTAAGTGCTTGGGCACCCAAAGCAAATTCCGGTGTGCCCACCGCAGTAGCTGTCTTCCAGGATGGTGACATTGCCATCCGCAAATATGGCGAAGAAGGGAATAACATCGTGCGTTGGACCGAGTATCCACACGGTGGCCACTACGCTGCCCTCACCGTGCCTGAGGTATGGCTCAACGATGTCCGCCAATTTTTCCGCGAGCTCCGGTAGATAGCAAACGCAAACCACAGAAAGGTTCGCCCGGAAAGAAGTTCCCTCGAGTTTGGCCTTTTGAGGGGAGGGCATTGAAAAGAGAAAGCCTTCTGAGTAAAGTTTAGGTTGCGAAACCGAACTTTGCTAGGAGGCTTTCATGCTTAAGAATAGCACACAACCGTTGCTGATACAAAAGTTGTTTGAGTTGTTGGAAAGTCATCGGAGTGCCTTTGGGCAAGAGCGGGTCTATTGGCGGGCAATGGGGATGGTGATAGGGGAGATCTTCAATTTGGGGAGACATACCGTAACGCAGATCCTGATAGCCTAAGGGATTACCGCTGGGGATTGGAGTGGGTGGTATCGCTTGTTCAGTCACGGGCGGTATGAAGAGCGGAAAGTGGCCAAGATAATTTTCAGAGAAACCCTTCAGCACACTCCCGCATCCTTTCCTCAACTTTGCCTAAAGAGCAAAAGTCGAGGGCACCCTTTCACGGCAAACCTGGAGAACCTATTTGATGAACGCAATATTCGTGAAGGGCTGGGCAGTCCCGCAAGGGGATGATAGGACAGTGGTCACGGAATGATGATACCGCCTCTAATATAAAAGTCATCATACTGAATTGGAACGCTTTAGGGCAATTTTGAAGGCTCTTCTGATTCGCTGGTCATGTCACTCCGTACGAAACTGTAACTTCAAAGTGACAGATATCGTCTTGTTGATTGTAATAATCTTCACTATACTATTGCCTGCCCGAATGCTTGGCGGGAATGCAGGGCCTCGCACAGTCTAGCCAGTGCATGCCAGCGGCGCATCAGGAAAAACAATTACCCTGAGCATTACTCCATATCAGGGGAATATCGCAATATAGAGAGAACCATCATGTCCATCCAACGTAGATTTTTGCAAATCCTGTCCACTCTTGTCATCTTATCGATCCTGTTCTCTGGCTTTTCTTTGCCAGCCGTCGCGGCCCAGGCCGGGGACGGTATTCAACGTCGCCGCAATGCCCAGACGGGCAAAGTCAACTTCATCGGACCGGAAAGTGGACGTGTGGTTCCCGCTGCGAAAGCGCTAGGGATATCCAGCCTGGCTCGTCCAGCGGACCCGGGCATGGCGCTGGCCAAACGCTTTGGCTCGGAATTTGGGTTGAAGAACCCCGGGCGGGATCTAGCGGAGATGAAAAGTAAGCATTCCGGCAACGGCCGCTTAACCGTTCATTACCAGCAGAAATATGCGGATATTCCCGTTGTGGGGGGCGAACTGATCGTCAATACGAATGAAAATGGAGATTTGTATTCCATCAGCGGGGAGGTCTCACCGGACCTTTCGCTCTCTACCCAACCATCGATCAAGCCAGGGCAAGCGCAGCAAACTGCTCTAGACGGGGCCGCAGGCTGGTACCAGAAAACCGCAAATGATTTCAATGTCTCGGAGCCCGCGCTCTGGATCTATGATGAAAGCCTGCTGCAGCCGAGCACCCGTCCAACGGAGCTCGTCTGGCGCATGGAAGTGACGCCGAAAGATATCAGCATGGCGGTGCGCGAGCTGGTCCTGGTCAATGCACAACGCGGCAATATCAGCCTGCACTTCAACCAGACCGATACCGAATGGTCGCTCTCTAAAAAGACGGATCCTGCTCAAGATGCCCAACCCACCCCAACACCGCAAGTGACTGAGACGCCCGCGCCGGTGACAATGGAAGAGCCTCCCGCGACGCCAACCCCGACCCCAGAAACAAACGGAGAACAAGTTCCTAACCTTGATTCTTTTCAGGATGAAGTCACGAGCCTATCCGGTGTCACCTGGTATGTGACAAGCCAGGGAGATGATCTGAATTCCTGTTCTGGCGCCGATGCTCCTTGCGCCACGATCAATGGGGCAATTTCTAAAGCTTCAGCAGGCAGCCTCATTAAAGTAGCCAGCGGCACCTACACAAGTACGGCCAATAATGTTGTGACGATTTCCAAGAGTATTACTTTATCGGGCGGTTGGGACATTGCCTTCACCGTCCAAAATGGCGCCTCCATCATCGACGGAGGCGGAGTCCACAACGCGATCCTGGCGAATGCGGTCGGTTCGAATGTCGTCGTGGAGCGTTTCGTTGTTCAAAATTCTTATATTGGCAATGATAGCGGTGGGGTCTACCTTTATGGTGCCAACCTGACCCTGAAAAATAGTTCGGTCATCAATAATAGAGCCGGGAGAGGAGCGGGAATCTTTATGTATAATAATCCGTCTCTCACCCTGCTGAACAGCACCATGAGTGGTAATACAGCCAGTTCCTCGGGCGCCGGGATCTATGCCGTCAGTGGGACGATTACGATCAACAACTCCACTATTGCCTATAACAGCTCCAGTGGAACAGGCGGCGGGATCACCATGGAGAGTGGAACGCTTTCCATTCAAAACAGCATCCTGGCCAAAAATACGGCAACTGTCAATAGCCCGGATTGCTCTAGCGTTGTTGCTTCTTCCAATCACAATATTATCGGCAGCACAGCGGGCTGCACAGTGATCTCCGGTATAGGCGATCATTTCAATGTAGATCCCCTGATTAACTCAACCCTGACTGGCAACCTGCCAGTCCATGCCTTGCAAGCGGGTAGCCCGGCGATCAATGCCGGGGACAACAATACCTGCCTATCCAACGATCAAAGAGGCATCACGCGTCCACAGGACAGTACCTGTGATGTCGGTGCCTATGAATTTGTCACATCCAAAAGCACCAATGTACTGAGTGGGTCAAACCAGATGGCACAAGTCTCAACTGATTTTGCCTTGCCCCTGGCCGTTTATGTCATGGATGATCTCGGTAATCCTGCCAGCGGCGTGGCGGTTACGTTTACTGCGCCTGCCTCAGGAGCAAGCGCTGCCTTTGCCGACACTGGCACCAATCTAACAACGGCGATCTCAGACAGCAATGGGATTGCCACTTCTGCAATTCTTAGAGCAAATAATCAATCGGGAAATTTTATTATAAATGTTACAGCGGACGGCTATAGTTCCCCATTGGTGTTCAATCTGGCGAGTTTCTCCACTTATTTTTATGTTTCCCCGAGTGGATCTGACTCAAATTCCTGTGATATCCAAATGAGGCCATGTCAGACCATTAATGGTGTAATCAATAAAGCCGCCTCTGGAAGCACGATTGCCGTCGCGAGCGGCAGCTATACGGGTACTGGCACTGAGGTTGTGCTAATCAACAAAGCTATCACGCTATCAGGTGGTTGGGATAGCACATTTGGCACACAGAGCGGTATATCGATTATCGACGGGCAGGGAACACGGCGAGCTATTGTTAACACAGCTGTTGGTGCCACTATGGAAGACTTCACGATCCAGGGCGGTTTCACTACTTCCCAGGGAGGTGGTATCTACAATACCGGTACGCTGACGCTAAGTGATAGTAAGGTGCGTAGCAACATCAGCCAGTCGATCGCCGGTGGTATCTATAACACGGGTACATTGACTCTAATTCATAGTGAGGTACGTGACAATACAAGCCAATCGGCCGGAGGTGGAATTTATAACGGGGGTACATTGACTCTAAGGAATAATGAAGTGAGCGGCAATGTAAGCCAGACAACAGGAGGCGGTATCCAAAACTATGGCGCACTGACAATGGACTATACATCCATCACCAATAACAGTGCCAAGAGCTCGGGGTTCGGTGGCGCTGGTATTTTTATCTTCAATGGCACCGTTGTCATGAACAATAGTACTGTAAGTGACAATAAGGGCGTCGATGCTATTTACAATTACAGCACCTTGACTTTGAAAAACAGTACTGTGAGTCGCAATGCAAAACTTGGGATTAACAATTATTCAACTGGCACGGTGGTTCTACAGAACAGTATCCTAGCGAACAATTCGACATCAGCATCTGGGCAGGATTGTGCAGGGATCCTTACGAGCTCTGGCTACAACCTGGTACGCACAACTACCGGGTGCACATTTGTATCCAGCACAGGTGACCAAACTGGTGTTGATCCGTTACTCAGCACTTACAGGATCGGTGCTCCTCCTTATCATACTTTGCTAAGCGGCAGCCCGGCCATTGACCGAGGTAATCCGGCAACCTGTTTAGCTACCGATCAACGTAGCATGGCGCGCCCGCAAGGCAGCGGATGCGATATTGGTGCATATGAATATACAGCGTCAGGTACAGCCGCTTCGTTTGGAATTAGCAGTGGAAATTATCAGCGAATAGGAGTATCGCTTCCCTTGCCACTGCCTTTGGCAGCCTATGTAGTTGACGACTCGGGAAGTCCAGTCAGCGGTATAGATGTCACGTTTACTGCACCTGTCTCCGGTCCAAGCGGCACCTTCGCTGATAGTGGCACCAATATCACCACAGTTCCCACCAATAGTGAAGGTGTAGCAGTTTCATCCATCTTCACGGCCAATTCGCAATGGGGCATGTACGAAGTCCTAGCCACAGTCTCCGGCTTATCTGGTTCGGTAAATTTTGCCCTAACCAACGCTGCCTGGTTTGTTTCCCCCACTGGTAGCGATACAAACCCCTGTAATTTGCCTATATTGCCCTGCCTGACGATCAATGGCGCGCTCGCCAAAGCCGTGGACGGGGATGCCATTCTGGTTGCAGTTGGGACTTATGGGCCGGCAGCCACAGCCAAGAGGCTGACACTTTCTGGAGGTTGGGATACTACCTTCACTTCACAGATCGGCTACTCGACGGTTGATGGAAACGTTACTTCGGATGGCATTACTCTAGGCGTCGCAAATGTCTCCATTTCAAAGTTTATCATTCAAAATAGTCACTACGGCCTCTATCACAGCGGGGGGGCATTGAACTTTGACCGCGGCGCATTGATCAATAACAACAATGGTCTTTATAACGGTGGTGGAGACACAACCTTCACCAACACAACCATCAGCGGCAATCATACTTTGGGAACGGCTGGCGCTGCCATTAGTAATAGCAGCGGAACGATCCGCATTCGATACACAACCATCACTAACAATGGCGACTCCTATGCGATTTACAGCCTCAACAGCAGTGCACACATTGAAATTGGAGACAGCATTCTGGCGGGAAATCCTGGCGGAGATTGTTTCGTCGGAACTGCCAATATGATATCCACCGGTCATAACGTTTTTGGCCATTCCCCGGTCTGTTCCAGCTCATCGGGTCCTGTTCCAGATCCTTCCGATCAAGTGGGTGTTGATCCTCAGCTATCTGTCTTATTTCCAGGGGGCTATCAACCCATTTTGTCCACCAGCCCTGCCATAGATCATGCTACCCCCGCCTCTTGCCCTGCCACCGATCAACGGGGCATGACACGTCCACAAGGCACAGCTTGTGACATTGGAGCGTATGAGTATACAACACCAGGTGCAGCAACCTCCTTTGGAATTGTATCTGGATCCGATCAACACTCGGGTCCCTCCTTGCCTTTCCAGCTGCCTCTGGCAGTCTATGTCATCGATGCATCTGGCAGCCCCGTCAGCGGGATGAATGTCACCTTCAACGCCCCCGCCTCCGGACCGAGCGGCACCTTCGCCGATACAGGGACGAACACGACGGTTGCAACCACCAATGACAGGGGTCTTGCCTCTTCCTCCGCGCTGACAGCTAACTCGCAATTGGGCAGCTACAACGTTGTCGCCAGCGTCGAGAGCTTATCTGGCTCGGTGAGCTTTGCCCTGACCAACAGCGCCTGGTTTGTTGCTCCCACCGGCAGCGATTCAAATTCCTGCACGCTGCCCACCTCACCTTGCCTCACGATTAATGGTGCCATTGGGAAAGCTGCAAATGGGGATCTCATCCTGGTTGCAGTGGGGACGTATGTGCCGGTAACGATTTCCAAAAGTCTTATGCTTTCCGGAGGTTGGGATCCTACGTTCACCTCTCAGACCGGCTACTCGACGGTCGATGGGAACGTCACGGCTGACGGCATTTCCGGCAATGGCCAAAATGTATCTATCTCAAGATTTATTGTTCAAAACAGCGATGATGGTATTTACCATAGTGGTGCAGGCACGTTGCGCTTTGAGCAGGGTGCCCTGATCAGGAACAGCCGTGGTTTTTACAACAATTCTGGAGATGTGACCTTCACAAACACGACTATCAGTGGCGCTACTGGAAATGCCGTTGAGAGCACTGGTGGGACTGTCCGGATTCAATATTCCACGATTACCAACAATACAGGTAGCTATGCAATCTACAGCCCATACAGCAATGCTCGTATTGAAATTGGGAACAGCATTCTAGCAGGAAACAACGGTGCGGACTGCTATGTCAGCAGCGGCAATATGACCTCGACCGGTCACAACATCTTTGGTCGTTCCCCTGCGTGTTCTGGCTCTTCTAGTTTTGTGCCTGATCGCACCGACCAGATCGGGAACGATCCTCAACTCTCTGCCTTATTTTCGCGAGGCTATTATCCGATTTCGTCCACCAGTCCGGCGGTAGATCATGCCAATTCGGCCTCCTGTCCTACCACTGACCAGCGGGGAGTGGCACGTCCTCAAGACGCAGCCTGTGATATTGGAGCCTACGAATATACGGTTATAGGTGCAGCGGCGTCCTATGGAATTGCATCAGGATCCAACCAACATTCGGGGCCATCTCTGCCTTTCCGAATCCCTTTGGCAGTTTATGTCATGGACGCCTTCGGCAGCCCTGTTAGTGGTGTGAATGTCAGATTTACAGGGCCCAACTCAGGCCCCGGCGGTACCTTCGCGGATACACATAACAATGTTACGATTTCAACTACCGACGCCAGTGGCATCGCCACTGCCTCGGTGTTCACTGCTAATTCGGAACAGGGCAGTTACACTGTCACAGCCACCGTGGCCGGCTTACCCGGCTCGGCGAGCTTCGCGCTGACGAATGCCGCCTGGTTTGTTGCTCCCACTGGCAATGATGGGAACTCCTGTCATTTGGCTACGTCACCTTGTTTGACGATCAACGGGGCGATCGGGAAAGCTGCAGGGGGGGATGGTGTGCTGGTGGCTGTGGGAACGTATGCGCCAGTAGCGATTTCCAAAAGTCTTACGCTTTCCGGAGGCTGGGATAGCACCTTTACTTCGCAAACCGGCTACTCGACGGTCGATGGGAACATCACGGCGGACGGCATTGTAGTAGTTGGCCCAATCGTTTTCATTTCAAGATTTATCGTTCAAAACAGCGATTATGGTATTTACCATAATCGCAGAGGCGTGCTGAACATCGATCAGGGGACACTGATCGGTAACAAGATTAGCATTTACAACTACATCGGAGATGCTACTATCACCAACACGACTATTACCGGCAATGGCGGCAGCGGTACTGCCGGGAGTGCGATAGCTGCGGGGGCCGGGACTGTCCGGATTCAATATTCCACGATCACGAACAATACCGGCTACGCGCTCGATAACGTAAGCTACACCGCGCGTATTGAAATTGGAAACAGTATTCTGGCAGGAAACAGTACCGATTGCTATCTTAGCAGCGGCACCAGTATGATCTCTATTGGTCACAACATCTTTGGTCGTTCCCCTGCGTGTTCCGGCTCCGGCTCAGGTGGTTTTATTCCGGCTCTCACCGATCAGGTCGGAGTAGATCCTCGGTTGTCAGCGTTCTTGCCTCTGGGCTATCATCCCATCGTGCCCACCAGTCCGGCTGTGGATCGAGCTGATCCTCTCTCCTGCCCGGCTACCGATCAGCGGGGAGTAGCACGTCCTCAAGGTGCAACGTGTGATATTGGAGCATACGAATATACAACACTGGGTGTGGCGGCGTCCTATGGAATTGCATCAGGATCCAACCAACATTCGGGGCCATCTCTGCCTTTCCATCTCCCGCTGGCCGTCTATGCAATAGACGCGGCTGGCAGTCCGATCAGCGGAGTAACAGTCACCTTTACGGCACCTGACTCAGGTCCCGGCGGCACCTTCGCGGATACACATAACAACGTTACGATTTCAACGACGGACGCCAGCGGCATCGCCACTGCCTCAGTCTTCACGGCCAATTGGGAACGAGGCGGTTACACAGTTAGAGCCACCGCGGCCGGTTTACCCGGTTCGGTGAGCTTCGATCTGGATAATGTTGCATGGTTCGTTTCTCCCACCGGCAACAACGGGAATTCCTGTACGCTGCCCGCCTCTCCCTGCCTCACAATTAACGGCGCGATCGGGAAAGCTGCAGATTGGGAGGCGATTATGGTTGCAGCGGGAGCGTATGCACCGGCAACGATTTCCAAAAACCTAGCTCTTTTGGGAGGTTGGGATAGCACCTTTACTTCGCAGACTGGCTACTCCACCATTCAGGCCACCTCTTCTGCAAATGGTATTTCGGCAAGCAGCCCAAGCGTTTCCGTCTCAAGGTTTATCGTTCAAAATGGAGGCTATGGCATTTACAAGTATGGCGCAGGCACAGTGCACTTTGACCAGGGAGCATTGCTCGATAACGAGAGTGGTATTTACAACTACAACGGAGATATCACCGTTACCAACACGACCATCAGCGGCAATGATGGCAGCAGCACTGCTGGAAGTGCCATAGCCAATAGCGGCGCTGGGACGGTCCGGATCCACTATTCCACGATCACGAACAATACCGGTAATTATGCGATCTATAGTGTAAGTAGCAGCGCACATATTGAAATTGGAGACAGTATTCTGGCTGGAAACGGCGGCGCGGATTGCTATATTAATAGCAGCAGCAATATGAACTCTGGTGGCCATAACATTTTTGGGCGTTCACCCGCCTGTTCAGGCTCAACCAGTTTTGTTCCCGATCCTACCGATCAGGTTGGGATGGATCCCCGGCTTTCAGTATTGTCGCCATTCGGCTATTATGCCATTTCGTCCACCAGTCCTGCTTTGGATCATGCCAATCCTGATACCTGCCCGGCCACCGATCAACGTGGCATGACACGCCCCCAAGGCATGGCCTGTGACATCGGAGCATATGAGTATACGGCTGCAAGCGCAGCTTCCTCCTTTGGAATTGCCTCGGGATCCAATCAACATTCGGGTCCGTCCCTGCCTTTCCAGCTTCCGCTGGCTGTCTATGTACTAGACACCTCTGGCAATCCTGTCAGCGAAGTGAATGTGACATTCACAGCCCCTGACTCAGGCCCGGGCGGCACCTTCGCGAAGAGTGGTACGAATATCGCCACAGTTCTCACAGATAGCGGGGGCATGGCTGTTGCTGCATTCACGGCCAACTCACAACGGGGCAGCTACAATGTCACGGCCACAGTTGCGGGCTTGCCCGGTTCGGTGAGCTTCG
>DATGYJ010000362.1:0-14970 GCA_035298105.1 Anaerolineales bacterium | reverse complement strand
TCAAGACAGAGCAGACCATCTTTCTGGCAGCCTTTGGCTTCGAAGGGATAACCCTGCTGGCTGCAGCTTTCTTCTCATTTCAAAAATTCCTTCGCAGGCCCTCTGTGGACCAGGAAGTCTCTTTCTCTGTACCGGTTTGGCTGATCATCGCCCTGACGCTGGTTGGCGGCGTTTCCATCCTGATCGGATATGGGATCGGAGAGATCAAAGCGATCAATTGGCTGGTGCTTCCCATCCTGACCATTCCCGCGGTGGTCTTCCCATTGCTGGTGTTGTTAATGTTTGGCGCCCGAAAACTCCCGGTTGGCACACGCTGGCAAACCTGGAATATTCTCGGCCTTGGAATGACACTCGCTCCGTTTCTACTATTCACATTCGAAATTATCGTGGGGCTCGTTATCCTTTTCATCGTGATCGCGTATATCGTCACACAACCGCATCTGGCTTCCGACCTCCAGACCCTCTCAGATCAAATTATGGTCCTCGGTCCTCAATCCCAGGCTGCCATCGATCTGCTCGCTCCACTGGTTACGAAGCCTGCCGTGATTGTCACCATTTTGATCTACGTAGCCCTCCTGGTCCCCATCATTGAAGAGATTTTCAAGCCCCTCGGGGTCTGGCTATTTGCGGGCAAATTGGATACCCCTGCCCAGGGGTTTACGCTCGGGGCGTTGAGTGGGGCTGCCTATGGTCTCATCGAAACCCTCAATATCAGCGGTCAACCCGGCGATTGGGCCGTCCTGCTCTTCTCGCGTATTGGCACCGGCCTGCTGCACATCACAACCTCCGCGCTCATGGGCGCCGCCATCGTCCTGGCATGGCGCCAACGCCGCTATCTGCGCTTACTCGGAACTTATCTTTTGGCCGTCCTGTTCCATGGATCGTGGAACGCGTTGGCCGTCCTGTTTTCGATTTCAGATCTCTCAAAATCCCTCGACCAGCCGGATTGGCTGCACAACATTCAACAGCCAATCACCATTGCCATGGTTATACTGGCCATGGGTTTGTTTGCCATTCTGGTCATCACCAATCGCAGGTTGAGAAAGACCGTTTCCCCTGCGTTGGTCGAGACAACAGTCCCTCCTGAAAACATGGACACTAGCCTGACCCCGTAACGAAAAAACTCTCATGGTAAGATAATTGCATGTCATTAACCTTTCCTACTTCCATTGCACGTGACGGTGATCTTGCCCAGTTGGTCGGCCTGCGGCACAAACATTTCATCCTTACATTGCAAACCGGGTCAAAATTCGAGACGCATCGTGGCATTCTTCAGCATGACGATTTGATCGGTAAACCCTGGGGCACACAGGTCTTTAGCCACATCGGCTCGCCTTTTTTTTTGCTACAGCCTTCCCTGGCGGATCTGATCACGGAGCTACCCCGTACGACCCAGATCCTCTATCCAAAAGATATCGGCTTCATCCTTGTGACCATGGGGGTGGGCCCCGGACAACGGGTCATCGAGGCGGGCACAGGGTCGGGCTCGATGACGACTGCCTTGTCATTCGCGGTGGGATCAGAAGGACGTGTCTTCTCTTACGAGGTCAAGCAGGATGTGCAAAATTTGGCACGCAAAAACCTCACCCGCTTCGGGCTCGACGCCCGCGTGGATTTCAAGCTGCGCGACATCCAGCAGGGCTTTGACGAAACCGACGCCGACGCCTTCTTCCTCGATGTGCCGAATGCCTATGATTACACCGCCCAGGTACGGGCCGCCCTCAAGCCGGGTGGATACTTATGCTGCATCATTCCTACATTCAACCAGGTTGAAAAGACACTCCAGGCCCTGCGCCAAACGAGATTTGCGTTTGTCGAAGTCTGTGAGCTTCTGCTCCGGTTCTATAAACCCGAACCCGACCGCCTCCGCCCTACCGATCGCATGGTGGCGCACACAGGCTTCCTGATCTTTGCCCGCCGCATCGAGCCCAGCCAGGACCCGCGCGGCAAAGAACTATCAGAAGAAGTAGGAGTGGAGCAAAAAGAGGAGATAAGCTAATGCGCCGCATGTTCCGCCGCCAAATACGCAAGACGCTGGCGCAGGAAGTCCCGCCTATTTTACAGGAAGCCAACTTTGCCTTCGACAAAGGCGAATACGGACGCGCCGCGGAACTGTTTGAACAGATTGCCCAAACGGCGGCTGCCCGCGGCGGTCCACGCTCTTCACTTTTTTATCTGCAGGCCGGACGGGCCCGCATCCTGGCAGGACAAATACAGTTAGGAATGCCTGCGCTCAAGCGCGGACTGGAATTGCTCGCCCAGCGTGGACAGTTTCCGAGGTTGCAGCAGGCCGGGATGCGCGTGATCGCAGAACTGAACCAGCGCGGACTGAAGAACGAAGCCTCCGAAATGGAGGCATGGCTCAAAACCGTTTTGCCGAGCGTGCCTTCAATAGCTCCGGTGCCAAAAAGACCGGTACTCCCTACTCACTGTCCCTCCTGCGGCGCAGCGCTGCGCCCAGACGAGGTCGAATGGTTGGATGAGGTCACGGCGGAATGTGCCTACTGTGGCAGTCCAGTCCGCGCGGAACATTGAATGGAAGAACGTCCCGAAGGTGCACTTGAAAGACGTTGTTGAGCCGCCTTAACCAGCGGGACGGTGCTTAACTTCTTTCTTATTTCAAACATGCTATTCACACTCACGGAAGATTACATATCCCAACGTTTAGCGGAAGCCATCGCAGGCGACCCCGCCTCGGATGGCTTTTCGGAAATTGAATTGACCGAGGAAACCCGTCTCAAATGTGCCGCCGTGCTGATCCCTCTGGTCTGGCATGATGATGAGTGGCACCTGCTTTTCACGCGCCGCACTGATACCGTGGAATCACATAAGGGCCAGGTCTCCTTCCCGGGCGGCGCCTGCGACGAAGGCGAAACGACCCCCGAACAGACTGCCCTGCGTGAAGCCGACGAAGAGATCGGCCTCCAGCCAGGCGATGTGAAAGTCCTGGGCAAATTATCCAACCTGATCACGATCACCTATTTCCGGGTCACGCCGGTGGTGGGAGTAGTCAAATGGCCGGCAGTCTTCAGAGTGGGCGAACATGAAGTCGCGCGCATCTTTACCATTCCGCTCGATTGGCTGGCAAACCCCTCGAACCGCTGGGAGTTCGAGCGTCCGGGCACGGGGCGGATGTTGATCGCCTATCACCCCTATGATGGCGAATTGCTCTGGGGCGCCACGGCGCGCATGACCGTGGATTTTTTGAATGTATTAGGACTTTAACATGTCATTGCGAGGCGCTGCATTGGTTGAGACATTTGCGTCTCAGAACGACATCCAAAAGGAATTTGCCTACACGCTCTAATCATGGGGTATGTTCAGGTGCGGCGTCCACGGTCGTTGTCCACTCAGATAAAAATCCCGATTCTGATCGATGTAGAATTGAAAATCCTTCTTCCAGGCCCTGCGTGGATCATAACCAAAAAGCTCCACGAACGCCGCATATAAGTCCGGATTCTGGGCTGCAAAATAATTGGGGTTGCGGAAGAACATCTCAAAATAGCCCGCGCTGAATTCACCATCGGTTTGAAAGACATAGGGGTGGCCGATGGGAAATGGGTCGGTTGCCTTTGCGGTTCCACGATAGCGAGCCAGGTAGCGTTCCAGCTCCAGGCGCTTCCCGGAAATAAACAAACTTCTCGCCCGCGAGTTAAACAGGTTGCCATCTCGCGGGCTCAAGCCTGGGAGTAATCCTGCACTCCGTCCCATCCCACCGGTGGCTGCATCAAAGTCGTCCAGCATATGACCGAGCTCATGCAGGAGGGGACAGACGCCGGGTGTTTCTCCAAAGAAGCCTTCAAAGAGGCGCCTCAGAACTAATTGAATGCTCTCACGTTGCGGATTGTAATCGCCGCCTGCCACGCCGCCATCTTCTTCAAATGCTCGCGCGCTGGCATAGAGCTGGATATGTCGAGGGGCAGCCAGAAATCGTTCAAGGATATCCGTTCGATAAGAGAAAACTTCGGCGATATGCCCGGCGACCACCTGACGGATGCCAGACGGCATTTGGGCAGTCAGGTCGGCGCGGCGTTCACCGATGAATTGCAGATCGAAGTGCGGATGCTGCGCAATGCTTTGCAGCAATTGATAGAAACTGTCTATCTGCGGCTGTGTGAGCATTTGCGTGATCGGGAAATAGAAGTCCAGGGCCCGGTGATTTCCGGTCGCTGTGAACACCAGGACTGCTAACTGGAGAGGGCATTCGCCATTTGTAAGCCGTGCAAATTGCTCGGCTACCCGAACAAGGGAGGGAACGGACACCACGCCAAACGAAGCATCAAAATCCAACGCCTCATCGAATTGGAAACGGGTATCGCCCACTTCCAGGTGATGATCGATCCTGACTTGCCGGTTGCGGAATTGATCAAAAATGATTTTCATGTCTGGTAACGCTCCGGATTCTCATGTGGCTAAGAGACCCCATGCCAGGTTAGGGACCACCGCTTCGACGTGACAGCCTGTTAGATAAGACCGCGGCGACCGAGACAACGATTGCAATCAGCAGCCATGATACGGGGGGAACTACAAGGAAAACGAAGGCCATCTTCTCCTTCGGAGGCCATAAGGCCACAGCTCCGTAGATGACCAATGAATCCAGTGAAATAACCAGCTTGACGCCATAAAGCGCTCCCCGCGTCAGGACAGACCAGCGCTTCGAAATGAGGTTGGCTAATACGAGAACAGCAAGTGGAGAAAGGATCCAAATCACGAACAACATGATCAGGATACGGGATGCGTTATGGCGACCGGCGTAGAGGGTAAAGGCGGACGAGCCAGCGGCTCCAGCCACGAGCGCACTGGGGGCCGTTGCGCGCAAGAGGCGCAGGCATCTACCTCCAGGTCTTCCCTGGCTTGCACCGGACATGTTCTCATCAGGCATTTCGATCTTCATTGATCTTGCCTGGTTATAGTATCTAAACTCTCATTTTCGAGCGACGATGCAAAATGCCGGAGAGAACAGCCTGAGGAGCGTACGAAAAGCAGGCTTCGAGGCCAGAAAATGGAGTAGTTTCTTTCGCCCGGAAGCTGGGGCCCTATCCTCCCGATATGGCTTGAGCTCACTGGCATTCTCCAGGTTATATAATTGCTTCGGTCTGTTATATGAATACGTGCCCCAGGCTTTAAAATCTTTGAAGCCACAACGTTCCAGCAATCGTTTATAACCCCAATAGGAATAGGTGTAGGTTCTGTAAGAGGTCATCGCGTCGTGTGTTCGATTATGCCTTGGCGATAGCCAGTGCATATAAAGATCTGCCATCTTCCTGGGCATGAGACTGGCAAAGGGCATGCCGCTATCATCTTGCTCGCCCAGAAAAACCTCAAAGCTGAATCGATTTTCAATCCCAAGGTAGAGCCAGCCATCTTGATCGAGGAGATCGTGAACTCGCCTAAGAATGTCTTTTTGAACGCGTCCCGGGTCACCTTGTGCCGATATAGCGACCCATTCTAAAATCCCATTCATCACGACTAAATTGAATCTCTCGCTGGGCAAAGGCATCTCATGAATACTGGCCGCAACAACTTGCAGATTATTTTTCGCTGTCTGCAACCGGCGAATCTCCATAAACTCTGCTCTTTCAAGCACAGCTTCCAGCGCGACAACATGTTTGAGGCGCTGACTGAGCGGAAAAGCGTTGCTGCCCCAACCTGCGCCGATATCCAGAGCGGTCCAATCCGGTTTTAAGGGAAGTAGGGTAGTCCAGTTGGTACGCGACGGGCTTGTTACATAGTTGCTTAATTGAGGAGCCACCTGGTGTAAAGCAGCTTCCCAACCCTTCTCTCTTGCCAGGCAATTCAGTTTTTGCATGGATGGCTGATCTATTTCGCCCCAATAGGGCAATGACTGGCAAAACCAGGGTACGTTTTTCTCAATCACCCAAGTTTCTGTACAGGAGGGACAACGTAACTTCCTGTTTTCTTTTGTAAGCTCAATTCCGCAATTAGGACATACCAGTAAAATTTCTGAATTCATTTTCCATACCTCTAACGTATCTATCCTATTTTAAGATACAAGAAAAGCGTATTCTCTCATTATGATTTTTGACGCAAATTCATGGCGCCTTCTTTCCAATGATCAAGTTCAGCGCCTTCGCGCTGACCGACACTCCCTGGCACCGCCCGTGATTTGCCTAGCAAATCAGGCAAGTGTGCCCCGGGCGCACACTTGCGCCTTGCGCTGAGGCGCAAGCCTCAAGCGCAGGTGAGTGCCGGGGAGTGCAGGTGAGGGGGCGTAAGGTGCCCTGCGGAACGAAGTATAGACGAAGGCGGCGGCACCAGTCAACCCACCAGGCCGTGTTAACCTGTGTGTGCGCTCTGATGTCTTGCTTCGTTAAAAGCTTTGGCAAAGACCTTCTTGAGAACTTCCAGGTTCACATCGTGGAGCGACTTGATATAAAGGCACCCTTTGCCCGTTTTGTACTTCCCTAGTTGGGAAGTTCCTCCTCAACGTTATTCAGCCCGCCCGTTAGATAGATGCTGATGAGCTGTTTTCTCGCAGGTTTATCAAACCATGAAAACATCTTATCGCTGGAAGACTTAATGGGTCATCTTACACATAACATTATTGAATTATATAGTGAACCGCCTTTTAGCGCGCAGGGTTTGGGTGCACGCTCTGTTCGGCGGCGGGGATAGAGGAGAAGGTATTATTCTTGGCATTGAGTTGATCTTACGTGTGGATTGGTCTCACCTCGACAGCGGTAACATGAAAATCAAGAAGCTCCTGGGCGATTTCGCACGCACGATCAGTACTATCGCAGTCCACGACATAGTAAGCCGTTAGGTGTTCCTGGATGTGGATAAACGGTCCATCGGCGCTAATGGGGTCGCCTTGATTCCACCGTATGGTAATGGTATTCCATGGGTAGTCCAGTCCCGCGCCGCCGAGCAGTTCGCCCGACTCGGTGAGCCTTGCCACTAAGGCTTCATGCTTGCGCGCAATGATGTCTCGATTTGAGACAGTCATGGATTTTGTCTCATCAGGGTTTGCATACATTAGGAGCATGTATTTCATAAATGTCCGATTATGAGAGCAGAGAAACGCCGAGGTGTAGAGCTGCTTGTAAACGCGGCGCGTAGTATTTTCACTACTCTATATTTTCCAACCAAAGTTTCGTATCGTCCGCTTTCACTGCTCGCTCTGCCTCATGGATTAACGTATTTAAGCTTCTTCTCCGTCTGAATGGGGTATTTGGTGGCAAATAGGAATTGGGCAAAGCGGTTGGCTGATCGTTCTGCGAAGACCTCCTTTGCGACAGTCACGTTACCTTTGGCCCACACCTCCTCGTAGAATCGCAGGATCAGATCCTTGTTCTTTTTTGTACCCCTGCCACCTCACTTTGTAGATTAGAAGTACGCGTGCTATCTCATCGATCTGGCGCTTAACGGGGTGCGTTTGCGCAGCATCCTGCAAAGGGCTGGTGGGCAGAAAGAGATACAGCCGCTTTGACGGAACTGGCTTGGAGCCAAGTATACTGCTTGACTGCCTCGCTTCGCGGCAAGCTTATAGTGTCACAATCTACTGTCATGGTCTCAGGATCTCCCGTGAGTTGAAATCAGGCTCAGGGATTTTCATATAATTGAACTCGTCCCCCATAAAAATCGCGCGTCCGGATTAATTTCTTCTGCGCTGCCAGCGTTTGCGGGATGAGCCCCGTTGGATCCGTATACGAGTCATGACTGTATACCAGCCAGACCCGGTTATGCCCACTCAACGCTGAAATTAACCCGGGAACATCCTGAGTCGTCATCTCGGGTTCCAGGATCCCACTCTCGAACAGATCGAGAGGCACGCCCTGTTTCTCGACCTGGAGAGAATACTGCTTTTCATAGGGTTTGAAATAATAGTCGAACGGGATTTCCACAAAGTTGGAGTTGAAGAGGACCAAATCATCCTTTTCAGCGAAATTGGCGACATAACCGGCCGGGGTGTTCCAATCCTCTTTTTGATAAAACCGGTAATAATCGCTGGCAGAGAACACGTTGGTGGTCCCTAAACTCCCCAGCACCAGGATCATCAGAAGACGAAATCGTAATTGAGCGATCCCAGCCGCCAGAACCAGGAACAAGGGTATCGTTGTCCAGATCAGAGTTCGACCGAAAAAAATCGGTCGGCGGAGGCTCACGACCAGCTCACCCAGGAAGGGGATGGCAAACAGGACAGCCAGAAATAAGAATTGCGGAAATTTGTTCCGGCAATGCACCAGTCCCAGACAAAGCACCAGCACATACAGGCTCCAGATCACCATCGCCTGGCTGGCTGGAATGGGCGCAGATGGATTCAAAAAGGTCTTAATGACCTGGATCACGGCCTCCCAGGTTGGTTCAGGAATCCAAAACCGCTGATCGACTCGGCTGGCTTGCTGGATGAAGGAAAACATCCAGGGGCTCCAGAGTAAGAAGATGCCTATCTGAGCCTTCACCCAGTTCCCCAACGAGGGAGCCTGGAAGGCAGGGAGAGACCCCGATTTCTTTCTCCTTTGAAACAGCATCAGACCAGGGACGAAGATATTGGTGGCTAAGGGGAAAAGGACGGCTGTATTGTGAGTGAGCAGGGTCGCAGCCGAGAACACGATCAATGCAACCCAGGCCAGGTCTGTCTCAATGGTCTCGAGGGGCAGCCAGCGATGGCGGAAGATCCATGCCCTCCATCCGGATTGAGTGCGGGTCTCATCCCTATAGCTGAACTCTCCTGCGGTGTCTGGTCCAACCGGTCCTGCTGTCCGCCAGGCACGCAGATATTCCAGAAATTGGCTGCCGATCGGTCTGACAGAGCGTGAATCGGTAAGCAATCTGACCAGGGCATAAATCGCTACGGCTGCATTGAACGTCAGGAGAGTGTACATGCGCGTTTCCTGGGCGAAGTAGATATTGAAAGGCGAAAGAGCCAGGAACACTGCTGCTGCCAATCCCATCACCACACCGGACATGCGTTTGCCGATCAGGTAAATGATCGGGATGGTGCCTGTGCCGAAGAGTGCTGAAAGCAGACGGACAGAATAGGGTGTATCCCCGTTGTGGGCAATCCAGGCATGGAGCAGGAGATAATAAAGGGGTGGGTGCTGATCGATCGTGACAATCCAATGCAGCATATCGACCACATTGTGGCTGGCCATCCACACACTGAACGTTTCATCCAACCACATCCCATTATTCGCGAGTCGCAGAACTCGCAGAAAACCACCAAACAACGTGAGGGTGATTACCAACCAGGGCGCAATCTCTTCAAGTTCGACTTCTTCGTTCATGGTCTTTTTGGATCCTGTAATTCATCGATCTACCCACAAGCAAGCTGCGTAGTGCCGCATAATTCGCTTAATTCTTGCTTGGATCTTAAACCTACGAACCAAAACAAAAAGTAAAGTTGTTTATGAGACAAGCGGTATTTTCCATATTCGAACATGATTTGCCCGAATAAACTACTTGCTGAGGGCGAGGCTATTCACATGACCGCGGGCGAAATCCAGTCCGTGTCATCTTTTTCCGATATCTTGTCTGCTCATGGACTTCTTTTCTTGAACTAGAGCTAGAAAAAATATCCTGCGAAATTCATGTTACTCTTTTTTAAACAGGAACTCCCCCTACCACGGGGGAGTTTCATCCTATCCACTCGGATAGTGCACCAGAAACTAACCTGGAACTAGATCTCTACGACTTATCAGGAAGTTATGAGCGCCTCGCGCTTTTTAGGTGACCGACGATCGTGCCGGTTGAGGCGCGCAGACTTCCGAGGGCAAACATAATAGCGGCAGTCCCAACACCGGCGAGTGTCCCGGTGGTTCCGATCTGCTGGAATGAAAGGTGGTGCATTTCCTGGAGATAAATCGAGGTAAGTTGCTGGGGCATACTGAGGCCAAATATGGTGAAGAAGATGATTACCAACAGCCCCATAAAGCGCGGATTGCCCAGTGGGCTGACAATCGGCACAGCCGTTTCCTGCGCTTGCCGCTCCTCTGGCTGCCTGGCAAGGAAGGTTACCAGGGTTGAAACCAGGAATAGCTCGGCCGAATATTGGAAGACACTGGAGAGCCCGGATCTTTGCCCAATCCAGCCACCCGGCATGGAGCCAGAAACAAAAGTCACGGCGCGTTGCACACTCCAGTTGCCGCGCATACTGGTGATGTAGTTGTTGAAAGGTGCACCAATAAATGATGTGACGCCATATGCAATGAGGCCAACAATAAAAATTGACGAGGTCCGCGCCGCCGCCATAATTACAGCTGATATCACGCCCAGAATTAAAGCAGCGCGAATCAATGGGCGCGATCCGAAGTGATCTGAAAGATACCCAGCCGGAACCTGCACTACCGCCATAGTGACCCCGATCATGCTGAGCACTACACCGATCCGTACCGCATCCGCGTCCCAGCGCTGGAGAGCCAATGGGAAAAATAAATAAACAAACCTTCCCCTAGTCCCCAGATAAACATGGCAATAGCCAGGATAGACTGATCGCGCGGAATACCGAAAGCTGACTGCGTGCCAGTCTTATTCAAGGTTCACCAATAGGCAGGGAGAATCAAAATCGGTGAGGGATGATCCCATTTTCTTTAATCCACCTCCACGACTGTATATTTGGCAAACACCATATCCGAACGTAAATGCAGACATACATCTCTCTTGAATATGATTTTATAGATTTTGGACCACCAAACAGCCGCCCAACAGTTGGCGACATCGTCCCTTAGGGGATACCCGTTGCGTTAGCACTCTGTAAAGGGCTGGTGGGCGGGACAAGATCACGCTGCTTGGCCAGAAACAACTTCAAGCCACGCAACCTGTTTGAGAACGCGCACGCTGTCCCTGCGAGCAGCAGTCCCACCACCATAGCCCTGGTGCTCGTGCAGGGGTCCGGCTGGCTCCGCCCCGGCGTACACTGCTGGGGTGCACGTCGCGAAGCATCCCGCGTAGCGGGGCTGTGCTAGGCATATAGCAATACCAAGAACCATGTTCTCCAGTGTCAATATGACAGTGCGTGCTCAAATCACATTCGTTTCCGTCAAAATAAGCATCTCATATCTGAAGTCAGGATCTCAAAATCCCAAACGGAAACAAAGTAGAAAGAGCCATGTAGATCCAATGGGATAAAAGGAGAAGAGGCTAAGCTTTCCAGCAACCGAACTCCATTAGGTCCATATTCTGTCCACCCATAACGATCAATGCGACCCTCTTGATTTATTGGAATGAACTTGACAGAAAGCCCTTTTTCTTCCTGTCCAATGATGATCGTTTGCATAGCATAAAATGCTTTGATACTTTCCTGTGTGCCTGTATATTCTCTCATCTCACCGACAATATAATCGCAACCTTGGGGAAAAGTCTCTTTGTACATAACACGTTGAGTGTCGAAGGCACCCAGAAAACGGTAGTTGGTAATGAACCGGGTGTTTTCAGGATGATGAATTTCACTAAAAGCTTTCTTATATCTATAGAATTTTAGATCCTGGGGGAACATTGTCCCCACATACAGGAAAGTACAAAGACCCAGAATTCCCCCAAAAACGATCAACGGCAGAATTTTTCGCTTGTTCATAGCAGAACTCTTTTTCACAAGGGAATGGCTTAACTACCCGTCATTAATCTAACTCAATCCAAAATCGACCAAATTTCTTACCCTCAGCGTCTTCTCCTTGGCTTTCAAGCATGCCGCCGTTCGATTCAATCACCTTGATTGACGCAAGATTGTCCATATTCACAGTGAGCATGGCTCTTTTTTCGCCAATCATTCTCAACGCTACCAATGCCTGCCGCAATGCTTCTTTAGCATAGCCCTTACCCCGTTTGTCATGACGAATATAGTAACCGATATGCCCACCACGTTCTTTCAGCTTTGCGTTGAGATAGTGGCGCATTCGCACCATCCCAATTGCCTCGCCGGCCTCATCTACGACCCAGAAAACGGTCTGGGGAACATACCCGGGTGATAATTTTTCCACATCCATCATTTCGATACAGCGTTGAAGATATTCCTCCAGCGTTAGTTCGCCGTTGTGTACCGGTGTGCCTCCGAATCCGTTTTCACCGGCACCAAGATCTGTGATTAACTCCTCAAGTCCACGAGGTGCATTGCTGGATGCAGCTTCTAGTCTCATAAATTTATATCTTTTGGTCGCTGCCCAACGGCTGGCGACATCTTCCCCTTGAGGGGATACCCGTCGAGGACTGTCGCGACGGCGACGCGCGCAGCGGGGCTGTGTTGGGCTGCATTTGTTCTTTAGTCACTAAAATGCCTAGTCTCCATTGTTGATTTGAAAATCGTCACGCCTGAAAGTGTTTTTTTCTCTTCTTCGGTTAGATCTTCGATATTACCCGCAGGATAAAGGTGCATCAGAACAATATTCTTTGGTTTCTTATGTTTATCAATTGTCCTGCTGTCAGAGCCATAAAGCCTCAGATATGCTTCGACACTTAAAAATGCAAAATCGATCTTTTCTTCTCCATCCAGGGGACCCTGTTTGTCTCCTGTACCATCATATGTCCAATCCCCACCATGGAAAATCCTTTTGCAGTCAACTTCGATTGTAAAACCAAGATTCTGCACATGCTCATGTCTATTTTGTTTTTCTTTCGTTTCTTCGTTTTCGATGTAATAGGGCGAATGGGCTAATCGCCATACTTGTATTTCCATTCCTTTTACCGAAATTTTCTGTATGCCCCTCTCATATTCGGGTGTGATTTCCTTAACCCTTGGACTGATCTTTTCAAATCTCTCATCTTTTTTCAACGCTTGCGCGACTTGTCGTGGACAGATCAGCATACCGGATTCGTTGTTCTCAAGATGTTTAGATACGATCTCTGCATTGAAGTGGTCGATATGTGCATGACTAACCAGGATCACATCGATTTGGTCAAATGGTTCCATACCCTTTTCTGTTTTTCCAATCGTATCTTGTGAAGGTGTGTCGCACCAGTCCGATTCAAAATTCCCAAACAGGGCATCGATCAGGATTTTTTTATTGGAGGTTCGGATTAAAAAACCTTCATTGGCGACATACATGATTTCCCTGTACTTTTGTCCTTGATCTCGGAATGACTTTGGTTTCGTTTAGAAGGTGCGCCCAAACGGTAAGCATGAGCGGCAGTGAAAAAAGCACCGGAACGACGGGCTGCAGCGCAGATCTTCAGGCAAATCATTTCGTTCTGTGCTGAGTCCGCTCCACGCCTTGTTGGGCGGCTTTCTGAACTTTGGACTCATTGAGGCATGGATTAAAAACCCTCACCTTTTTGTACTCTGACAGTAATCCTTTTGCCCTTCTTTTGAATCACCAATCTCTTCATAATCTCTTGCCTTAGATTCTCGGGAAGATGCTGGGATTGCCAACTACGTTCTTCAGCGATTCTAACCTCGGCATTAGTAGGATCATTAGCCGCAACAGCCTTAAGAGCATAATAAGCACCGCCGTAGGCATGTTGTGGCACATGTGCGGTTGCCACTGCCTGACCTGCGGCGTGGGCAGCAAAGCAAGCCGCATCATTTTCTTTTGCATCACGGGCAGCGTCGTGTGCTGCAAGAGAAGCTCCACGTATGTCAGTCATCCTGAACACGCCTGTACGGACCCACATTCGGCACGCTTCGATAGCCTTGCGGGGTCGATCATCTTTTGGGTATGCTTCCTCAAAAAAGGGAAGGACTCGCTCGGCACAAGCTGCTGCCCAGGTCGCCATCGATCTCTGATCTTCTCTGCTATATTTTTTATAGGTAAATTTTGTCATAGTCTTGATCGATCGTTCTATTTTATTGATTCGTTATCGAGCCGCCCAACGGCTTGCGTTTGCTGCCGGGGTGCGCATCGCGAAGCATCCCGCACAGCGGGACTGTGTCAGCCATCATTCTACCCATAATTTGCGATGCTGCGTCATCCACCCTACAGCGTAATCAACTAACGCAGGCTGTGGGATGAGGAAGCACTCCGTTTTGCCTACCTTGCCTCGATGAAAAGGGTCGTTAGTTTTCAAATAATCCATCAAAATATTGGGGAAGTCTCCACAATCGTTTTCAATATCCTCATAGCAGGTCCAGGTGCGTACGCCATTGACATGCATACATACATCCCATCGTTTTGCTTTTTGCATGGAGGTGGGAACCCTGTATTCCGCCAAATGCAGGGACGTATTTGAATCAAGCGGAGCACCCAGCAAAAGAACATATCCATCCAACTCATACAACCGGGCGAGAGGCGAACCCTCCCCGAGCGCATAATGAAAGGCGTGATGGGAAACCAGTTCATAGGCGGACTTTCCCCAGGCTGCAAATGACAAGTGAGGGTGAGAACTCCGCCTGACCCCGTTTTGCTTCCGAAATGTTTCAGGTACGATACCGATGCTTTGTGTCGTTGGAGTGAGATCCGGTTGGAAAATGGGCAAATTCTCGCGCACCTGTTGCCAGTACTCCGGTGGATATTCATTCTCTTCTGTGGACGGATCACAAAGCTGCTCTGTAAATGTTGGCATGAGTAATGTTCCCGCCTCGGTCAGGACATTTTCAAGCGCCAGTACTACCGCTGCAGGACCACCAATCACATGTCCCAAAGCTTTATAGGAAGTATGAACAATGACATGCAGACCAGACTGCAAGCCGAGTTGACGCAAGTCATTCATCAATGATTGGATAGAGAAGATTTGACCAACGACTTGATGTCTCATATTATTCTCATTAACCTAGATTGCCTAACAGATCTTCCCTACTCCAGCCGCCGTCCACCTTCGGCTCTTCGAGACAGCACTGCTCTGCAAATTCCTGCAACAAGTGATTTCAAATTCAAATGGATGCCAACGCAATCTGTAAGACATGTAGGTGTCAAACTCTTCCAGGTTTGCCATCTCGCCAATTTCTGGCGGAATGCGAACGAGATTGCTAGCCCCTATCATTAATCTCTTCACGTTTTTCAATTTCGAAATTGTAGGTGGAAGTGTGACAATCTGAAACCAGTTTTCCCAACCTATTCCCTGGCTTGGATACAATTCTTCCCG
>DATGYJ010000361.1:0-4476 GCA_035298105.1 Anaerolineales bacterium | reverse complement strand
TTCTGTTCCTATTGCTCGCCGCCTGGATGAGTTGAAACATCGGACCACCAGCAACGACATAGGCTCCTTCAGGATCTAATGCACGCAGATAATCCGAGATCGGATGATATCCGTTCACTGCGAGAATCAGATCATACTGTTGACCATTTCGAGTGAAATCTTCTCGCGTGTAATCGATAACGTGATCTTCGCCCAAGGATCGCAGCATTTCAAGGTTCCTCGTACTGCATACCGCGGTGACTTCAGCCCCCAACGCTTTGGCGATCTGCACGGCAAAGGTTCCGACACCACCAGAGGCGCCATTGATCAGAACCTTTTGCCCGGCTTGAATGTTCCCGCAGTCGCGCAATGCCTGCAAGGCGGTTAGCGCCGCTATAGGTACAGCTGCAGCTTGTTCGAATGTTAGATTGACAGGTTTCAGTGTTATTGCGTTTTGATTAGCACATACATATTCGGCAAACGTGCCACGACCGGTTGAGTTAGGCAAATATCCAAAAACCTCATCGCCTGGCTCAAAGAGCTTGAGGTTGCCGCCAACCGCCTCGACCCGTCCGGCTACATCACCACCCAGTATCTTGTTTTTGGGTCGCAGAAGGCCTCCCGGCATCAAACGGATAAAGAACGGTTTTGCTCGCAGCATACGCCAGTCTCGCGCATTGACGGAGGCTGCATGAATTTTGATCAAGACTTCATCATCCTTAGGAGCGGGTTTTGCAACCTCCTGGAGTTGAAGAACATCCGGGGAACCGTATTTTGTGCAGGCACTTGCTTTCATGAGCACGCGCCTCCATTGAGCTTATTGTATAGATAGCCAATGACTATTCCAAGAGCAAGAAACCTGAGTACATTAAATATTGTGCCAATGATGAAGTAACGCAAGACATCACCTGTCGCGAGATAACTTGAAGGACCTCCGATCAGTATCGTGACAAGGACCAGGACGATAAAGGTTAGTATTACGGATTTTAAAATTGGATCACTTGTTGGAATCTTGTCCAAAAAACAAACCAGGAAATAGCTGACGCAGAATCCGATCATCAGCCCGCCAAGCAAAGACTCGAGTAGCATCGGAAAATAAGAAATTGAAAGCGCAGCTCTATACTCCGCAGCAAAGGGAGTCCGGGAAATTGCGAAGTTAACTACCCAGAATGCTACTCCTCCCCCGATAGTTAGATTGTACAGTTTCTCTGAGAGGATGGTCGAACCTCTTTTTAGCATTTTGCTTTCTCCTTGTGATGGGTTGTGTCCGCTTTTTAAAGTCCATTCCACGAGTATTATCTTGAGGTCGAGCGGGGCGGGGAGGGTCTTCAGCCCGCCCTCTCCCCAATATTGATAATCTACGCCGCGCTCAAAAGCTCGTTCGTTTCCGTTTTCCCAGACTTGGAAGCACTTACGGACGGATTGAATCCCTTCAGGATCAGCCAAACTCCCAGGACCATTTCCTGCACAGCGATAGGAGCCGCCAGGAGAATGTAGCTGGTAATACGGTTACCGCTGAACAAGGCCAACAGGCAAGCCGCCATCATCAGGATGATTGCGACGATACCGAAGCCCGACAGCCAGCGGGGAATGAGCCGTGATTGGAAGAAAAGGTAGTAGTACATAAATGCACCCAGGCAGAAGGCGAACACCGCCAACAGCCCGGCGTGGTCGCGTATGCTCACCAACAAATCGCCGATAGCCTGAAGCGACGTACGATCGGCAGCTCCAGCAGTTATGAACTGCTGGCTGAGTGTCAGCAGGGACATCAGGCCCAAGTACACGACCATGTAAAAGGCCGCCTCAATAGTCCTAAAGATAACGGATCCGAGGGCGAGACCCGCATTCCACTCCTTCAGGACCGGATACAACGAGAGGGCTATGCCGACACTCGTAAAAGCGCTGATGATCCAGAGTAACACTGCTCCGGCCACCTGGTTCGGATGGGCGGAGACCTGAGTGAGGTAATCCGTACCAGTCAGATCAGGTGTGAGCGGCGAAGCTAGGATGGGACCAGCGAGGGTCGCAATGATGAAAATCACGCCTGTAATAACGGCAATCTTTCGAGCTGAATTCATTTTGTATCTCCTTTTGTTCTGAATGATTTTGGCGTAAACAAGCCGCCTGCGCCTGTTTATGATTTGACAGAGGATGGTTTTTGGAAGCGTCTTCAGCTCTCCCTCTCCCCAATATTGATAATCTATGCCGCGCTCAAAAGCTCGTTCGGCGCTGTTTTGGCTGACCGAGAAGCGATTGCAGATGGATTGAATCCTTTGACGATCAGCCATCCTGCCAGAGTTAGTTCATTCAAGCCGATTGGAATACTCAACAAGGAAGTTGACGTCGAAAAGGGATCAATTTGCGTGAACATCGTAATGAGGGCTCCAGTCAAATGCATTAGGATCGCAACGAGGCCCCAACCTGACAGCCACCTTGGAATGAGGTTTGACCGAAAAAATACATAATAGTACATGAGAGCCCCAAGGCAAAAACCGAAGTGTGCCAGCACAAAGGCCGACCAAAAATGAATTGCGTGCAGTGAAGCGCCTGCGGCTTGAAAAGCGGGAGCAGAAAGAGCGTTTGCTTCTATAGATTCCTGGCTTAATGTCAACAATGATAGTAGAGCGAGCGCAGCAACAATCTGGAATACGTTCTCGATAATCCGAAATCCAACAGCTCCAAGAGCTAAGGATTCATTATGCTTTTTTAAGATTGGATACAATCCAATTGCTATGCCTGCACACGCAAGAGCCATAATTAATTGAGAGAGCGCCCCCACCATTACCGTGTTCTTATTCTCGAATATTTTGACAAGATAACTTGGATCATCCAGGATGGGTTTCACAACAGCAGGGCCGAATGCGCCTGCAAACCCAAGGATAAATAATATCCCCACAGTTATTGCTGTCTTCCTGTTTGTGTTCATTTTTTCTCCTTTTTTGAACAATATGAATGAGTTTCATCGAGTTGAACTTGAACGACCGAGACCAAGGGCAAACCTAAATCACGCACTTTTTTGAGCAAGCCATGCAATGCGGCCTGGTCGATCACCGGGCCGGTGAAAAGCGTATCGCCGTCCTCCTCCAGCGTAATGGTCAGATCCTCAAACCAGTCTGTCCATTGACTGTCCAGATGGCCCTTAAGCCTGATCTGATAGATCATAGTTTGACCTGGAGTTGGTTTTGGTTCGAGTTCGTTTGACATCACCTTGTACCTGTTGTGGTCGGTCATTACAGTCCGTGCCACTTGCTCAATGTACAAGGATAATATCCCTACAGAGTGTTAACGAATAGACACTTTAGTATTTTTATAGGTGTTGTTTTTAGTTACTGAAGGGAAATATTGGGAAAAACCCATACTTATAACAAACCCGGTTCGCGGGCGCGAGCGATGGCTTCGGTGCGGCATCAAGGAAGATGCGGACGTAGCCCTCCAGCTCTGCCAACTTAAGGGCATGCTGTAAAGGTAAAAGAGCAGCAGGGAGGTTTCCTTCAGGACGATGGCACCACCGATAGCGGGAGTGATGTATCCAGCTAAGCGCACATTCTCCATGCCTTCGGCAGTCATCTGGCGGGCGGCGTCGAGATCCCCGCTTGTCCACGCGGCGAGGCCAAGTTGCGAGGCTGCCCCGCCGAGCATCAGATAGTCATTTTCAGGTGTGAGATCGAGCACCTTCCGAGCCTTCTTCACGGTCTCGGGCATATCGCCCCGGGCACGGGCCTGCCCGGCACGCATAAGGGCAATCATCCCTGGCGTGTAATCGGGACAGAGGGAGATGTGGGTCTTCCCGGCCGGCAATGAAGAGATGCATCTGTGGTTGTAGTAGATGCGCAAGACATCGCCATATAGATAAATTCAGGTGACGACTCCCCGGGTTGCGGAAAGAATATTTTTTGTATCCATTGCTTGATCACTCCTGTGCCGCGATGGTGATGACCACTTTGCCTCGGGCGTGGCCTTTTTCAAAATACCGAAAAGCTTCGGCCGTTTTGCTTAACGGGTAGCATTCATCGATAACCGGCCTGATCTTTCCGCATTTCAAAAGATCTCTTATGAAATGCAAATCTTTTTGATTTGCTTTTTTTACAAAACTTGTCATCTTCCTGCCATCCCTATTAGACATCAAGGGCCCCAGCAACAGTGACTGGAACGTTTGCGCTGGCAAGCCTCCCACGAAAACGTAAATGCCCCGGGGAGTTAAAGCATGCTTATACGCGGAAAGCAGATGATATCCATTCACGGCAAGGATGAGATCATATTGCCTTCCATTCTGGGTGAAATCCTCTTTGGTGTAGTCTATGACGTGGTCTGCGCCGATCGAGCGCGCCGTTTCCAAATTTCGCATGCTGCACACGGCGGTCACTTCCGCTCCAAACGCCTTGGCAATCTGTACCGCAAACGTCCCCACCCCGCCAGACGCCCCGTTGATCAGAACTTTTTGCCTGGGCTGAATATGTCCTTGATCGCGTAAGCCCTGCAGAGCAGTTACGGCTGCCA
>DATGYJ010000360.1:0-16209 GCA_035298105.1 Anaerolineales bacterium | reverse complement strand
CGTGCGGCAGCTCCGCTCGAGCCAGGACATGCACCCCCAATCTTCAGATAGTTACGGATGATATCCCAGGTGGGATCGCTCTTGAACGGTTCGTAATCCAGACCCTTATTATCAGCTGGGGTCATACCGTTTCCATATGCGTAGACAGCGGCATTCTCAGGTTTCATTACCCAGAACATGAATTCCGCGGCCGCGGCGGGTTGATCGCAGTTCTTGGTCATGACCATGCCTTCGCCGCCGGCATTATAGAAAATTTTGTCGCCAGGGTTCATAGGGATGGGCATTACACTGAATTTGAAATCGGGGAAATTCATGTGCAGGGTCGGTATGGCGAAGGTCTCCCGCAAAATGATCGCGGCTTTGCCTTCAGCAAACATCTGCTCGATGGTATCGCCGCTCAGGCCAATGGCGGCTTCCGGCGTGATACCGGCCTGAATGGGGGTCAAGTAGCGCTCATAGGCGGCGGTACCTTTATCATCCAGGAACCAGCCCCATTTGCCGTTCTCCTGACGGATGATCGGTGTTCCCATAGGCATCTGAGCGAAGTTCAGCCCATTTTCGAGGACTTTTTCGCTGTCCAACCGTTCGACGTAACCCCAGTGGGCGACGTTGTTCTTATCGAACCCCTCTTCCCCGAGGTGTTTTCCGTTAACGTCCACAGTGAGCTTCTTGGCATTTTCGAACAGTGTATCCCAGTTCCACGGTTTATCTACTGTGGCCGGCTCGATTCCGGCATCTTTGAAGTACTGGGGATTGTACATGAGGGTTAGGAGCAGATCGCCCATGACCGTGCCGTTCATCACGATTGCCCCATCATCGGCGAATGTCCGGGCCTTCCAGGATGCCTCGGGCATCAACGCCTTGATCTCGGGTGTAATGTAGGGCCGCAAGTCATTGACGTAACCCTTGCGGTACCAGTCGATTGCGCCAGCGTCATACCATTCCATGAGGCAGGCGATTCCACCTCCGGCGGCGGCGCCATTTTGAATATATTGTTCACCATCGTCCCAATTGCCTTGAAGATATTCAACTTCGATTTTGCCTTTATATTCCTGATTGAACTTATCCACCGTGGCTTTTCGAGCATCTATACTTTGGGCAAACCAGCCGTTGCTCCAGTATTGCACTTTAACCGGGGCTTGAGCGGGCGCCGACGTGGCAGGTTGTTCAGGTGCAGCAGTTGAGGGGGCTTCAGTGGGTTGAGGTGCGGCAGCGGGTTTAGCCGTGCAGCCCACCAGGATTACGATCGCCAAGATCAGGCTGGCGATTTCGAACAGAAGACGGTTATTTTTCATCTCAACTTCTCCTATGTATCTCGGAAGAAAGCTTTCAATTCTGGAGGTCACGAAGTATCTTAGATCGATTGAAAATCCTCTATTAGTATTCGATGAGTTCAACTCTCCTTTCACGAAGTATTAAATTTATCGTAATTTGGTTTCTTTCCTTACGGTTGAGCAGTTACAATTTATCTACATCTATACGTAGCTCAGGGAAAATACTTCCGTTACGAAGACGAAGGTTCCAGCAGCCCAGCCGTAGATTCTCGAACGATCAATTCACCTTTAATGAACGCGTAGGATGACTCGTCTCGGCCCTGGAGCCGCTCGATCAGCTTTTCCGCCGCGACGACCCCGATTTCATGAGGGGGTAACCGGATAGTAGTCAGGGGAGGGGAAGCAAGTGCCGCTTCATCGATATCATCAAAACCAACGATCGAAATGGACTGTGGGACCTTGTAGCCGCGCAGCTGGGCTTCTTCTAATGCTCCCAGTGCGCTGAGGTCGTTGGCGCACACCACGGCAGTGGGCGGATCGTGCCGATTGAGCAGTTCAGCCATTGCTTTCCGGCCACCCACCCGCGTGTAATCACCGGGAATGATGAGCTTGTCGTCCGCGGGTAATCCGGCTGAAGTTAGTGCATCAAGGAATCCGGCCATCCTTTTAACGCTGCTGGGTGTGCCGGCTGTCCCTTGGATAAAGGCAATACGCTGGTGACCTAAGCCGATCAAGTGTCCAACTCCCACCATCACACTTTCCCGATTATTGGCAGCTACCTGGTCCCAGTTGGAGGGTTGCTTCTCAGACGTCGCAAACTCTCCTAAAATCACGACCGGTGGGTTATGTAAAATCAATTGGTTGACTTGTTCCTGGGAGACATGATACGGATGAAGGATCAAACCACTGACCCAGCCCGACAAAGAGCGCAAGAAACGGATTTCCCGGTCCAGGATGCCATCACTGCTGCACACGATTACCGAATAATCATAAGGGTCCGTAACATCCTGGACAGCTCTTGCCAGGGATGACCAGTAGGGATTGCTGATATCGGGTACGATTAAGGCCAGAAGTGGGATACTCTTCCGGGATAATGCTCTGGCTAATTTATTTTGTCTATAATTCAGTTTATTGATCGACTCGTAGACCCGCTCAGCAAGTTCGGGGCTCACATAATGGGTCCCATTGATAACATGGGATACCGTTGCTACAGAAACCTTTGCATTTTTGGCAACATCATGTATTGTGGATTTCATCATTTAGGCATTTTGAACAAAGAGGTAAAAAATCCTATTTAACCGTTTATATAAACGGTTAAATAGACTATAGCATTAATATTTCTTAAAGTCAATAACCAATTCCACGCCGAACGGGATTGAAGGGGTGGTGTATGCAAAAGGTCAAGCCCTGCGGGTTATCAACGCTCTCACCGGCGTTCACCAGCTCTTGGCAAAATTCTCTACAGCTTCTTACTAAGCCACCTTCTATATTTGGGGGTCATTTTGGCATCAGGTTCAAAGCGAGTTCAGAGCGAAGGATCAGCGAATTCAGAGTAAGTTCATAATTTCAAACGGACGCTGGTTATCCGCCGTTTTATACCGCCATATCTGGGGGTAGCAGCGCACAAATGCAATAGCGCAAAAGTTGCTACGACTGCTTCTCAGCACTCCAGGAACAGGCCGGTGCGGCTTTTTTACAGCAAACCTCGCGACGAACGGGGGGACCTCGTCTTCGCGCTCCGATCCTGAACAGGAATCTTCAATCTTTTTGCCACGGAATTGCCCTGTGGGTACGATGTACCCTATGGGCACGACGTCACGACTTCGCGCGAGTGGTCCAGTAGTGACTGAGCACGATTATTGTTGACTTTATCAAATATTAGTGCTATAGTCTATTTAACCGTTTATATAAACGGTTAAATAGACTATAGCGGAAATTTTCTCCTTTGCATCCATACATCAATACTACAAGGTGCAAGCAATATGAAAAAGGCTGTCATACTTGGTGAGCGGCAGGTTGGTCTGATCGAGGTACCTGACCCTCAGCCTATAAAGAATTGGGTGGTAGTCAAAGTTGAAGCGTCAGCGCTTTGTACGGAATACAAATCCTACCTGATTGGGCGCGAATTGCAATTAGGGGGTCATGAGGGCGTGGGGGAGGTAGTGGCGGTGGCGCAACCAGGGTCAGTGAAGATAGGCGATCGGGTGGTTATCTTACCCCAAATACCATGCGGGAAATGTACGTTGTGCCTAGCCGGAGATTATGTTTACTGCGAAAATAGCTATGACTTCGAGAAAGTCATGGGAAATAAGAACGGTCTGGGGACTTTCGGCCAATATGTTCTAAGGCCCGACTGGCTTTTGCCGTCAATCCCAGATAACGTGTCCTATGAACACGCGACCATGGCGATCGATGGTATTGGCGCTTCATTCGGCGCATTCCAGGCCATTGATATCAATGCTTTTGACATCTTGTTGGTTACCGGTCTTGGTCCGGTGGGCCTGGGTGCAGTGGTGAACGCACGTTTCCGAGGAACGCGAGTCATCGGGGTAGAACCTGTCCCGTGGCGAAGAGAACGCGCGCTTCAAATGGGAGCTGAGATTGTTTTCGATCCCGGCGAGCCGGACCTGGTCGAAAAAATTCGAGCGTTGACTGACGGTAAAGGCGTAACTTGTGCACTGGATTGCTCCGGTAAGGTGCAATCGCAACGGCTTTGCATCGATGCAACGCGCCGCAGGGGCAGGGTGGCCTTTGTGGGTGAGACCAATGACGAACTAGCTATCCGGATCAGTCCCGACATGATCCGAAAAGGTTTGATGCTGGTAGGTTCCTGGCTATATAACATGGCAGATTTTCCAAAAGTAATGCAGGTTATCCAGGAATCGCCTTTGATCGATCTCCTTATCAGCCATGTAATGCCCATGAGCCAGATACAGGAAGGGTTTGAGCTATTAGCCAGCGGTCAATGCGCAAAAGTTGTGGTTAACCCGTGGAGATAGCCAAGAGGAAATGAAATGAGCCATTTCATACTTTCTTGTACCACGTCTACCACGAGTATTCCTGGAAGAGATAATATAGCGGAATGCTTTCTCCTCGCACCCAAAGCCGGATACAGGTCCTGGGGTGCCCAAAGCCCACTATTTTGGTGGCCAGGGATGACACGCTGGGTAAACATCGACCTGATGATTCAATGCGCCAGAGACGCCGGTCTGGAGCACTGTACCGAAGTGTACGGCGCCGCCTTTCCAACTGGCTCGGTTGCTGAAGCTCAAGCAGCGGCTGGTTTCAGAGCACAGCTTTTTGATGTCGCGATAAAGATGGGTAGTCCATTGGTGGTCATCACAGGACGGCCGCGAACCGACGCCGGCCTCGAGCCCACGATTGCCGGGATCAAAGCACTGCTGCCGTTGATTGAGAACAAACCGGTCAGACTGGCCCTGGAGCCACACTTTGGTTCACAAATCCAGTTCTTCGAGGATTATGAGACCATCTTTGAACAAATCGAGTCTCCCCAGGTGGGTATCACCCTCGACTCCGGGCACTTCCATTCAGCTGGGGTCGATTGGAAGCATTTGATCCATCGCTATCCCGAGCGGATCTACAACTTTCACGTAAAAGATCATGTGGGCATGCAATCGGTTCCCCTTGGGGCTGGAGAGATCGATTTGCGAGGCTATATTGAGGAACTGCATGCGATCGGGTATGAAGGCGCACTTGCAGTCGAGCTCGAGGTGATTGACCCGGAAAACCTGCCACGTTACTGCGCCGATGCTTTCGTTTATCTTCGTGAACTGGTAAAGAGCGTTACCGGAAAGTTCCCTGATTAAGAGTGCCCAACTGAATCTTATCTCTGATGGCTGATCGGTTAAAGGAATCGGCAACGATGATCTTCATTTCATAATTTGCGATCACAGCAAAGTCCAGACATAGGAGAGTGTAGGATGCCAACAGTGATATCAAATGGAATCAGGATTCATTATGAAGAACGAGGCAGTGGTGATCCCCTGATCTTGATTATGGGTCTTGGAGCTCCAGGTAGCCGCTGGGAGGATCATGCCGCTTGTTACGAGAAGCATTTCCGCTGCATATTGATGGATAATCGGGGTGCAGGTGAATCCGATAGACCGCCTGGCCCCTATACTACCAAGACTATGGCGGACGACACAGTAGGTTTGATGCTGGCATTAGGCCTCGAGAGCGCCAGCATAGCTGGCATCTCCATGGGTAGCGCCATCGCTCAAGAGTTGGCGCTCTCTTATCCGAAAAAGGTTCGCAGATTGGCTCTTGTCAGCTCCTGGTCGCGGTGCGACAGGTACACCCAAACTGTTTTTGAACACTTTAAGAAGATGCGAGCACTTGCCTCGCCTGCCGATTTTACCCAATTGCTTCAGTTGTGGATTGCCTCTGCACCTTATTACCAGGAGCATTTTGATGAGATGGTAGGAGACCAGGCCAAGGCTCAAGAAGACTATATGCCAGTGCATGCCTTTCAAGCCCAGAGTGATGCCTGTGTTATGCATAATACTTTCGACCGGCTCGATAAGATAACTGTGCCCACCCTTCTTACCGTTGGGGATGCCGATATCTTTACTCCCATGCGGCTCACAGTCGAAATGCACGAGCGGATACCCGGTTCCCAAATGGTCGTTTTCAAAGGATTGGGGCACATTCACCATTGGGAAGATCTCGAGCGTTTCAACGATGTAACCATGCAGTTTTTGTCAGAGAATTAAGCAAGCGAGGATTGAACCATGGACAAACCTAAATTATCTTTGGGAAGTTGGGCGTTCACTTTCGGACCATTTTCGAATGACCCCTGGCCATTTTCACGCGTACTCGAGTTCATTGCTGAAGCCGGTTATGACGGCGTAGAAATCAATGGATTCCGCCCTCATCCTCACCCAGACGACTATGATACCCCCGCGAAATGTAAGGAGCTCGTGAATCAGATCGAGGGATACGGGCTAGGTATTTCCGGATATGCCCCTCCTTTTGGGGATGTGCCACCAGCGCAAGTCGATACGGAAACATATTTAAGAGCATTTCGCAAGAGTCTGATATTCTGTGAAAACTGCAGGATCGATACACTCCGAATAGATACAGTCAGTCCGCCGAAAACTCTATCACCTGCTGAATATGAGGTGCAATTCCAATGTCTGACTAAGACATGGCATCTGGCTGTCACGGAAGCAGCCAGGAAGGATATACGAGTGGTCTGGGAGTTCGAACCCGGTTTTTGGTTAAACAAACCCTCTGAGGTGAGGCGGGTTGTGGAAGCGGTCGACCATGAGAACTTTAAGCTGCTATTCGATACCAGTCACGCCTATATGGGTGCAGTGGTCGGGGCAAGGCAGACAGGAAACAAGGAATTGCTGAGTGGGGGCGTGGCGGAATATGGTCGACTCCTCGGTCCAATGGTCGGCCATCTCCACTTGATAGATTCTGACGGCTCTCTTCATAACAATGAGACCAGCACCCACGTGGCATTTGGGCAGGGAAAGATCGACTTTACGAGCGTCCTTACAACGCTGAAGCCGGTGATCAGTAATTTGCCTTGGTGGTGCGTAGACTTTTGTTTCAATTCGGAAACCCCTACCGCCGCGAGAGATGCAGTTCCTATTGTGCATCAGCTAATAGAGGAGGTACTAAAATGAGCCAAATCAAGTTCGGCTGCCAATTCTATACATGGCAAATGTCCGGAAATCGCTATGCGGGCAAGCTGCCTCAGATTTTGAACATAGTGAGACCGGCAGGTTTTGCTGGGATTGAATCGGAACCCTGGATGTTGGGATCCTATTATGATGATCCTTCGATGCTGAAAGATCTCCTCGCTCAATTTAACTTGCAGCTTGGTGCAATTGCCTTTGTCTGTAATTGGGCTAACCCTGATGAGACCGAACAAGAAAGATCAGAAGCTGAACGAGTGTTCAGCTACGCCAAGTCATTCCCGGAGTCGCAGTTGGTGCTCGTCCAGGCGCCGGGAGAAGACCGTTCCAATCTGCGCCAACGACAGGAGAACCTGATCTCATGCGTCAACGCGGTTGGTGCTCGAGCAGTCGACCAGGGCCTTACCTGTTCCTATCATCCCAATTCACCAGCTGGATCTGTGTTTCGTATCGAGGCTGACTATAAACTTCTATTAGATGGGCTGGACAGCCGGGTGGTGGGATTCGCTCCCGATACTGGGCATATCGCGAAAGGGGGGATGGATGTTGTTAAAATATTCAAAATCTACAGGCCTCTAATTAAACATATTCACTTCAAAGACATCACTGCCTCGGGCGGCTGGACAGGCATGGGCGCCGGTATCATCGATTTCCCAGGGATCGTGACAATGCTGAGGAATAGTGGCTACGCCGGCTGGATCATGATCGAGGAAGAATCGCCCGAGGCTGAAGTCGACCCCAACACAGCCACGACTAAGAATGGAGAATACCTCCGACGATCGTTGCTTCCGATCGTTTAGTAATCTTTTTCTGAACTTTTCGCGTACCCTGCAAGTGAGACTACGTATGGAATGGGCATCACGCTTTAAAGGTAAGGTTGTTCTTGTAACAGGCGCCAGTCAGGGCATTGGCGAGGAGCACCGAGATGTGGAAATATAACGATCGGGAATGGGGACGTCTTCTGGGTGGATACGGCCCTGGAGACTATTTCAGAGAGGTTGTAAGCCGTATCTCACTTGGCCGGCCGGGTAGCCCCCAGGACGTAGCAGGTTTGGTAACCTTCCTTGCGTCAGAGGATGCCAGTTATATTACAGGGCAGGATGCTCTGGATCCTTTAATAAACAGGCGGCTCCTTACGAGCGGGAAATGAGCATCGTTCTGTATAACTCGATTAATCTTCGATTGGAGGCTAATTAAAAATGACGGAGATCTTTCGTCCTCTTCAAGATCACCGGGTGAAATTGCTTCCGGGTCTTTTCAAGAAACGCTTTGATATCAACCGGCGCTATCTTATTTCACTTCAAACCCAAAACCTACTCCAAAACCACTATATGGAAGCTGGACTGTGGGCACCCTGGGGTAGACCTGAGAATGCGCACTGGGGCTGGGAATCGCCCACTTGCCAGATCCGTGGGGAGTTCCTTGGGCATTGGCTTTCAGCGGCTTCTCATCTATATGCGACCACCGGAGATCAAGAGGTAAAAGGCAAGGCTGACTATATCGTGTCAGAGGTGGCGCGTTGCCAGGAAGAGAATGGCGGAGAATGGGCTGGACCAATCCCGGAAAAATACTTGGACTGGTTGGCGCGTGGTAAGACCGTTCATGCTCCCCAGTGTACCGTCCATCGAAATATGATGGGGCTGTACGATATGTACGCTTGGGCAGGTAACAAACAAGCCTTGGAGATCCTGGTCAAATGGTCGCACTGGTTTAGTCGTTGGACCTCCCAATTTACCCAGGACCAATTCGATGATATCTTGGACGTTGAAACAGGTGGAATGTTGGAAGTGTGGGCAGACCTGTATGGAGTTACAAGAGAAAAGGAACATTATGATTTGATCAAACGCTATAACCGCCGGCGATTGTTTGACCCACTGATTGCCGGAAAAGATGTCCTTACGAATATGCACGCCAACACAACCATCCCTGAAATCCATGGAGCAGCACGGGCTTGGGAAGTAACCGGGGAAGATCGCTGGCGGAGCATTGTCGAGGCATATTGGCGTTCTGCGGTTGTTGATCGGGGCAGCTACTGCACGGGTGGTCAGACCAATGGGGAACTCTGGACACCGCCACAACAGTTTTCCATCCGATTGGGAGATCGTACCCAGGAACACTGTACTGTCTACAACATGATGCACCTTTCGGAATACTTGTTGCGCTGGACTGGCGATGCCTCATATGACGATTATTGGGAAAGGAATCTTTATAATGGCACCCTGGCCCAACAGCATCCTGAAACCGGGATGGTTACTTACTTTTTGCCTCTACGCTCTGGCTCTGCGAAGAAGTGGGGTACCCCGACTGAGGATTTTTGGTGCTGCCAGGGCACACTGATCCAGGCTCATACCGTATACGCAAATCACATCTTCTATGAAGAAAATGAGAATCTTGTTCTTTCCCAATACATTCCCTGCCAACTCGACTGGAACAGGAATGAGACGCGTATCAGACTCACGTTGACAGAAGACCCGCACCTGGATGCCCACCATCGACCTTGCAGCCAATCCTATCAGCTGAAGATCGCTTGCGCTCAACCTGAGGAATTTACTATCAAGTTCCGCCTGCCCTGGTGGACGAGCGCAGGCCCAGAGGTTATCGTCAATGGGGAAAGACAGGCAATCGTAGGGAATCCATCTACGTACGTATCGATCTCTAGAGTTTGGCACAACGATACCCTCCAAATTACCTTGCCGCAAGGTCTCAGTGTAAGCCGCCTGCCAGACCGTCCGGATACTGTTGCTTTCATGGAAGGTCCGGTCGTATTGGCAGGAGTTCTGGGAGATGGATCGGGACAGACAAGGGCAGCAGAAACAGTCAATGAGAAGACGCTCTATTGTAAAAAGGATGAACCCACGACGGTTCTTGTGCCCGATAACGAGCGGGATTCTTCGAGGTGGCGGACAGGGTATAGAACCCAGGGCCAAAGGCAAAACATCCGGTTTATCCCATTGTATGAAATTCAGGATGAATGTTATGGGGTTTACTTCCCGATCCATGAGCAATAATGTTCATTCTGCTAGGTATGAGATACGCAAATGATATTTTCCGGGCATTGACACTTCCGCAACATCCAGCAAAGCATTGCCAGTTGATGAAAGTGGCGATGCCATGCGCGCCTTCCACGGTCATCCTTCTCGAGACTTTTCTCGGAACCTTTCACTTCTGCGATAATCACTGATGATGGCGTTCGCTGGACTCGCGTTACATTAGGAAAAATAATATCTTTGAGGCAGTATCTCAGGAGGCTAATCATATGGATCTTGGATTAAATGGCAAACATGCCCTTGTAACTGGAGGGGAAAGGGGAATAGGGAGAGACATCTGTCTTTCCCTTGCCCAGGAAGGGGTGAATATCGCCTACTGTGATATTAAGATTGAGATCGGAAAAGATTCGACTCAAGCAGAGATCAGGAAGCTTGGACGAAAAGCCTTGGCAATGGAAGTCGACGTGTCCGACGAAAAGCAGGTGATCGATTTTGTCCAGGCAGCAATCAACGAATTAGGTGGTATCGATATCTTTGTGAGTAACGCCGGCATCATTGAATGGGAGCCCATTACCAAGATCACTCTGGAATGTTGGAACAGGATTCTGGGGGTCAATTTGACGGGTGCGATGCTCTGCACGCGTGAAGTCGCCAGGCATATGGTCGAGAAGAGAAAGGGGGTAATGCTGTTCACGTCTTCAACAATTCAATTCAACCCTGCCTACAAGGAAGCCGCCTACAGGGTTAGCAAAACGGGGGTCCAGGTGTTTGCTGAAACAGCCGCGATCGAGCTGGCTCCTTATGGAATTCGAGTCAATACAGTCTCTCCGGGACTGATCAACTCACCGAATTGGGCTAAAGGTGTTTTGCCGAAAGCAGCAAATGATCCCCAGACTGGCGAGGGATTTATGGGCAACATTCCCCTGGGTCGGCTCGGGCTTCCAAACGATGTGGGTTCTGCTTATGCGTTTCTTGCGTCTGATAAAGCATCATTTGCGACAGGTGCAAACATCGTTCTCGACGGCGGGTTTACACTGAGACCGCTCGTTTTGGTCTCTCAGGATGAGATAAGAAATATGAACCTGCGGGGTTAGTCCCCGAAATACTGATTGATTTTGCCTCTCAAAAATTCAGCGGACTGGTGAAGCTCCTCCATCCCATTCATGCCATCCTCAATGGAGATCCATCCATTGAACCCTGCCTCTTTGAGCATGCGGAAGATCGTATCATAATCGTTCAAGCCTCTTCCAATGATGCCATGCTGGATGGATTTAGCATAGCCATGAAGCGGATCCATTTCTGTTTTGCGTAGGTCTTCGATGCTTCCACCTTCGAGATAGCGGTCACTTGCGTGCATGGTGACCACACGACTCTTAATCTTCTTCAACAACTCGATGGGATCTTCACCGGCCACAATCGTGTTAGAGGGATCGAAATTGATCCCGAAGTAGGGAGACTCAATTTGTTCGATTATCTCTAGAAAGACCTCAGACCTGAGGGCAAATTCAGGATACTCCCAATACCCATCCTTATAGTGATTTTCGATATTAATGATCATTCCTTTTTCTTCAGCATAAGCGACTGCTTCCCGAATCATTTCCACGCACCAGCGCACAGCTTGTTTCCGATCCAAACCAGGCCGATTCTGACCAGACAGAGTTCTGCAATACATTCCTCCCAATTTGGCTGTCAAATCGATGGCCCTCTTCTGTTTTGCAAGCTCTTCCAGGCGTTTCTCCAGATCAGGATTCGTAAAGTCTGGGGAGAAACACATCATCGGCAATGCCAGACCAAATTCTTCGCATTTCTCTCTGACCTCATCCAGATATACATCACCCCTATCTTCGAAGAAGAGACTATGCATCTCCAGGCCATCTACGCCTAGTTTGCGGGCGCTCTCAATCCAATCGAACAGCGTCATGGATTTGTGGACAATAATGTCATCCAGATAGCATTTGGGAAATGCAGCCAATTGCACCATTGATGTTTCTTTCTTTTCAAGAAATCTTAGGTTTCAAATATGGTGATACCCAACCACTTGCCAAGCAGCTTTAATTCATTCCGAATATCACCGCTGACCATGACGTAATGATTCCCAAAACATTGCTCGAGAAATTCCCAGCGATTCCCCTTTAACTTCACCTTTACTTTCAAGTTCGGTGACAGTTCGCTGTCCAACAGTTCCCCAGAAGCCAAATGTAATTTATTACATTCGTGTCCATAAAATCTAAAGAGCGTGACAGGACCATTTTCCAGGCGGGGACGACAGGTGATCGTTTCAAAACCCCGTTCCAGAGCAATTTGAGATCTTGACATCAGAACTTCCTCTCTGTTGGAGGCGAGCGAAACCGGAGCGCCACAATGAATTAGTGTCAGGATCCCATCCAAATCGACATCATACAGGTCTCCAACATAGGCACCCGTCTCAATTAGATATCGAACGAGTAGCAGAGAGATGCAAAGCATCACGTCGCCTTCACATGCCAGTGTATAGGCGTCTTCTATGAACCCCAGGCAGGGATTCAACCGCAGTTCGCTCGGGAATCCTGACCAGCATTCCGTAGCGAACCCATCGATTTCTTGCCTGATAGCTATCTGCTTAAGCGCCAGGTGAAGGTGGACGCCCGAATGAAGAGCATTCAAGTCTGCCGCATCAATTTTGTACGAAGTCGTGATTTGACGTCCTAATTGCTCAACATTATTCATATCCTCTGATATGGATTGAATAACCTCAAGGGTTTCTTTGAAAGAAATAGGGATTAAAGTAATCCCTAATCTGGAGTTGACTATTTTCGGATCATAACGACAGGAAACAAGATTCGGAAAAAGTCCGCCAATAAGACCAATACGGCTATGTTGTATCCGTGAAAATGCTCTTGCAGTTCTTGTTATGCAGCGGAGTCTTTCGATGAAATCAGGATGATCAGGTGAAGCATAGAGCAATTCAACAGGGGCTTTTGATTCCTGTAATGCTCCGATAGCCAGAGTACTACTTGGAAGCGCGAATCTTCCCTGGACAGGACAAATCAAGCAGGGCGTGCGACTCGCCAGAGCAGCTGTCTCTATGATCTGGGCGCTGAGCCCTCGTAATGGGATGAGGAGCAGGAGGTCAGGCTGCTTTTTCGATAATTCCTGAACGGATTGCTGGGCGCTTTCCATATCCGATACAGGCGCACCGACCGACAGGTCGATTCCCAACCCATCGAAAGCTCCTATGATAGATTCAAGTTCGTTTCTGATGACATCTGTATCAATTTCCCCAATGGGCAAAGCCGTTATGATCGTAGGGTTTAGCATTTTCGTCTAATCAAGAGGAATTTACGTCTCGGTGCAGTCAGATTATACTGTTTATAAGCTGAAACTCATCGGGAATAGTCTGGCAATTCTAGCTTTTGGAAATGTTCCGATGATCCCGTATTTTCAAGCTCTCTACGAGTTGTCGTGAAACACCCCGAGATATGGCGGCAGTTGTACTGCCGCCTGCCAGTAGTACAACTGCTGGCAAAACTTTCCCGCTAAATCCCAGAGAACCTATTTTCTAACTACCTGGCAGTTTCAAATTTCAACCAGTCGCCGGTGGTTGAGTGTGGCGCCTCGGCACCACGTATCAAAACCACCTTTTTTTATGAAATCTTCTGTTAAGTCTGACTTCTATCCATGCGACGCTCGCTGTTGAATCGCCACCTGAGCTTCATGGAACGGTCTCTCAAGATAGGCTAAGTGATCGTCCTGGCCATGATGATGGGTCACAGTGCCAGATGGGTGATGCAGCGCCCGTTGCCGAATATAGGACAGCCCACCCTCTACCAACGTCAGCATATACTGAGCGGCCTCAGGATCGAACAGCCACCACTCGCCATCCACTGCAACGTAAATAGGCGAAGTATGCGCGAACATGCCGCGCTGCCATTCATCATGATGATGCAGCGCAGTCCCATCCGGTCGGCAGCAGCGCGCCGCTAACCAGGTGTGATGATCCACCTTCAGCGACGTTTTCAAATGCAACCGCCGAGCGCCTTTGCTGTCTTCGGTCGTGGCAACGATGCGCCCCTGCTGCACGATCTCCAAATTGTGCAAAGGGAAAATAGATTCGGCGGTCGCCTCCACCTCCAATGTCCCGCCGCCGCGCGGCAGTTGCAGCGTCTCCCCGATGCTCGCTCCGTTGACGCTCAGGTGAATCATTGGCCCACCGCTCAGGAACGTGCGTCCGGCGCGCACCGCGCGGCACCAGTTCTCGTAAGTGAACTCATCACCGTCCGGGATCTGCGCGTAAGTGCGATACAGCCCCACCGGCACGTTGCTATACATCTTATCCGTTCCGCCGACGAGCGGTAGACGATAACCACAATTGAGATAGCGATAATATTCCAGATGCTCGTAGTTTCCGTGCACGATCATCTCCACCGCATCCGCGCGGCCGGTGGCAATGAGCACCGCCGGTTCACAGTTTGGGTTCGGTAAATGTGGAATGATCACGGTGCCGCCCTGGGCGTGGCATGCGTCGGCCCAATGCGCCATCGTCTCCTCCAGGGCGCCGCCCAGTTCTGCCTCGTCTGGTCCGTCAGTACACCACGGCATCACCGGTTCCTTCAATCCCCACAACGTCAGGTGCCCCAGCATGTGCTGTCGATTTTCCTGCGAACAGTAGACGATGGTGTTGCCGCCGTTCGTCACCGTTGCCCCGAGCGCATCCTCGGTGTTGGTGAAGAGATGGCCCCACTGCGATTGCAGCAAGTTGACGACGTTCAAGTCTTCGCCCTGCGCCTCGCGGTGGGCACCCTGCGCGCCCAGAAAATGTACGTGCGAGTCGCCGCTGAACCAGCGCTGTGCGTTCATATTCGTCCAGCGCTTCAGGCGCAACGTCAACTCGCGCTGTCCCGGCTCAATACGCACGCGCGTCCGTAGTGGCTCGTACTCGAAGCCGCGCGCCACGTCCACGATTACCTCGCCACGCGGCAGCCACCCTTGGCAGCGTCCATCAATATATGCATACGTAATCTGTCCCAGGCGCAGGTCGCCGCCGATATCCACGTGCCAGGTATCAAGATTCGAGTTGACATGATTGTGATGGCCATGCGGTTGATACGGGATGCCCTCCGGCGAGCGGAAGTGGACACGGCAGGGGATGGGACGATTGGTCTCAGCGTCGAGAACGGTGACGTTGACCCAGTTCCGACCGCGATCAACGATTTCCAACTGCACACGCGACGTTTCGACTTTTCTCTGGGCCTCGAGCCTGCCCCAGTTTGCCCGACCGATTTCCTCGCCCGCACATTTAACCGTGATCGTGGCGGAGGGGATCGCCGCAACCTCGACATATGCTTGTCCCGACTTTTCGTTCTGTGTCTCTCCCCAGCCTTTGAAGTCGTCCGCGAGAAAATCGTTCTTGGGCTTCTCCGGTAAAGCAAACGGGAACGTCGCCACGCCACGATCCACGTTCACTTCCAGGCTGAATGGTTTCGCGGCGTCCTCCGGTTGCGGCAGCGTGATCTTCACCTCGCGTTTCGCGTTGCGCGGGAAGGGCGCTTCATCGTTGAACCCGAGCGTGATCGCGGCGACGATGAACTTCCGGTCCCCGGGTTCGAGCCCAATTGACTCAATCACCCGGCTGGGGTTGCGATTCTCCCAAGCCCACAAGTAATAGCCCTGATTGTTGTGCGGCCAGCCTTGATATGTCTCGGTCTGACGCCCGCCCATGTCAGCCCATTTGCCTTCGTAGCGCGGCATCAGTCCGTCTTTATCATCGGGCACGGCCAGGAACGGCTTGCCGCCCCACCAGGTGGGCACGAGCGCGACCTCGAACCGCTCGCGGATGGGCACACGCTCGACCTGCCCGTCGCTGAAGCGAAACAAATAGTTGGCGACGACGTGCCCGATGCTGTCGCCCTCCCGCACGCGCGATTCGAGCAGCGCATGCGCGAAGATCACATAACGCGCCGCCGCGCCGACCGGAACTGTTACGCTCATGCCCGCTCCCGCATGTTCGCCAAAGCCGATGAAGCACCTCGTCGGGTCGGGCTTGGCGCTACCCACAGTGAACGGTAGGCCATGCCACGTCTGGATACCAATCAGAGGTTGCGCTCCCTCCCTGATGAACACCGTACCGACATTACAGAATTGGGTAAGATTGAGTGGTTGGTAGTCGTGCATCGTAATTTTCCTCCGTTGCCGTTCTTCACTCCTCGACCTTGAGTATGGTAGGTCATAATGTCTTCCCTACATTAGCTCCCATGTGGTCTGCCTTTTACTTGGGTCGGCCGAGAAAAAAAGACGTTGGCCAGG
>DATGYJ010000359.1:0-2203 GCA_035298105.1 Anaerolineales bacterium | reverse complement strand
AGGGGTGTGCTCCCCATCGGCAGTTCCGCTCAAGCGCGCTTCGACTGCACTCCTCACTTGCGTTTGTCGTTCCGCTCTGCGCGGAGGATACAAGGAATACTATCATGACCATCTACGATATTTCCCTCACGATCTCGCCTGATCTCGTTACCTGGCCCGGTGACCCAAGTCTGGAACTGGAACGCTTCGAGTCGATGGACAAAGGCGCCCTGTACAATGCCACGCGGATGAGCTTCAGCGTGCATCTGGGTACCCATGTCGACGCGCCCCGTCATTTCATCAAGGATGGCCGCACCATTGAGCAGCTTCCGCTCGAGGTGTTGACCGGTCCGTGCTATGTAGTGCAGCTCCCGGACGGGATCGAAGCGATCACCTCCGATGTGCTGGACCGGACCGAGATCAGCTCGGAGATGAAACGCGTCCTGTTCGGGACGAGTAATTCTCATTTCTGGGCGAGAGGCGAATCCAGGTTCCAAACAGACTTTGTCGCCATCACGGAGGATGGTGCGGAGTGGCTGGTGGAGCGGGGCGTTCAATTGGTCGGCGTGGACTATCTATCCGTTGCGCCGTATGAAGAATCAATCCCTACCCATACGCGGCTGCTGCAGGCCGGGGTCATCATCCTGGAGGGGTTGAATCTGTCAAACGTCATGCGCGGATTTTATGACCTGTATTGCCTGCCGCTCAAGATCGCCGGCTCGGATGGCGCACCTGCCAGAGCGATCCTGGTTCAGCCCTGATTAGCAGATAGGCTCACGCCGCCCTCGCGCTGAGCGGAGGAACAGTGTTCTTCTGTTCCGTAGTCGAAGCGCCCGGCGGCGATTACCGAGGAACGCCTGCGCCGCACTCCTTCGAGCGCTGCCGCTTTGCGGCGTGCGCGAAGGACGGCGCAGGAGCACTTTTGCAGCAATAGCGCAAAAGTTACTACTGGCTTCTCAGCGCTCCCGTCCTGAATAGGAATCTCCAAACCCTTGCCACGGATTTACCCTGCGGGCACGATGTCACGAATTTGTGCGGACTATTCAAAGGGTCAGTGAAAATCGGTGAAACACTTGCACCTGGCGCAAGTGCAGGTGTCTGTGGCTAAGAACTTCGGGTCTGATGATCGTGCCGCCAGAACCGGAAGAACCATAGTAAGTCATGCGGTATTGCCTTTTGCAGATAAGTTTCCGCCAGGCTGAAAGGTGGAGGGATAGGTCAATGGATATAGTTGTTAAATTCCTGCTCGACTACATACCCCGCCCGCACATTTTTCCGGGTTTTATCTTGTTGCTTGGATGGCTGATCTGGCTGATCCTGAAGGTATGCCAATGGCCGCGCCCAAATCTCTCGACCATGCTCATCTACACTGTGTCAGTGGGGATTGCTCTCAGTTTGAATCTTCCGAGGATCAGAGTTTGTACGGCGCTGGCAGGTTTCTGTACCAATCCGCTGATCTGGCAAAGGTTTCTTCTTGATATTGCTGTCTGGTTCATAGTGGTTTACCTGGTCATGAAATCAATCTCGAGAATGGATCGAAACCAGGCTGGAAAATCCGGGGTATAGCAATGAGCGATCTCATCCTTGGCCCCCTTTCTTATCCGCTCTGGTGGCTGCTGGTTTCCTGGTTCGCCTGGCTGCTTCTCAGACGCGTGTCCCTACCCCGGCCGTCTTTGCCGATCATGCTGATCTATTCAGTCTCCGTGGCCATTGAATTTATCAAGGCCTTTCGTAAAGTTGAAGTTTGCATCGAGCTATGTTATCCGGATTTTTCTTTGTTAGAGTTCCTGCTGGATGTTACTTTCTGGTCTGTGGTCCTGTATGTGCTGATGAAATGGATTGCAAGAATAGATGGTGTTGAGAATTATGGTACAGGACAATGAGTTTTTGGTTTGACAATGCCGAAAGATAAAGAAATGAGTTGGTGGAAGGGTGGAGGGCGAGGATGAATTCGGGATGTTTGGCACGGCGCTTTTGTGCTGCCCGGCTATTGATTTTTGGAGGTCAGACGTCTATACTTTTTGCCGTAGAAGTAGTTATAAAGGATCTTAAGCGAAGTACCTTCGCATAATACCACCACATGGGATCTTATGCGAAGGTGCTTCGCATAAGCCATAGTTGAACGAACTTAGGCGGACAGAGACAAGTATGAATGCGAAAGAAAATGATGTGGGTGCCATCTTTCGAAGATACATGAGCGAGTATCGGAAAGAGTATTCGCTTT
>DATGYJ010000358.1:0-40174 GCA_035298105.1 Anaerolineales bacterium | reverse complement strand
TGTCTGCAAACGCCACCAGTGCCTGTTCAAAAATAGAAATCGGCGGTCGCACCAGTCCCGCACCCACTTGACCAACGCCAGCGTTCTTGTGCGCAATTCCCGTGTTGATACGCGGCGTGATTCCCAGTTCAACGACTTTGCGAAGGTCAATGCCGGTCGGCGTGCCGCGGAAGTCGAGAGCGGGCATGGTAAAGAACTTGCTCTCAGCGAACGTAATTTCATACATCTCAAGCGTTGCATTCAGAGCATCTTTCGGTGTGCCGCCCACAAAGGTGACAATCGCCGGGGCGGTCGCCATAGCAAAACCGCCAATGCCAGCAGTCTCCGTAATTGCACTATCCCCGATGTCAGGGTTGGCATCCTCCTGTGTGAAACCTGAGAAGAATAACCCAATCGGAATCTCAGCGGGCGCGGTAAACCATTGCTTCTCGCCAAGTCCGCTGACCCGGATCCCAAAGTCCGTGCCGTTGCGCGCCATGGTTGTGACAATCGTGCTGCATTCAATGCCATGCGCGGCGTCGGTCATTGCTTTGCAGGCTGCCATGACCGGATTCAATACGCTCAAGGCATTGTCCCCGATAAATTGCAGCACTTCCGCTTCAACTGTCTCATCTTTGACAACTTTCGCAATCAGCGGCGAGATCAATTTCAAATAAATCAACGAGCCGGCCTTGTTGCGATTATGTCCCTCATCCCCCATATGGAGTGCTTCGGCGATCAGCGCGCGCAGGTCCAGGCCTTTGGATTGTACGAGCGCATCCGCCAATACACTACCAAGCACATCGTTCATCCAGCGCAGCTTTTTCAGCACATCCTCGCTATACGCGCCATAGCGCAGAACTTTTCCATAACCTTCGTTGAGATTAGAGAAGGATTTGTTTCCATGCTCCGCGTTTTCAACGACATAGACTTTCATGGAAGCGGATATAACACCTGCCATCGGTCCCACCGCGCCATGGTGGTGACATGCATCGAACTCGATCTCGCCTCTCTCTGCCAGGGAAGTCGCTTCTGCTTCCGATTTGGCCAACCCCTCAAATAGTATCGCACCGATGATCGCACCGCGTAATGGACCGGACATCCGCGCCCACTCAATTGGCGGACCCGCATGTAAAAATAAATTATCTTTCATGCCCGGGATCACGTCCCGGGCCGCGGCAACACCTTTCAAAATGGGTCGTGCTTCCATCAGGCGGTTCACGGCGGTCGTATTCGCTTGATCAATGTCCATACTCTCTCCAAATAAACTGGTAATTACCGGTTTACCAACTACCAATCTGCCAAGTTACCAATCACCCTATTTCTTCATCTTTGCCAGCAATGCAGTCAATCGCTCATTTCCACCCGCAGGTGGACGCCAATCCACGTGGATGGCTTGCGCGCCTTGTGAGATCAGGCTCTCGTAAAAGGATTCAAGCCCGACATTAATAGCCGCAAAAGGCTGTGTCAAACGATCAAGCGCAACCGGAGAAAACTCATTTATCGCAGGATTCCTTACCCGCGCAGTGACATGATCCACTGCTTCGGTTACATTGCGAAACACAACTGCGCCCGCCTGCTGCAATTGTTCAATTTGGGTCTGAGGATTTTGCGGATCATCGTCTGTGCCGATCACAATCGCGACAGGCTCAATCTCCGGTCTCTGATCTCTAATCTCTTTTAGAACCGGCATCAACTCACTCACCGGGTCCGGATGTGAGCCTTCCCCTAAAACCACATCGAATAGGAGCATTCCAACTTCAGGGTCAGAGGCTTCCTGTTTCATACGGCGAATTCGCAGGTCGTTATCAATCATCGGATGCAGGCGACCCAGCATGAAGAATTCGTCCCCGAGGTCTATGACTGTGTGTCCTTCACTATGCAGAGGATCCCGGAGCAATTGGTTATTGGTGATTGGCGCATTTGAGTAAAGCGGCGAAAGAGTTGACTGCAACCCGAGCATCGTCTCATAAGCGAGCGTACCACCCGAGAATAAGCCTCTCAAATAACCGTGGATCGGTTTACCGGCAACTGGCGACTGACCACGGCTTTTTGACAATTGATGCACCGCAATCTCCGCGGCTTCACTTAAGCTAATTGCGAAATGCAGATTGCCGAGTTTTCTGGCAGGCGAGGGATATCCGATGAAATCGATGACGACGGGTTTGCCTGTCGATTGTGCCGCCGCGAGCAATTTCGTGGCAACATCTGGTGAGGGTGGCTTCGAGATCAACACAATGACCTTCGTCTCCGGGTCGCGCGCCAGTAGATCGAGAGCCTGATGCGCAGTGATCGCGCCAACCTCAGACTTGAGGTCGCGTCCGCCTGTGCCAATGGCCTGAGAAATTCCTCCGCCGAGCTTATGGATATGGGTTGTCACAGCCTGGAGTCCAGTTCCAGAAGCGCCGACCAACCCGATCGGTCCGCGCCGGATATGGTTGGCAAATCCCAAGCCAATGCCATTGATGATGGCCGTCCCACAATCGGGTCCCATCACGAGCAAGCCTTTTTCACGGGCGGTTTTCTTCAAGGAAATTTCATCTTCCAGTGAAACGTTATCGCTATAGAGAAAAACATGCCTGTTCAATTCAAGCGTTTCGCGCGCAACACCCGCCGCGTAACGCCCTGGTACAGAGACCAACACCCAACTCGCTTCAGGCAATTGCCTGGTTGCCCCGCTCAAACTACGCGGACGAAAATCCTGCGAGACCGCAGAGTATCGCCGTGCAAGCAGGGACTCAACCTGGTCGACTGCATCGCTTGCGAATGAATCAGCCTCTGCCTTTACGACAATCAGCAGATCGTCCGGGCCGGCAGCAATAGAATCGGGCAGGAGGTGGTTGGCTGCGAGCAAATCACAGTTGGCAGGAGTAGCCATCACTACACCCACGTCAATGATGCCAGGCAACCCGATCAACCCACGCTGTAATTGCATCAGCATAACAGAGTCATAATAAGCGCCGCGAAGAACATCATATTTTGTGACGGTCATACGTGCCTCACAACTTTTTCCATATCTTCAGCCCACGCCAGCAATTCTTCATCCCTATACCATTTACCAATCACCTGAAGTCCGATTGGCAGCCCATCAAGACCTTTTTCAACCGGGATATTCATTGCCGGAAAGCCAATTTGGGTCCAGGGAAGGTTCATCGCAGGATCACCCGTGTTATCCAATCCCTTGGGCGCGGGACCAGTGCTTGGCGGGGAAACCCACAGATCAATGTCGTTCTCGTTCATGGCTTGTGTCATCTCAGCCTGGAACCGGTCGCGGGCATTGAGTGCGTCCTGTAATTGGGAATCACTAATTAATTGACCGCGTCGAATCAACTCTGTTAATTTGGATGAGTAGAGGCTTTCGTATTTTTCGAACCATTTTTGATGAACGCGAGCTGCATCGGCAGCCATGATCAGATCGTGACGGGCGCGGACTTCCTGGATATTCTCCAGGACACGAAGCCGGCGTAGTTCGTATCCCGCGTCTGAAAGCGAATCGCAACTTGCGTTGAAGTGTGTCAAAGCCTGGTCTGAAGCTGATTCAAGATAAGGTCCCTCAGGGATCCCGAGAGTCGGTTTTCTATTCAATAAGCTCGTTTCATTCCAATCTTTACACAAAGTGGAGGCAGCGCGCTTCGCACTGAAAACATCTTGTGCAAAAATTCCGACGTGGTCAAGGGAAGGGGAAAGCGGAATGACACCGATTCGGGAAACGCGATCATAAGTAGACTTGAACGCGACAGCACCACAATAGGCGGCGGGACGAATGACGGAGCCGATGGTCTGGGTGCCAAGCGCCAGTGGACACAGGCCCGCGCCCACCGCCGCGGCAGAACCACTGCTTGAGCCCCCAGGGGTATGCTCAGGATTATAGGGGTTGCGCGTGGGACCCGGCTCGAAAAAAGCAAATTCTGTTGTGACCGTCTTTCCTAAAATCAATGCGCCAGCATTTTTGAGTTTTGTGATACTCTCGGCTTCGCTGCCTTGGAGCTCTGCTGACGGCAAACGGGTTCCCGCCTGTGTGATGAATCCATCAACATGAATATTGTCTTTTACGCCAACCAACATACCGAATAACGGAGGGCGCTTCTTCGGATCAGGAAAGCGCGAGACAAGTGCTTCTGCTTCTTTGTGTAACCGCTCAAATCGATTTGTCTCAGGAACGAACGCAAGAACGGAAGGCTCACGCTCAAGAAACCAGGCCTCCACTTGTGCGAGATATTCGGGAAGCGCCAATTCGCCGACACGCAAAGACTGAACTAACTGATAATCAAGCATAACGCTAATCTCAACTCTCTAATTACCAATAACCAATTGCTTTAGACGCGCGGATGCTAACGCAGACGCCGTTAAAACCACTTGTAGCTAATCGACAAAATCGATCATCGCATTTTCTCCGCTGCCAATTTCACCGCATCAACAATATGCTGATAACCTGTGCAACGACAGAGATTACCCGATAAGGCGTGCCTGATTTCATCTTCGGTAGGATGCGGATTTTGTTTCAAGAAGGGGACGAGCGTCATCAGAATGCCCGCGGTGCAATAGCCACACTGGAGCCCATGCGCTTCCCAGAATGCTTGCTGCAAAGGATGTAAATGATCCCTGTCACTTGCCAACCCTTCAACAGTCGTGATACTGTGGCCATCCGCCTGCACAGCAAAGATCAAACAGGAGCGCATGGCTTGCCCATCGAACATGATAGTACATGCGCCGCAGACTCCATGCTCACAGCCTACATGCGTACCCGTCAGGCCCAGTTCATGCCGCAGGAAATCACTTAATAACAAGCGCGCTTCCACGCTGCGCTGATACGAGACTCCGTTCACAGTGACATTGACAGAATAATGCTGCGTCATGCCATATCCTCCTGATGAGCCCGTTCGGCTGCTTGTTGCAATGTTTTGCGCGTCAAGATACGTGCCAGATGCCGTTGAAAATCGGGTGAGGCATGGATGTTTCCAAAGGGATTGATCTCCTCCCGGCTGGCCAGATCGGCTGCCCCTTCGATGGCATCCGCATTGGGAATTACACCCTCCAATGAATTTGCGGCCTGTCTCGCATCCATTGGCCCATCGCCTGCATTGAGATATACCAACCGCGCCCGTTTGCAGCGTCCGTCTTCAGCGAGCACAACCAGTGCAGCCACACCCATCAAAGCATAATCGCCCGCCCGGGGCGCAACTTCCATGAAGGACCAACCGGTACGCGGTTGTAGGGCTGGCAGTTCGATTTCAACGAGCATTTCATCCGATGCCAGATCGGTTGTAAACATTCCTGTAAAGAAATTTGTTGCATCTACCCAGCGTTCGCCACCAGCCTTAGAAACCCTTAATCGCGCTCCCAAAGTCAACATGATGACCGGTAATTCGGCCGCGGGATCAGCATTTGCAAGACTGCCGCCCAACGTACCACGATTTCTGATTTGCGGATGCGCAATATAGGGCATGACTTCTGCCAGTAAAGGAGTCTTTTTTGAAATGACCGGATCAAATTCCAGCTCACGTTCTCGGATCATTGCCCCTACCTGCAGAACGTCGCCTGCCTCACGGATATACCTCAACTCTTCAACCCGATTAAGGTCAATCAACACTTTCGTCTCAACTACACGGAAATTGAGCGCGGGCACCAGGCTTTGTCCACCTGCCAGTAGTTTGGCGCTATCGCCATGCTCACGCATAAGATCTAATGCTTGTTCGATTGAATCGGGAACATAATACTCAAAAGGAGCAGGTTTCATCGATCAACCTCAAATGATTAGACAGGGAGATGGGATTCCATTGTTTTCAACACCTTTTCATCCAATTCGTTACCAAACACCAATTGGGGTGTTTTTACAAGTAGATTTATATGGTCACTGGATAGAAATGGAGGATCGTTGCTGAGCCAGCTCTGTCGCAAGCTTGACCACACTCGAATAGCGTCAGCCGGCATTCCCTGTGATAGGAGGTACGGTTGAATTGTAAGACAAACGTACCTCGAAATGATGACATTTGTAATTTGCCGGAAAACGAGATTTGCTATACCGTTATTGTAATCCTGATAGGGCACCAGCCTGAAGGATTAAACCAATATCGAATTAAAGCAAAAACGACCTCGCAAATATACCCTAGCAAATCGGCTCCATGAGAGAATACATTGACCAAATCTGTTGCAATGGGATTAAGGGAGAGGAGGTGTTTATTGTGTGATTGACATCGCGCGCTGGCCGCGCGTTTTCATTTAAGTCATAGGCTCCAAAGAAATAAGACTGCTAAAAATAAATCCCTTCAGGAGGAACAGAGATGACAGTTAAACAAGAAGCAATTGCTGCAAAAGTTAAGGAAGAGCCCATCGTCGGATATCTACCAGCTGATACCCCGCCCTGGGGAGCCATGCTCAGCCTGGGGTTCCAGCAGGTGCTGACCATGTTCCCTGCCACTGTGCTGGTAGCGATCCTCACTAAATTCGACGTAGGTGTCACGCTGCTGGCCAGCGGTCTGGGAACGATCGTTGCCCTGCTCGTTTCGAGCCGCCGGATCCCAATGTACTATGGTTCGAGCTTTAGCTATATTACAGTGGTCATCACTGCCATGAGTCTGTACGCTAAAGATTGTTTTGCCAGTTCGGCAGTCTATTGCCCCGAGGGTGTTCGCCTGGTGCAGGTCGGTATCATTGGCACGGCTGTGGTGGAAATCCTGGTCGGCCTGCTGATCATGCGCATCGGCAAGGATGCCCTTGACAAAGTTCTGCCCCCGGTCATCACCGGCAGTGTCGCCATCGTCATCGGTATCGCGCTGGCCGGTGCAGCACTCGGCGAAGCCGCCGCAAACTGGCCTGTTGCGTTCATCACCCTGATCGTGACGATTGCATTCTCAGTGTACTTACAGGGCAAAGGGCTGCTTGGGATGCTACCCATCCTGCTCGGCGCAGTTGTCGGATATATTGTTGCGATTCCGTTCGGCTTGCTGAAGGATGCGCCATCCATCATTGGAGCCGCGCAGTGGGTCCGTGTCCCGGCCATCACTTTCCCGGCCTTTGGTGATCCGCGCGCCTGGGCAGTCGTTGTCAGCATCTCACTAATCGCGATTGCCACCATCCCTGAGAGCACCGCTCATCTCTACCAGATGAGTCTGTACATCGATGCCCTTGCAAAAGAACTGAAGAAAGCCCCCGTTGAAATCAAGAAACTCATTGGTCTCAATCTTGTGGCCGATGGTTCTGATGACATCATTGTTGGTTTGTTGGGCGGCTGTGCCGGCACCAACTATGGCGAGAACAACAGCCTGATGGCCATCACCCGCAACTATTCGGTTCCGGTGCTGATGACAGCCGGAGTTATGGCGATTGTATTGGGGTTCATCGGGAAGCTGGCGGCACTGGTGAACACGATTCCGGTTCCAGTGATCGGCGGACTTTCCATTTACCTGTTCGGCGTGATCGGCATGCAAGGTATAGCGCTCATCCAGTCCGAAAAGGTAAATCTGTTCGAGCCGCGCCAATTGGCAGTAGGAGCGACTGTTTTGATCGCCGGTATCGGCGGCGCTTTGGCCCTGAAGGACGGCTTATTCCCCTTCTCAATCCCCGTAATATTCCCGAACGGCATCCCGGCAATCGTATTCGCTGCCATTGTCGGTATCCTCTTGAATCTGCTTTTCCTGCTACTTCCGCCCTCCCTTTTCGGCGTGAAAGAACGCGAAAACATCAACCTGTAACGATCGCTGACTGCCAATCCGCCTGCGCGGGTTGGCAGTCACAATTCCCAACGCCGGAATTCCAACATTCCGGCCATGCTCCAACTATAAAGGACAGCGTATCACTCGCGAGGTGATTTCCATGATATTAGACACCCACCCGGCGCTCCCTGAATTTGAATATATCCGGCCAGCCACCCTGGCCGAAGCTAGTGATTTTCTATCTCATCATCCTGATACAGCGCGTCCGTTCCTCGGAGGGACGGATGTTTTTGTTCGTATGCGGGATGGATTTATCTTGCCCGAATTTCTGGTCGATGTGAAAAATCTGGACGGTACAAATGAGCTGCGTTTTGATCCGCAAGAGGGGCTGACCGTTGGTGCGGCAGTCAATATGAACCGGGTGGCTGCTTCTCCCGAGGTCCAGGCGCATTACCCACTCTTGGCAGAGGCCTGTCGCTCAGTCGCCGGATACCAACTGCGTACCCGCGCGACGATCGTCGGTAATATCTGCAACGCTTCTCCTGCCGGAGATACCATCGGAGCCTGCCTGGTCTTTGGTGGAGTACTGTACATTCATGGCGTGAGCGGCCTCCGCCAGGAACCTTTATCGGCGTTCTTCCTGGGCCCTGGCAAAACCACTTTGAAACCTGGCGATATCGTCACAGCGATTCATTTCCCCATCCCGCCCGAAGGTTGTGTGGGTAAATATATTAAGTTGGGTCGCAACCAATTAAGTGACTTGGCCATTGTGGGAATAACAGTGCTAGGACACAAAGACTCGACCTGCTCATCCGGTTATCGCTTCCATCTTGCGCTGGCTTCGGTTGCCCCCGTGCCACTCATGCCAGCGGCAGTGGAAACGTATCTGGCGGATCATCCCATTACGCCGGAGGCCATCTCGGAGGCCGCCCAATTGGCATCTGAAGCCTGTTCGCCGATCGATGATGTACGCGGCAGTGCACGCTATCGGAAACAAATGGTCAGGAATTTATCTGCCAAAGCCCTGACCGAAGTCTGGAAAAGCATTGGTTGAGATTCTTTACCCTGGAGCACACGGAGATCACAGAGATTTTAAATCCCTTCTCTGCGATCTCCGAGCTCTATGGTGAAACGGAGGAACTATGGCGTTCCATAAGATAAACGTCACAATAAACGCTGAATTGGAACAAGTCCTTGTGCCATCGAACATGACACTCATGCAGATGTTGCGTGAGAACCTGGCATTTACGGGGACGAAAAATGGCTGTTCCGCCGGTGAATGCGGCGCTTGCACGGTGCTGCTCAACGGCGAACCGGTCAACAGTTGCATGGTGCTGGCCGTCGAATGTGACGGCGCGAGCATTGTCACGGTGGAGGGGCTGGCAAGCGATAAACAGCTTGACCCCATCCAGGAAGCGATCATGGATGCAGGTGGGGTTCAATGTGGTTTCTGCACTCCAGGAATTTTGATTTCTTCCCGGGCGTTACTCAATCGGAATCCAAATCCAAGCGATGAAGAGATTCGTGAGGCATTGGTTGGAAATTTATGTCGCTGTACCGGATACATGCGGATTATAGAGGCGGTGAAGAGAGCCGCCAGCATGAAAATGGTCGCTGCACCTATACCAATCGCATCCGATTGAGTTTTCCTTTCAGGCTCAGTTTGTGTTAGGAATTAATGAAGGAGATGGCTCATGGCTCAGCCTAGTACAACAAATATTTCCACTCCTGTTGGTGAGAGCAAACCGCGTATCGATGCGCGTGAAAAAGTCACCGGGACCGCGATCTATGCTGATGACCTTCAATTCGGGAATGCATTACTCCATGCCCGCATCAAACGTAGTCCGCACCCCCATGCCCTGATCAAAAAGATCGATGTTGCCAAGGCACAGGCTCTCCCCGGCGTAAAAGCTGTTGTCACAGGGGAAGATTTTCCTGGCTACATTGGGTTATATCTGCAGGATCGTTTCATTTTTTGCCGTGACCGCGTCCGCTATGTTGGGGACCCCGTCGCGGGCGTAGCTGCCATTAGTGAGGAGATCGCCCAAAACGCCCTCAACCTGATCGAGGTGGAATATGAAGTTTTGGAGCCGGTCCTCGATCCCGAATTTGGTGTCAGCCCCGAAGCGCCGGTGCTTCACCCTGACCTCGGTCAATATGTAGTTGCCGGATTCATTTTTCCCGAAGCAGGGACGAATATTTCCAATCACTTTAAGCTTCGGAAGGGCGACGTCGATAGCGCCTGGGAGAAATGTGCGGCAATTATCGAGCGTTCCTATCGGATCCCCCATATTCAACATGTACCACTTGAACCTCATATCGCCATCTCCAAGATGGATGAAAAGGGCGAGGTCACGTTGTGGACAAGCTCACAGTCCCCTTTTGCGCAACGCAATCTGATTGCCCAATCGCTGGGTTTGTCTCAGAGTGACATGCGGGTGATATCTCCCGCGGTGGGCGGCGGCTTTGGCGGCAAGGCTGGCGTCAGCATGGAGTCTCTGGCGGTTGCGATTGCCATGAAAGTCAAGGGCCATCCTGTCAAGCTGCGTTTGACGCGCGAAGAGGAGTTTTATACGGCCTTCGTGCGGCAGGGATTGGTGGCTCATTTCAAAATGGGGTGTGATGCAAGCGGCCGCCTTCTCGCTATGGAGAACAGATTCTATTGGGACGGTGGTGCCTATACCGAATACGGCGTGAATATCGCGCGTGCCGCCGGTTACAGTTGCACAGGGCCCTATGAAGTGCCCAACGTAAAAGGGGATAGTTATTGTGTATACACGAATCATCCTGTTGGTGGCCCCATGCGAGGCTTTGGGATGCCAGAGATGCACGCCGGGTTGGAACAGTGTATAGATGAACTTGCCCTTCAAATCGGGATGGATGCTGTCGACTTCCGTAAACTGAATTGTCTTAAGGCCAATAGCATCTTAGCGACGGGCGGCAGGATGCACCCAATCGGTTTAGTGGAGTGTATCGAGAAAGTGTCAGAAGCGATTGAGTGGGGCAAGAAAACATCTCCGAGTGCCCCCAACAAACGACGCGGCAAAGGTATGGCAGCGATGTGGAAGGCACCCGCTATGCCGCCGAATGCCGGGTCGAGCGCCTGGGTGGAATTGGCAGAAGATGGAAAGGTCAATGTAGGGGTTGGCGGACAGGATCTCGGTCAGGGTGCGTTTACGGTTTCCGCCCAGATGGCCGCGGCGACCCTGGGTGTTCCTTACGAATCGGTCCGTGTGGCAGCCCCGGTTGACACTCGTTATAGCCCATACGAGTGGCAGACCGTAGCCAGCCGGTTGACGTGGAGCATGGGGAATGCAGTGGTCAATGCCACCAAAGATGTGCGGCGACAGGTTCTGGATTTGGTAGCAGAAGCCTGGGAAGAGACGCCTGATGAACTGGATATCGTCAACGGTGTGGTGATTTCATACAAAAGCGAAAAAGAAATGCCGTTGAAGAATCTGGTGATCTATGGTTTGCCCAAACCCGATGGCAGCGGCTGGCGGGGAGGTCCGATCATTGGACGGGGCAACTTTATGCCGAATGATGTTACCGGTCTCGACGCTGAGACTGGACAGGGAGAGCATGGTGTGGTTCACTACACCACGGGAGCACAGGCTGTTGAATTGGAAGTGGATCTGGATACGGGCCGGATCGAGATTATCAAGGGTGTGGCGGCTTTCGACGTCGGTAAAGCCATAAATCCTGAAATGGTGAAAGCGCAGATGGAAGGGGGGCTGGTGCAGGGAATGAGCTCGGCGCTCTTCGAGCAGCTTCAATTGAAAGATGGTTTCGTTCAAAATCCAAGCCTGGTTGATTACCGCATTGCCACCTCAACAGACATCCCGAGAGAAATGAAATCGATTATTGTTGAAGTCCCACAGGAAGATGGACCCTGGGGAGCACGCGGGATCGGCGAACATTCGATGGTAGCCACTCTCCCGGCGATTGCGAACGCCATCTATGACGCGATCGGCATTCGTTTTGATGGCCCACCTTTCACCGCGGAAAAAGTGTATCTTGCCATGTTGGACGCCGGGATTGTGAAGTGATTCTATGACTGTCAAAACTCTGATCAAGACAAGTGAATATCATGATTCGGTCAGCCTGATGCTGGTGGCGCGCGAACTCTCCAAATTGGAGGGTGTCAGGGATGCCGCGGTTGTGATGGGAACTGAGGCAAACAAATCTGTTCTGACCGACGCCGGCCTGCTGACTGAGGAAGCCCAAGTCGCATCGCCAAATGACCTGGTCATTGCTGTTGCGTCCTCGAGCGACACTGTCGCTGATGCAGCTTTGCAAAAGGCCGAAGTGCTGTTGAAGCACAAAGCTTCCTCCTCTCAGGCAGGTGAATTCAAACCCAAAACTATTCGCGGCGCCTTGTCCACCAACCCCACGACCAACGTGGCTGTCATCTCGGTGGCCGGTCGTTATGCTACGGATGAGGCCTGGGACGCATTGTCGCGTGGAGTGCATGTTTTGCTCTTCAGTGACAACGTTTCACTCGAAGACGAAATTGCTTTGAAAAAATACGCCCGTGAACAGGGCCTCTTACTGATGGGCCCAGGCGCAGGGACAACCATTCTCAACAACGTTGCCCTCGGCTTTGCAAATGTGCTGCCGCGCGGTCCTATAGGCATTGTCTCTGCCGCGGGAACCGGCTTGCAGGAAGTCAGTACTTTGCTTGCACGCCAGGGCGTGGGGATCAGCCAGGGTCTTGGCACAGGAGGCCGCGACCTGAAGAAGGAAGTCGGCGGCATCATGATGCTGGAGGCACTGAAGGCCCTTCAACAGGATGAGGCGACCAGCGTGCTTGTGCTGATCAGCAAGCCCCCTGCTGATGAAGTAGTGAGAGTCATTCTTGACCAGGTATCGGCCTCTGCCAAACCGACCATCATCTGTTTCCTGGGTGGGGATACGTCTGCGCTGCAGAAAGTTCCCAATGTGATCCCTGCTCGTACTTTATACGAATGTGCGCTGCTGGCTGCCCAAGCGGTGCGACCCGAAATTGGAGATGTTAAGGCATTACTCGAGGCCGAGAATACCCGTCTCGCAGAGCAGGCTAAGGGTCTCAAAGCCAGGCTCAATGCCAATCAATACTATCTCAGAGGTTTGTTCTCTGGCGGAACATTATGCTATGAGGCGCAGGTAATTTGGAAAGAACTACTGGATATCCCTGTGCATTCCAATGCTCCATTGCCCGGTGGTTCTGCGTTGCCTGATTCCACCAAAAGTCGCCAGCACACGGTTGTGGACCTGGGAGAAGAGGAGTTCACGGTTGGCCGTCCACACCCTATGATCGACAATGATCTGCGTATCCGCCGCTTATTGCAGGAGGCACGCGATCCTGAAGTAGCTGTCATCATGCTGGATGTCGTCCTGGGATATGGTGCACATCCTGATCCCGCCTTGGAGTTGGGTCAGGCTGCGGAGCAAGCGCAGAAGCTGGCGCGCAGCGAAGGTCGTGAACTGCTGATCGTTGCTTCTGTGACCGGCACCGAGGATGATCCTCAGCGCCTTAGTCAGACCATATCCACTTTGGAACATGCGGGCGTGATCGTATGCAATAGCAATTCTGCCGCAGCTCGCCTGAGCGGCCTGCTTGTTTCAGGCTGAACAGCGAGGAATGCAATGACAAAAATCAACGATATCTTTGGAAAAGATCTGACGGTCCTCAACGTTGGCCTGGCAAGTATGGCGAAATCGGTGAGTGACCAGGGTGTGAAGGTGATCGACCTCGACTGGCAACCTCCCAAGGATGGTGTCCCGCGTTTGCGGCAGACCCAATCGGGGGTCAGCATGGACGCAGCCAATCAGGAAGTTGTCGATCGCATCAAGCGCGGGCAGGCTGTCCTGGTTGGGATGGGAACTGCCCGCGACGTCATCCCCGGCATGCACGATCACATGATCCTTCATGCGGGACCACCCATCGAATGGCAGCGCATGTGCGGACCGACCCGCGGCGCTGTGATGGGTGCATTGATCTACGAAGGACTGGCGCAGGATGAAAGCGAAGCCATACAACTGGCGGAGTCCGGTGCGATCGAGTTTTCGCCCTGCCACCATCACCACGGCGTTGGTCCCATGGCCGGTGTGGTGTCTCCCAGTATGCCGGTTTGGATCCTTGAAAACAAGACCTTCGGCAACCGCGCCTACTGCACCTTGAACGAAGGGTTAGGGAAAGTTCTGCGCTACGGTGGGATGGGACCGGAGGTGTACGCCCGCCTGAAATGGATGGCAACCGACCTTTACCCGGCTTTGGACCGCGCCCTGGGATCCCTTCCCAATGGAATTGATGTCAAAAGCCTGATTGCCCAGGCCCTGCATATGGGTGATGAATGCCACAACCGCAACCGCGCTGGCACATCCCTGTTTCTGCGTGCGATCGGCCCCGCCCTGGCACGCACCAATCAGGACAACGAAATTTTAGCGAAGGTGATCGAGTTCATTGATCGCAACGATCACTTTTTCCTGAATTTGAGTATGCCCGCCGGAAAAGCGATGCTCGAAGCGGCAGAAGGCGTGGAAGGTAGCACTATCGTCACCGTGATGGCACGTAACGGCACAGACTTTGGCATCCGCCTCGCCTGCATGCCGGAGCGCTGGTTCATTGCACCGGCCGGGAAGGTGCAGGGACTGTACTTCCCACAATATACGGAGAAGGACGCCAATCTGGATATCGGCGATAGCACCATCACTGAAACTGCCGGATATGGCGGCATGGCCATGGCTGCCGCGCCCGCCATCACCCAGTTTGTTGGCGGAACTCCGCAAATGGCAACTCAGAACACCCTCGAAATGTATGAAATCACCTTCAGTGAACACGAAAATCTGACTATTCCCGCTCTTAATTTCCGGGGCACGCCGCTCGGTATCGATGTGCGAAAAGTAATGGAAACTGGTATTCTGCCACGGATCAACACCGGCATCGCGCACAAGGATCCCGGCGTGGGCATGGTCGGTGCAGGGATCTTACGTGCACCTGAGAAATGCTTCCTGGACGCGTTCGAGGCGTTAAGGGAGATCTAACCGCGAAGACGCCAGGTAGGCTTTCCTGGCAGTTCGCTAATCTCGTTCCTGTTCGCTGGAAGCGCTTTGTTAATAACCACTGATGATACAAGGAGAATCGAAGTGACCTCTGCACAGGCCGATCCCCAATATGACATTTTGATTCGCAATGCTCAGTTATTGAATATGCCTGGCAGGAAAATGTCCATTGCGGTGGCCGATGGCAGAATTGCGGCGCTGGCCGAGACGATCGACGGCAAGGCAATCACCGAAATCGACGCCCGGGGGATGCTGGTCAGCGAGTCCTTCGTCAATCCCCACCTGCACCTCTGTAAGGTATTTACGCTGCGGATGATGGATGATGAGGCGCTAAAGAATTATCATGGCGCCGACATGGGCAAAGCCATGACCGCCATCGAACTGGCGGCGCGCGTCAAAGAGAAGTATGACCAGTCCTGGATTTTACCCAATGTGCGCAAAGCCGTCGCCCAAGCAGCGATCTATGGCTGCACACATATCCGTGCCTTTGCCGACGTCGATTCGAAGGCCAGGCTGGAAGGTGTCAAAGCCCTGCTCCAGGTGCGGGATGAATTCAAAGGCGTAGTAGATGTTCAGGTGGTAGCGTTTGCCCAGGATGGCATTCTCCGTGAGCCAGAGGCGGCCGGTTTGATGCACCAGGCGCTGGCAATGGGTGCTGACGTGGTCGGCGGTATCCCCTGGATCGAATACAGCGATGCAGACATCCTGGAACACGTGCGGGTTATTTTCGACCTGGCCGTTGAATTCAACAAGGATGTTTCCATGCTGGTAGATGATGCCGGGGATGCAGGTCTGCGTTCTCTGGAAGCAATGGCGCTGGAGGCAATCCGCCGCGGCTGGCACGGACGCGCGCTGGCCCACCACGCCCGCGCCATGGCGCTTTATCCGATCCCTTATTTTCAAAAGGTCGCTGCTCTGCTGAACAAGGCTCAAATGGGGGTGGTCTCTGATCCACATACTGGCCCCTTGCATGCGCGTGTGCGCGAACTCCTGGCCAATGGTAACCTGGTCTGCCTCGGACAGGATGACATCTCGGATGCCTATTACCCCTTTGGGCGCAATAACATGCTGGAGGTGGCTTTTTTAGGTTCCCACCTGCTGTGGTTTACCTCAATGCAGGATATTCACACACTGTATGACATGGTGACTGTCAAAGCTGCCCGTTGTATTGGCCTGAAGGATTTTGAGATCAGGGTGGGGGCACCCGCCAATCTGGTGGTGCTCGACCAGCCAGATGTGCTGGAGGCACTGCGCTTCCATCAGGCGCCCTTGTATACGATCAGCCACGGCAGACTGATAGACACCGGGAGATATCGCTCTCTGGCTTTTGATTAAGTACTCGGAAACAGAGCATCTGATTACTGACTGCTGGTCACAGATCAAACAAATGTACAGCAACGAACAGGTCATATGACAATTCGAACCATAGAATCAAACACAAGGAGAACACTATGAAGTTTATTGATCTAACCATCCCACTGGGTGTGGCTACGCCGCCCTGGCCCACTTACGAACCATTGCAGCTGAAGTATTTCAAGCGGCTGGCGCCCAATGGGGCCAATGGGCAGGTGGTGACACACTCGAACCACCTCGGCACTCACCTGGATGGCGAAATCCATTTCCACACACCCGGCAAGGATATTGCCTCGCTCAATATGGATTTCCTTGTACACGAGGCAGCGGTCGTTGACTTGAGCGATGTTTGCGGTGATTACGATGTGTACACCAGCAAAATGGTGGATGAGCGTGTCGAAGTCCGGGAGGGCGATATTCTCATCATCCATACCGGCTACCATCACTTCGGCTGGGATATGCCTACGGCCAACGAAATCCGCTACATGGTGATGCACCCCGGTCCAGATCGCGAGTTTGCTGAGTGGGCAAAGGCCAAAAAGCTGCGCTGGATCGGCGTAGACTGCGGGAGCGCTGACCACCCAATGAACACGATCATCCGTGACTGGATGCCGCGCCAGGCACGTCAAGCCGAGAAGGTCTTCAAGAAAAAACATGGTATGCCGCTGGCGGACTTCTTCGACGATACCAAATATCAATTGATGCACCTCGAGATGTTCCCCTACGGTATTATCCATGCCGAATGCCTCGGCGGCGAGATCGATCTGCTGCTCAACCGCCGTGTGACGGTCGGCATGTTCCCCTGGCGTTTCGTGGATGGGGAATCCTGTATCTCGCGCTGTGTTGCGATGGTCGACGATGCCGAATATGAAGCCTTGATGGCAAAGAAAGCTGCCATGCCCACAACAAAGTTCGGCGATGCCTTTGATCCAACCCACGTGGAAAGCCTCAATAAGTTGAGTGCAGTGAATCTAAGCTAAGTAATCACCCGTCATTGCGAGGAGGGTTGAGACGCGAAGCGTTGAAATCCCAACGAAGCAATCTCAACTTATTGGGAGATTGCTTCGTCGCCTCGGTCTTGACGAAACGTCTCGACCGTCGGCTCCTCGCAACGACATAAATTCATAGGAGGTTTTTTTATGCCAGTAGATATGGAACTCGAGGCCGTCCTGCGGCCAACACAATATCCGATGCCGCCTTACCCGCCCAAGGTCATCGTTCTGGCGAATGGCAAGAAGATGGTCATTCGCCAGGCTGCCCGCGAGGATGTGCCTGCAATCCTAAAGTCGGTCCATCCCTGCCTGTTTATTGAGCGGGATTATTACGATATCGTCAGTGCCCGGCTCTACGGAGAGCTGCTCGCCTGGTATCGCTATCGCGTCAAGAGCGAATATTGTCTGATGGGACAGGTGGATGGTTACCTGGTCGGTGTTGTGAACGGGCGATTGGAAAACGAGAAAGTCGGGATGAGCTATCATACGCTGGCCATTGACCGCGGCCTGCGCATTGGCTCGCACTTGTTCGCTGCCAAGATGGAATATCACATGGAGTACATGAATCAGGACTCAGTCTTGATCGTCGCCGAAAGCCCGATCGGCTTCCGGCGCTGGATGATCGAGTATCCGCTCGAATTGACCCACATCCCGCACGAATTAGGCGGCGGCGACTCGTACCAACTGACGCGTGAGATCTATTACAAAGCCAAGCCACGCCTGGTTGTTGGCGACCGCCCTGTCCCGCAGGAATTGATGGATGAAGCCATGGCAGACATCAAGTTTGCCGATGACGACACCATCCGTGAACGGATCGCCGGGCTGAAAGGGAGATGAGACCATGAGAGACGTTGCGATTATCGGCGCCGGCATGATCCCCTTTGGCCGGCGTGATGAAGATACTTTGATGGAGATGCTGGCTTATGCATCGCTGAAGGCACTGGATGATGCAGGGCTGGGTGATAAATCGGTCGATGCGGTTTATCTCGCCAACATGGGCGGCGGGATGCTCCAGCACCAATCCGCGATTGCCAGTTCGCTGGTGGACCGCCTCAACCTGCTGCCCGCCGCCGCGGATACGGTGGAGAATGGTCCCGCCTCCGGGGCCTCGGCTGTCAAGAATGGCTTGCTGGCGGTCGCATCCGGTTATTACGATACCGTTCTGGTTGTGGGCGGCGAGAAGATGCGCGAAGTGACCGGCTGGCGTGCGACCGATTTCGTCGCGACCATGACGCACCCTCAAGCCGAATATCCTTATGGCATTACCCTTCCAGGTATGGCTGGCATGTTCACACGGCTGTATATGGAAAAGTACTGTGTGACTCGTGAGCACCTACTGGCCGTCTCCCTGAAGAACCAGGAGATGGGCACATTGAATCCCTATGCTCATGTGGAGATGGCTCTGGATCGCGAAGGTGTTTTCGACAGTCCGCACGCGGTCGTCAATAATCCTGTGTCAGCCGATCCTTTGCATTTGTATGACCTTTGCCCGGTAAGCGATGGAGCTGCTGCGATCGTTCTGTGCCCGCTTGACATGGCGAAGAAACTATCCAAGCCGCCCGTGCTGATCGCCGGCTTCGGTCAGGCCACCGACACACATACCCTTCAGGAGCGCGATGATCCGACCGACCTGAAGGCTGTTACTCTTGCAGCTCAAAAAGCCTTCGAGATGGCAAAGCTCAAACCGAGTGACATCCACGTGGCTGAACTGCACGATGCATTCACGATCCTGGAGATTGCCGAGAGCGAGCATGTCGGCTTCTTCAAGAAGGGTGAAGGCGGAAAAGCAGCCGCGGCTGGCAAGACTAAATTGGGTGGGCAAATCCCGATCAATGTGTCCGGAGGCTTGAAAGCACGCGGACATCCTGTCGGCGCCACTGGCGTAGCCCAGGTTGTGGACATCGTCTGGCAACTGCGCCATGAATTGCCTAAGAACCGGCAGGTGAAGAATGCTCAGAACGGTCTGACGGTCAACTTCGGCGGCTTTGGGAACAACGTGCTGTCCTTTATACTGAAGAGGGTAGAGCCATGAAAAAAGAAATCGCCATCACCGCTTACAAGTGCAAGAAATGCGGCAAAATTCACTATCCGTACCACGACCGCTGTCTCGCGTGCAGGGGCCGCGAGTTCGAGCAGATAAAGCCCGAAGGGGATGCCACGCTGCTCGCTTATACGGCAATCTTCAACCTGCCGTGGGGCTTTGACCAGCGCTTCCTCATCCTCGGAGTGGCTGAATTCGAGAACCATGTCAAAGCAATGGGACAGATCAAGGCCGATTCGGTCGACCAGTTGAAGGCGGGAATGAAGATGAAACCTAGTTGGGAGCCGATCCGCGTTCAATATGGCGAAGATGTCTACGGGCTGAAATTCGAGCCAATGGAATAACGGAAGTGCTTGATTATGTCACCCTGAGCCGAAGCCCTGAACGGAGTGAAGGACTGGCGAAGGGTCTCCGCTGTAGAGCGGCAAGATTCTTCGCTCCCGCTGGTCGCTCACACCGTCCCGGCGTCCTTCAGGAGAATGACATTGGTTAAAATAATATGGCCTGCGGTACTCACCCAGGCCATATTTTGTTGGTAACAGAGACATCATGTATTTACCTGCAATCTCTATGGGCTGTGCTGTCCCCGAGGTGGACTTTGCTGCTTCGGTCCACAGCGTTTTCCAATCTGCGCTCAATCTGCGCGTGAACGGAGGGCGTCGACTGCTTACCTTGCTTGCATCCGGTGAGTCCGATCTACCTCAGGGTATTCGGCTGGATACCCCGGCAGGGTTTTCCTTTGAAGGACTTCAAACAGGTGAACGGGCGTTGTGCAGGGAGAGTATTCTGTCTTTCGAGAACAGCTCATTGACTGTTCAACTGCGGGGGGCACGCCGCTGGAAGTGCGACCTACCGGCCCTGGCGATTGATCCATCCAATCCGAGCGTGTCAGCCGCCTGGCGTTGTGTCTGGGAGGCACTGAATAAGCGGCAAAAACTTTCGGAATCTGAAATTGTGGCGGAAGATTTATTTCGTTTGGGTGAGCCAGCGCAAGCGGGCGTAGCCCGCAAGGTCGGCGGAGCACTGCGTGAGCTGATCGCTTCCACGCGGCGATATGAGTTAGCGACTTCCAGTGCGGTCGGCACATTGATTGGCCTGGGTTCCGGCCTGACTCCCAGCGGGGATGATCTTCTGGTCGGCTATGTGGGAGGGCTCTGGTGTTCAGTACGACATAGCAGCGAGCGATTGCAATTCATCTCCAGCCTGGGGAAAAGGATCATCCGCCTCTCGCGCAAGACCAATGATATCAGCCGTACCTATCTTTATCATGCGGTACGAGGTCAGGTCTCGAGCCGATTGGCGGATCTGGCCGAGGCAATCTGTCATGGTGAGGATCGCGGACGCCTGCTGGATATCGCTGAAGCTGCCATGAAGATCGGACATACATCCGGCATGGATGCTGTAAACGGCATGTTACTGGGTCTGGCTGCCTGGGAGGGTAATCAGCTGTTCTCTACGTGAGGGTGGACCCCGAACCGGGAAGTAAGGATAGCCCTCTGGCTGAGCCGGAGGGCTATTCTGTTCCATTGCATGGCGACCTTTCTCGTTGCGCTTTCGCTCCCGTCTCGCTCTGCCTAAATGCTGCCTATATCCTGCCTATATGGTGTCTATATCCTGGCTATATCCTCCCAACGCTTCTAATTCGCCAAAATTCCCCATCCAATCAGGCTTGGTCTTTGCATAAAGTGCAAATATAAACTCTTAGTTGACTTTTCATTTAAAACTTGCTATGATATTTACATGGTGTAAGTATTACTTACACCATGTAAGTTAACATCTAAGAGATACCGTGTGAGGTATTATGGCCTACCGCCTTACCATTACGGCCTCAGACATGAGGGAAATCAACCGGTCTGCAATTCTGGAAATTATCCGCCGTGAGAGCCCCATTGCGCGTTCGGCAATTGCTGAACGGTTGGATGTTAGTTTGCCCACTGTCATGAGGATTGTGGATGAGTTGATCGAGGAGGGCTATGTTCGCCCACAGGGCAGCACGGAATGGAGCGGCGGTCGTCGTCGTACCTTGCTGGAGTTCAATGCCGAAAGTTTTGTGGTCATTGGCGTGGATATGGGCGGCACGAAGTTGTACGGGGCGATCTCCGACTTCGGCGGCAACATCCTGGATGAGATCGATATGGGGCGTCACGGCACATCCAGCGAGGAGAACTATGAGCGACTGATCGAATTGATCGATACATTGCTTGCCAGCCCCAAACTCGGAACTCGACGTGTGCGTGGCATTGGCGTAGGGGCGCCGGGTATCACCTTGCATAAGGAGGGGATTGTCAAATGGGCGTATTCGCTCAACTGGCGGGATTTCCCGCTCAAGGGCCGCCTGACTGAGCATTACGGGCTTCCCATTACCGTGGATAACGATGTCAATTTGGCGGCCATGGGAGAATTATGGTTTGGCGCGGGTCAGAATATTCAGAATCTGATCCTGATTGTCAGTGGAGCGGGTATCGGAGCAGGCATTATTCTCGATGGCGCTTTGTATCGCGGCGGCAGGGAGGCCTCTGGTGAGATCGGTAACTTCATCCCCGGAAGGGAATTTTTAGGAAAAAACTATCAGGATTTCGGCGCACTGGAAACAGTTGCTTCAGGCACAGGGATCGTCGAGCGCGCCCGCCTCAGCCTCCAGTCCGCGCATGATGCGGCAGAGTTAGCATCTTTGACCGCCGATGATGTCTTCGTGGCTGCCCGTCAGGGCCAACCCTGGGCAACAGCCATCATCGCCGAAACTGTAGATTATTTTGCCATTGCAGTGGCAAACCTGGCTGTGTCGTTCGATCCCCAATTAATTGTCTTGGGCGGAAGTGTTTCAGCATTTGCAGACTTACTGATTGAACCGATTCTGCGGCGCCTCGAGGGAACCATCCCAACCCCACCCAGGTTAGTCGTGTCAAAACTCGGTCTACGGGCAGGCGTGATGGGTGCGATTACAAATGTTTTGCACAACACTTCCAATTTTTATGTAGTTAACAAGTTGTCTTAGAAGAGGAAAGGAGGCAGTCCATCAAAGAACTGATTTAAAAGGAGCTGACGAAAGAAGATTGATCCAAACTTTCTATCGGAAGGAGAAGAAACAATGCGTGCTTTATACAAAACCAGCCTGTTGGTATTAGCCCTTTTGTTCGTTGTGGGAACAGTAGGCTGTGCTCCCAAACAGGCCGCGGGACCTGTCACTCTCCATATTCTGACGATGGATCAGGCCGGTCTGAAACCTGCCGAGATCGATCAGATTGCCCGTGATTTTGAAGCCAAGAATCCGGATATCAAAGTCAATATGGAATATCTCGGTTACGATTTCATCCATGACAAGATCACGACCGGCATGGCTGCCAAGCCACCGGCCTATGATGCCGCGATGATCGATGTCATCTGGCCGGATGAGTTCATCAAAGCCGGGTACCTGCTGGATGTTACCAGCCGGATCACCCCTGAAATGAAGTCCGGGATGTTCCCGGCCTCCTGGAACGGTGTCACCCGCAACGGCAAGGTCTATGGGATGCCCTGGTTGATGGACGTAAAATACTTTATGTACAACAAAGACATGCTGCAGAAAGCCGGTATCACCGATCCACCCAAGACCTGGGAAGAGTTAGTCGATCAGGCAAAGACGATTAAAGACAAGGGCATTGTGGAATTCCCGATCATCTGGTCGTGGAATCAGAAGGAAGGTGTCGTCTGCGATTACGCTGTTTTGCTCTACGGAAACGGTGGTTCCTTCATAGATGCAAATGGCAAACCTGCCTTCAACAATGATAAAGGCGTTCAGGCTCTCACCTGGATGAAGCAGACAATTGATGATGGTTTGAGCAATCCGAGCTCGGTCTCGTCCGATGAGAATGCGGTCCGAGACAACTTTATCGCCGGCCAATCTGCCTTCGCGGTAAACTGGCTGTTCCAGTATAGTGATTCCAACGATGCCTCGAAATCAAAGATCGCCGGGCAAGCCGCCTTTGCACCGATGCCGGTGTTCAAGGCAGGCGCCGATGCAGGCATTAAGGGTTCCAGTGTAGATGGTTCCAGTTCCTTCGCCATTATGGCGACCACTCCCTATCCTGACCAGACCTGGAAATTCCTGACATACTTAGCCAGCAACGAAGTGCAGATGAAGTATTCGAAAGAAATGCTGCCCATCTGGCAGACTGATTTCCAGGGCGATGCTCTGAAAACCCTGGAAGGTGCAACCGAGACCAACCCTGTCACGGTTCCGGCTTTCCTGGCACAGTTCCCCTATGCCAATGAGCGCCCAACGGTGCCTTACTACAATGAGGCTTCGGCGGCACTGCAATTGGCAATTCAGGAAGCATTGACAGGTGTCAAGCCTCCGCAACAAGCTTTGGATGATGCTGCAGCGAAATGGGTTGAACTTGCTGGCCAATAGCTTCTGAAGTAGAACATGAGTGGATTTGCGTCAATACGCAAATCCACTCATCTTTTCAATGATGACAATGAATTCGATCAAAAAACGGCCCAGTTTACGAGAGCAGGATGCACGCACTGCCTGGCTATTGCTTGCCCCCAGTTTATTGGTCATGCTGGGTGTCACTCTATGGCCGGTGATCTCTACTTTTCTCCTGAGTTTCTTTCATGCGCCGACCGGCCTTAACCAGGTGCGGACATTCGTAGGTCTCGCCAACTACATCGAGATGCTAAGAGATCAGACCTTTTGGGAGACCATTAGACGCACAATGTACTTTACTGTGGTTTCCGTCGGTCTGGAGTTGGCCTTAGGGCTGGCAATTGCCCAACTGATCCACTCCCGTCCATGGGGCTGGCAGTTTTTGCGCTTCAGCCTGATCATCCCCTGGGCAGTGCCGACCATTGTCAATGGCGCGATGTGGCGCTGGATCTACAGCGCCGATTTCGGAGCATTGAACGGACTACTGATGCAATTGGGGCTGATCAAACATTATGTCCCCTGGTTAACCCTGCCGAACATGGCAATGAATTTAGTGATTGTTGCAGATATTTGGCATACGATGCCATTCGTTGCCCTGGTGCTGCAGGCTGCTCTGGCAGCCCTGCCTGAAGATCTGGATGAGGCAGCCGCCGTGGATGGCGCCAATGCCTGGCAGCGTTTCTGGCAGATCCGTCTTCCTTTGCTGCGACCGGCCATCCTGGTGGCATTGATCGTCCGTACGGTAGACGCCTTCCGCGTCTTTGATATTGTTTACATCATCACCAGCGGGGGACCGGCTTATAAAACACTGACCATTACGTATTTGACTTATCTCAATTCATTTGCATTCGGAAAACAGGGAACCGGCGCGGCGTTGTCTTTCCTGATCTCTGCATTCACAATCGTCATGGCGCTCATTTATATCCGGTTCCTATATCGCCCTGAGGAGACGCAATAATGTCCTACCGAAAGTTCTTCCGAAAACTATTTTTGTCTCTTCTGACCCTGCCCGTGTTTTTCTTTATTTTCTTTCCCCTGCTCTGGTTGTTCAGTGCCAGCCTCTCCAATCAGGTGGAGTTGTTTACCGTGCCTCCGCACTGGATCCCCGTGCATCCCACCTTCCAAAACTACCTGGACATTTTCTTTCCGAGCCTGGCCGCCTCCTCTGTTCCACAAACCTTTGCCATTGCCCTGCTGAATTCGATCAAGATCGCCTCGGCGGTGACGATCATTTGCATTCTGATCGGAAGCCTCGCAGCTTACGCGCTCGTACGTATTCCTTTTAAATTCAACCGCTCGATCCAGCTTGGCATTATCGCCACGCGCATGATCCCGGAAGTGTCCCTGGTTCTGCCTCTCTTTATCATTGCTTCGAGCCTGCAATTGATCAACAAGCCGATTGTGCTGATTATTACCTACATGAGTTTTGCCCTGCCGTATGCCATCTGGTTAATGGCTGCTTACTTTCAAACCGTTCCGATCGAACTGGAGGAGGCCGCACGCTTGGATGGCTGTTCGCGCCTTGGGATTTTATTCCGTGTGGTCATGCCGATCTCCGTGCCCGGATTGATTTCCACCGGCATGTTCGTGTTCCTGCTCGCCTGGGATGAATTCTTCTATGCCTTGATCTTCACCAGCACCCTGGCCGCCAAAACCGTCCCGGTGGCGATTGCAGAGTTCATCGGTCGTTATGTCGTGAACATCAACGGGATGATGGCAGGAGGGATTCTCGCGGCGGTCCCGCCCGTTCTTGTGGCGCTGATTTTCCAGCGCTATATTGTCAGAGGGATGACCGCCGGGGCCGTCAAAGGATAAGAGGGAGAGTTTAGACAGCAGTCCCAAAAGGGGATGCTCTTGAACTGCTGGCGGCAGGATTTACCACACTTCCCGACACCTGCACTGTCCCCGCAGAGGACCACTCAGATCAGCAAATCGAACTGCCGTCATATCTTGAGATAGGAGATTTTATGATGAACAATGATCATTTCCCCCGCTTTGATCTACAGAAGCAGGTTGCCCTGGTCACCGGTGCAGCGCGTGGCATCGGTCACGCCTGTGCTTTAGCATTAGCTCATGCCGGCGCAGACATCGCTTTGGGGCTGCGTGACATACAAACTGGCGGTGAATTGGCGAGCGAAATTGAGGCCATGGGTCGACGCGCCCTGCCCTTACAAATGGATGTGACGCACCTCGACGAAATTCAACAAGCGATCGACGCGACTGTCTCACATTTTGGGCGACTGGATATTCTGGTGAACAATGCCGGTCTGGGTCCCAGCAATCTTGCTGAAAACGTACGTGAAGAAGATTTTGATCTGACCTTATCCGTCAACTTGAAAGGCACATTCTTTACCAGCCAGGCAGCCGGCCGGGTGATGATCAAGCAAAACTATGGTCGCATCATCAATCTGAGTTCGCAGGCTGGCCTGGTCGCCCTCCCAACCGAATCGGTATATTGCATGACCAAAGCCGCGATTACGCACCTGACAAAGTGCCTGGCTATAGAGTGGGGGAAATATAACATTACGGTCAATGCTGTTGCGCCAACGTTCATCAATACGCCGGGAACAGCAGAAGCATTAGCAGATGAGGCTTTTCGCGCAGACGTTTTATCGAGAATCGCATTGGGGCGGATCGGTGAACCGATGGAGGTGGCAAGTGCCGTTGTATTCCTTGCTTCCCCCGCAGCCTCTTTGATTACGGGAGATACGCTGCTCATCGATGGCGGCTGGACGGCACGCTGATCCCGCTGAAACAAATTGCCAGGTAGCCGGAGACATCAATACTGTTTGCCGATCTTTTGATAGAAAAAACAATCGGAAAGGAGGGCGAACTAAATCAGGAACAAGTATCAAATCAAAGAGGGCGGAACTGCGCTGAAAATTCGTACGTGTGATTCACGTAGATTGTCGATTTGTTTTTGGTAGATACTGCCACCACAACAAAGGTGACAGAAAGGAACATTCCCATGAAAAGGCAAGAACGTCTGTTTATGATCCTGACAGCTGTGCTGATGCTCGCATTTCTATTGAGCATCATGGGAGGCTCTGCCGGTGCGAGCAGTCCGAACGCTCCAAAGACCAAGACGCCGACTCCTACTCTCGTTGGGCCCACTCCCACACCCGGGCCCACTCAAACTCCTGGACCGGCGCCCACGGTCACTTCCACCGAGTTGACACAGGGCTGGTCACTGATCTCGGCCAACAACGTGGCTGATACCGGCTCCATCATCTCTCAGCCCGGCTATGACGTTGCAAGCTGGTATCCAATTACGCTACCGTCCACCGTCCTGGCGGGGTTGGTAGCCAATAATGTTTATCAGAATATTTACTTTGGAACCAACTTACAATCGATTCCCGACCTAACCACGCAGAACTGGTGGTATCGTGGGCAATTCAATGCGCCCGCAGATGTAGCTGGTCAGCAATATTGGCTGCGCTTCAAGGGTATTTCCCACCGCGCACAGATCTGGCTCAACGGCGTGCAGATCGACACGAATGCGGTCGGCACGCTGGTCGTGCATGAGTACAATGTGACCAGCATGATCCATGCAGGCGCGGCAAATGCAGTGGCACTCCAGGTTACCCCAGCGGCTCATGGCTGTAACGATCTGTCCTTCTGCACCGTGGACTGGAACCCCGAAGCTCCCGATATGAACGCCGGGATCTGGGGCAAGGTCTTCCTGGATACAACCGGCGCGGTTGGGCTGCGAGATCCATACGTCAAGACAGTCTTACCGCTGCCCGCGACGAACTCCGCCGACCTGACGGTGTATGTTGATGCCCTCAATGGAACAAATACCACGATTGCCGGGACCGTGAGCGGCGCCATTACCAAGTCTGGATATCCCACCATCAGCTTCAGCCAGAACGTCGTGCTGAATCCCAACGAGCGGCGCGAGATCGCTTTTAATCCAGCGACATTTACACAGCTGCATGTTTTGAATCCAGCTATTTGGTGGCCTTATCAGTTTGGGACTCCCGAACTCTATAACCTGAGTATTTCATTTACCGCAAACGGACAGACATGGGACAGCAAGTCCATCAGCTTCGGCGTACGCCAATTCACGGACTACCGCACAGCGGTCAACGGGACCTCGTTCGCAGGATACAAGGTTAATGGTCAGAACATCATGATCCGCGGTGGGGGCTACGTCTGGGATATGCTCATGCGCTGGGATACCAAGACGAATCAAGCGCACATTGACTATGTCAAGGACATGGGCCTGACTGCCATTCGATTTGAGGGTACGCTAGGGAACGAGGAACTGTATGACATGGCTGACCGGGCCGGGATCCTGCTCATGCCGGGCTTCGTCTGCTGTAGCCGTTGGCAAAGTGATAACGCCTGGAGCATGGAAGAGACAAATGTTGCGTATGCCTCACTGGACAGCCAGATGCGCAACCTGCGCGCCCATGCGAGTGCTTTCGTCTTTGCATTCGGAAGCGATGCTCCACCTTTAGCTGTCCATCTTACCCAGTACCAGGCCATCTCAGCGAATCTGCACTGGCAGAACCCCACGCTTGAAAACGTTGCCAGTTATTCGAATGCCAATGCCGGGTTCAAGATGGACGGTCCATACGTGTGGGAGCCGCCAGTCCTGTGGTGGGATACGAGTCGAGCGGGCAGCGCTTTTGGCTCAACTGCCGAGGAAGGTTTCGAGTCACCGCCTCCACTGGAAAGCCTGCAGAAATTCCTCGCCCCTGCGGACTTATGGCCCCAAGGCACAGCTTTCAACTATCACGCGGGAAGCAAAAATCCATTCGACAATATTCACTGGTATACGGATGGGGTAAACAAACGCTACGGGCCAACGACGAGCGCAGTGGATTACTCCAACAAGTCTGAGTTGTTAAGTTATGAGTCCACCCGCGCGTTCTTCGAAGCATGGAACGGCAACGAATATAACCAATCCTTCGGCACGATCTTCTGGATGCAAAATAATGCCTGGCCTTCAGTGCATTGGAACCTGTACGATTATTATTTCAAGCCAGCTGGGGGGTTTTACGGGACGAAGAAAGCGGATGAGGCGGTACATATTCTATATGACTACTTCGGCAAGAATGTGAAGGTGGTCAACTCGACATTGACGGCATACAGCAATATGACTGCCTCTGTTACAGTCTACAACATTCCGACACTCACGCAGCAATACACCAACCAGGTCACATCACTAAATATCCCAGCCAATGCTTCGACACAGGTCCTCACGATCCCTGCAATCAGTGGGTTGACAACGACCTACTTCATCCGTCTGCAACTCAAGAACTCGTCGAACCAGGTAGTCAGCAACAATCTCTACTGGTATTCGACCAGTCCGGACACACTGGGAAACTCGAGCAACTGGTACAGCACATCCGTGCGTAACTATGCCAACCTGACCGGATTGAACAGCTTAGCATCAAATAGCAGTGTGACCGCTTCCGTTTCGCGGACAGTTGCCAGCGGACAAGAGACAGTGACCGTCACCCTGAACAATACCAGCGCGACGAATATCGCCTTCTTTACGCGGGCGGAAGTCACGGCTGGCAACAATGGGCTTGAAGTACTGCCGGTTACTTATACTGATAATTATGTTTCGCTCTTCCCCGGCGAGTCGATCATCATTACCGCGAAATATGCAACCGCGGACCTTGGTGGTCAGCCGCCCTATCTCAGGATCAGAGGCTACAATGTGCCGCCGTATTCAATGAGCGTGCCGTAAGCTTCCAGATTCATATTGCTGCAAAACGGGATGGTTTTTCAACCATCCCGTTTTTGATCTACTTAACAATGGAATTATTGGAAATCAGAACAGCCTGTCTCTTTCATCTCCGCCGGAATAACCAGCGAAAAAACATGGCAAACAACAAGCCAAATAGTGAACCTGAGGCTACATCCCCAGGGTAATGATCTCCCAAGTAAATCCGTGAAAAGGCGACCAGACCGGCGATCACGTATCTCAGACCCCAAAACTTTGGGAACTCATGATTGAGCAGCCAGGCGCCACCAAACGCCGCAGCCGAATGACCCGATGGAAAGGACCATGAACCGGGCTTTTTTCCAATCACAATTGCTTGAATAATCGTAATAAAGGGACGTCGCCGCCTAAAATATGCCTTAATCGGAAATTCCACCAAGATACTCGAAATGAACAAGGGCAAAGCTGTTTCCCGTACCAGACGACTGACTGTATGGCGGTTTCGTGATGCGGCGAGACCCAACATTGTGTACCAGGCTGCGCCGCCCTGGAAAATAAAAGTGAGGCCGTAGAACAGGATATTCAGTAGACGTGTGTGAGGCAGGTGATTGACGAGTAAGAACAACCTGGCATCCAGCGCGTCGAGCGGTTTGAGCCGCTTAAGGACCGCTTCCTGCAGGTATTTACGCTGCGGCTCATTCGTAACTTCTGGCGTCGCGCCCTGTTGCTCAGGATTAAAGACTTCCTGTGCGGCTTCCGACACCGCTTCCCGTGCACGCTTATCCGGCGTGGTCAGAACACGGGCGGTCTCCTTCAGTACCTTTTCGGTTTTCTTGCTCCCTGCTGCAGATTGGGCTGCCTTTTCCACCTTCTGCGCCGCAGAAGCGGGCGTCTCTGATGGTGGCTGCGTCTGTTCCACCTGTTCCGCAGTCTGGTCTGCCGCAGCGGTTTCGAGTTTCTTAACAACCTGGTCTGCCTTTTCCGGAGAATCCACTTTGGAGATTGCTTCCTTTAAGGCACGCCGGACAGGCCTGGCTTGCTCCTTTTCTTCAGGAGTAGGCATTTCCCAGGGAGGAACGGGGGTATCCCCCAGTTTCTGTTCAGGCAGTCTGGTTGGTTTCTTATTTTTATCTTTATCGGCTGAAGTACCCATAGAATCTTGCTCTCTTTTCGAAAGACTGTATAAGCTACAACGAATAACCCCTCATAAATGATATTGCCTGCCTGTGCCAATCGAGAAAATCCACTAAGGCGTAGTAGGCATACAGCACCTTTTCTCTCAAACAAAAATTTATCTAGCTATCTGACACTTTTAACAATCCGTCGGTGGTCGAGTAGCTCCGAATATTCGCTTCGCCAGGCTCAGTGCACACTCTCGGGGCGTACACTTGCACCGGAACGCAAGTGCAGGTGTCGAGACCACAAATTTTCAAGAAATCTTTAATTGGCAGGTTTCTTTTGGTCTCGATACAGTGGGAAAACACCACTTACTCGACCAACGGATTACTTTTGAAACAAACTGTCAGGAGCCTAGAAAATTATTTGTTTTCTTTTGCCAGGCTGATGATTTCTCGGATCGCGGTCACAAGAAAGAAACCCAGCAAGACCAGGGCGATCATAGCCACAATCAGGTCATAAGGGGTGAAAGTGATTCGAGCAATATTTCCGAGCATCAATGAAGAGGCCCGCACGCCTCCAAAATACATAGTTGTATTCAGTAAAATGGCGCACACTCGGATCTCCGTTGGCCCCAGTTTGCTATAAGATATTTTGAACTCGCCGGCTACACCAGTACGTATAAATACCAGCACACAGAGAAGCAAATAAGCGATTAAGGTTAAACTGGCGATATTGAAACTCACATAGGGCGTCAGACCCAGCCCTAAGAAGATCACCAGGGCACTAAACGCGTCCGTTATATGATCTACAAAGAAACCAAAAATCGGGCGTTCGATATGGCGGTAGCGTGCCAGCGTTCCATCCAGGCTATCACCAAACCAGTGGACGATGAAACCAAATGAAGCTAACCAAAGAAAGTTTCTTTCATAAATGCTCAGCGTATAGCTGATCGCAATTTCGACGGCGCCCAATACTCCAATAATGGTACAGATATCAGGAGTGATCCAGGCTGGCATATGGGCCGCCAGCCATCTCAAGGTTGGTCTTTCCAATGGTCCCAGCAGAATGTCATTTACCCGGCGATGATGACTAATATCGATCATTCCATTCTCCTCAGATCTTGAAATTCAAATTCAACAAGCCCGAAATTTAATTGTGAACTATTCAGGTTAACCATAATTCCCTTGCAAATTTATTTTCAGGCGATGTCCCCGCCGCCGTCCCACGGTGACTGCCGCACCCGTAGGGGCGGCGTTCGCAAAGGACGGCGGCTCGAGCAGGGAAGATCTGTTAGGCGACTTATGTTCATCAGAATAACTCCGCGCTCTCGGGCCAGACGTGTAAAGGCACGCTCCATTGATGGGGAGCCAGGCGAACAAATTGCTCTGCTACGCCTAATACTTTTTCGGCGTTTCGAAGTGTTCCCGTTTCCTGCTCCGGATAAGAATCCATTTCGATGAAATCCGAGGCAAAGACATGATACTTCCCATCCTGTTGAAGGTATGTGGCTGCAATGATTACGGGTACCTGAGCTTTGGTTGCCAGGAAAACATGATGAATGGGCAGCGCCGCCGGACGACCGAAAAACCGAGGATAGGCCCGTGGGTTGGGGATGGGGCGGTCAATCCCTGTGAGCACCATGCCTCCCTGCCGGAGATGTTTGAGCGCCTGTCGGATTGCACTCACTGAGGTGGGCATTAGATTTATTCCCGATTTCCTACGCAATTTATATTCGGTGCGACGCCCACCTTGCGGGTCTGGGAGGGTAAGTACAAGTGGTCTCATCCCCCGATGGCAAAGCCATTGCAGTACCAGATCAAAGTTGCTGAGATGCAGCCCGACGATTACGAGCCCAGGGTGGTCAAATTCGGGCCGCTGGACTAACGGCTGGAAGGATGCGTCTAATACGATCAATTGGCTGGCTGCCTCGGGAGCATGAATGTAGTGATACAGGTCAAAAATGCAGCGAGCTGAATGACGTAAGGTCTCGCGTACGGCTTGATCCAATCCTTCTTCACCCAAGGCCCCTTGAGATACAACCCACTGATTAGCGCCGATGGCCTGAACCAATTCGGCATTCTTCTGGCGTGCAATTTGTTCTGCTATCCAATCGGCAACACGATAGCCAAAACGCGGCGGTAGTGCTTCCGCCAGGGCAGAACCAAGCCGGAGGCTAAGGGAACTGTTAATCGCCTGCTGGAGATCGACCGTCATATCACACCCAAAACACATAGCTGACCCGAACCGATTGGAGGTTCACCAATGCAGATGAGAATCGTACCATAGTCCTTCAAAGTACCATGAATCTGTCACGATATTCTTGGCTGTTAAGAGAAATATGCTCCAGCCCTCATGCCTAATGATCTCAGCCTTCCTTCCCACAAATGTGACGAATGTCCATGAAACGCATTACAAGTGTCATAACACTATTTTGTGGATTCCCCGTCAAGTAGTTGGATTGGTACTGTGCATATTTAGTGGTGGAAGAACCCTCTCCCCAGCAGCCTTCAAGAGGGGAGATACTATCAAAACTTTACTGTATTTATTCCTGGTAAACAGCCGTGGATGAACGATACGAAAATGCTTTAATGGGAAAAACACCACCTTCCGACGTTTCAGGAAGGGACGAGCCGCTATCTCACCGAACCCGTCTGTAGGAGCCTGAAAGCGGAGAGAGTATGGATACAGTTGTCAGCCGTCTGCGAATGGCTGGCAAAAGGAGTGAGGTTAAGATGGCGGAGGAGACAATAAGCATTATTGTACAAAGTGAGTTTTCGTATCAACCGAAAATTTCTGGCAATCCGTTCTCCATACCGCACCCAATTTTTATATTGCGAATAAAGAAAGCCAAATCGGCTACACGATGCAACAGTTTTCTTTTTGCATCCGTCTCACCTTTCTGGCGCTGGTTCCATCCCAGATGATCTTTCGGTCTGTTGACCGTTACACTCGCGTTTTCATAGAGAAATCATGAATATTTTAATAACAGGAAATCTTTCTTCTCTTACCGTAACTCTTGTAAAAGAATTAGCAAAACGGAAGAACCGGATCGTGTTGGCATCTGAGGCTGCGGATAAACTGGGCATTGCATCAGATGACACGGTTGTGCATTCCATTGATCCTGCGGGCGATACTTTTCGAGATGTGATGTCTTCGTATGGGTTTGATATTGCCGTGTTTATTTCAACCCGCGAAGAGCAGTTGTATCCACAGAGTGATCTAAATACGGGGCATCAACTTGATGGCTTGCGGAACACCTTAGAGCTGTGCAAATATGAAAACCTGAAGCACTTTTTCTACATTTCGTCTACAGAAGTATATGGGGATATGGGGGATGTATCTGAGCAGGCAACTCCCCAGCCCGCCTCAGCAAATGGGCATACCTTGTTGGCCGGGGAACAATACTGCCGGATCTATCATGATAAGTTTGGCGTGAACGTAAGCATTATGCGGCTGACGAATATCTATGGCCCTGACGAAGAAAGCGGTCTACTTTATGGTCTGATCACAGCTTGTCAGCAGCAGCGTGAAGTTAGCCTGCCCGCTCGAGAAAACTGCGAGATAAACCTCTTACATGTCCGTGACGTTGCAGATTTCCTGATCCGTGCGATCGATGAGGAGTACACACCGGAGGCACTGGTGGTGAATCTGGCTGCGGCGAAGCCAATCGCATATTCCGAACTCGCCCGGTTACTCCAACATTATTATCCGGCGGTTACCTTTCATTTTCCGGAGGAAGGGGAGCTATACACAAAAACTGCCAAAGTTTCTTCTGCAAAGAGGATCTATGACTGGATCGATGAACACCGATTCAGCGATGAATTGAAAAGCGTTGTCGAATCGGTTCACGAGGAGCGCCTGCCCGAAAGATCCCTTCCAAAAGTGATTGGCAAAAATTTATTCCATTATCCAGGAATATTGAAGTGGATTGAATTAACTCTGGGGGCGGTGCTAACTCAGTTCTTGAGCGAGATGACCGGCACCTTAATTCAGTTTAAGTATGTTGATTTCCGGCTACTCTTTGTGGTCATTATGGGCTCTATTTATGGTTTAAGGACCGGTTTATATGCTGCGATCCTGGTAAGCATTTCCATTTTATATACCTGGATCCAGTTGGGGTTTGATTGGGCGCTTCTGGTTTATAACGTTGGAAACTGGTTCCCGTTTGCGCTCTATTTCACGGCAGGACTGATCACCGGCTATAACCACGATAGAAGCGAGAATCAAATCTTGAATGCACAGAAACAGGTAAGCCTGATCTATGAAAAATATTCATTCTTATATGGGGTATTTAATGATATCCGCAATCTCAAGGACGAATTCCGTGAACGATTGTTAGGGTATCGAGACAGTTTTGGGAAAATATTTACCATCACGCGTGAGCTCGATCAACTGCAGGAACAGGCAATCTATTTGCGGGCCTTAAGTATATTGGAAGAGCATATGGATAATAAGAATATAGCTATATATTCTTTAGATTGGAACAGAGCCTTTGCCAGGCTTGAAGCAAATTCGGCATCTCTTAATGAAGAGATCTCGAAATCCTTAAGGTTATCGGATTTTCCAGAGTTATTATGCCATATTGAACAGGGGACAATTTTTCAAAATACAGCTCTACTGCCGAATTATCCCGCGTACATGGTGCCTATTTTCAATAACACGTATCCCTTCAACGTGCCTGCAGCGATGATCGTGATCTGGTCTGTGAAATTTGAACAGTACTCAACCTATTACTATAACCTGCTCAAGGTGATTTGTGGTCTGATCCAGGCTTCTTTGATTCGGGCAACCCTGTTTTCGAACGCGAATTACGAGAGGATGTACTTGCCGACAACGAGGATATTAAATCATGAAGCCTTTAGGGAGGCATTTAGCATACGAGTCGAGATGAAGAAGAACAGGATTTCAGATTTTCAATTAATAGTATTAGATAACCTGGATCATAATATTCAGAATGTTTACCCGTGTATTTCGGAAGAGATTCGCGATGACGATATTATTGGCATGGGCAATGATGGCAACTATTACATCCTGCTATCACAAGCTGATAAATTGACGGCGCAGGATGTTGTTGCAAGGCTGACCAGGATTGGAATTCAGAGCAGACTTGTTGATGCCAATCAGGTTTTACTGAATTGAGTAATCTATGATTCTGGAAAGGCTTAGTTTTACCAGGATAAAACTCCAAGACGTCTGTGCACCGTTTTCGAGGGAAGATTCCAGGAGAGCGAATTCGTGAAGATGCAACCTGAAATATCAGTGGTCCTTGTCCATCTTCTCCTGACACTGGTATATATGATTTTCGTTTTTTTGGGAAAATCACACCTTCGGAAGGAACACCTGATTGCCTTATGTTTTATTCCGATATTTGGGCTTTTAGCAGCTTTGATCGTTGAACTCCTGATTCTCTCGAGACAAGAAGGGACTAGAAGCCCGGACCTTGAACTCTTAGCCCTTGATGACGATATCCTCTGGACTACCCTAAAGAGGTTTCATGAAAAGGGTGATTTAGTGCCATTGGAGGAAGCGGTCTTGATAGACGAGGTAAAAGTACGAAGAAAATCCATGCTTGAAACACTCTATGGCGACCCCATTAAGTATTTGGATGTGCTAAATGTAGCCAAACATAACGAAGATATAGAAACTTCGCACTATGCCACCACGACAATTTCAAAGGCACAAAAGGAATTTCAGCTTTCCACTCAAAAGTATGCCGTGGAGGTTGAAAATTACCCGGACAATCCAAAAGTGCTTGATGCGTATCTTGAAATCCTCAAGCAATATATCCAAAGCGGCCTATTGGAAGAGAATTTATTAAGAAAACTTCGCGTGGTGTATTCCAAAATGTTGGATAGAAAGCTTATTACCGTAAAGGATGATAAGAACGCTCTGATCAACAAGTTGAGAAATGCGATCGAACTCAAGGATTTTACCTGCGCTTTTAATACCAGTCATTTGCTAAAAAGATACTGGCCAGAGGATGAACAAACCTGGATAGAAGTGATGCGCGTCTGTGTGGAAGTGAAGGACTGTATACAATTAAAGAAAACAATTGACGAAATTCAGCATAAGAACATCGTTTGGACAGAAGAGGGCAGGGAACAAGTCAGCCCGTGGATAAAAATGGCGACCCAATGAAGTATCACCACAGTTTTTCCCTGCTTCTGTTACCGTTACTGATCCTGGTAGCCCTGGCCTCACTTATGCTGGTCGTTCAGTCTGGGGTGAGATATGAAATAGGTTATCCACCCATGCGAATGCTGCCGCCGGAAAAAATAGATATTAAGGGATATTTTGGTGACAGGCCGGTTGAGACGCTGGTCATGTACGATTCTGATGCTTTCGCCGGTGCCGAGCATGTCAAAACAGTCCTGAGCGTATTGGACAATATGCAGGTAAGCTACGATGTGTTCGATGTAAGCAGTGGGGGCGAATACGACTTAGCAAAATACGAGAATGTCGTCGTGTCCTTTATTAATCTGGAAAAATATGAAGCGCATATCTCTGACCTGGTGAGCTGGGTGGAGCAGGGTGGTCACCTCCTTTTCTCCATTCGTCCCGACCCTTCGAGAACCTTTAATGCGATCTACCGAAAGCTGGGAATTGTCTCCAAGAGTGACGGGTTGATCATTGCCAGAGGAGTGGACTTTATCTCTGATCTAATGCCGGGTACCAAGGGCCTGAAAGTAGGCGCTGATTTTATTGCCAGCAACAGCTACTTCGTCGAATTGGAGCCAGAGTGCAAGGTGTACTTGAAAAGCCTCGATGAATTTCATGATCCTGTTCTTTGGGAATGTGCATATCAGCATGGGCGCTTCGTGGTCTTGAATTCCGATCAGTTCAATACGAAGAGTGACCGGGGCATCATCGCAGCAGCCTATAGTCTAGTGCAGGATATAACCATATACCCGGTCATTAACGGATCAATATATTTCATCAATGAATTTCCGAGCCCGATCAAGCAGGGGACCGATGATTTCATTGCTCAGCAATTCGGTCGGGATATCCAGAATTTTTATATCAACGTCTGGTGGCCCGATGTTCAGCAGTTGTCTCATAGATATGGGATTAAATATACCGTAGCTTTCCTGGAAACATTTAATGACACCGTCTTCCCACCTTTTAACAAGCAGCTGGAAAATGAAAAGTACCAATATTTCGGAGGATTGGTGCTCAACAATAATGGAGAAATTGGGATGAATGGTTATAACCATGTCCCGCTTTGTCTGTCAGAGGCAGAGGTGAACCAAAAGCTTGATTATCCAGCTTGGGTCTCCCTGGAGGCCATGGAATTATCTCTTTACGAATCATATAGTTTTACAAAAGCAACGTTTCCAGACAATAAAATAACCACCTATATTCCCCCATCGAACATCTTATGCCCGGAGTCCCGTCGCTGGCTACCTCAGGTTTTGCCGGACCTGAAGGTAATTTCGAGCTTGTACCTGCCTGGGGAGGGAGGGCTAGCCTATGAGCAGGAATTTTCTGAAGCCCCGGACGGGATCATTGAGCTGCCAAGAGTGGCCGGCGGTTATGAATTATCCAGTTATCTGCGCTGGGCTTCGATCAATGAACTGGGATTCCACTATATCAATTCTTATTACATATCGCCAGACGATGTGTTATCCGATGCCCAGGGTTCACAGAAAGGCTGGAGTTATCTGCACAGTCAGTTCGAAGAGTATGTGAGATGGCTGAGCGAAAGTGCGCCTGGTTTGAGAAACCTCACCGCCTCCGAAGGCGCCATGGCCGTGCAGCGCTTTGCCAGGCTTGCCGTAAAAACCGAAAAGCAGGAGGGTCAGGTCGAGATATCGTTGGGCAATTTCTATGATGAGGCCTGGCTGATGCTGCGCAGCTCACAACCGCCTCGGTCTATCGATGGTGGCATTGTGACACAAGTCTCCTCAAATCTCTATTTGATCAGGGCTTTGAAGCCACACATTGTTATCAGGTTCATGGAGTAGGCATTGAGAATTTGCTTTATTCTAGAAGGTAGTTATCCGTATGTTCGAGGCGGCGTGTCCACCTGGGTGGATAGTTACATCCGTTCGATGCCCCAGCACGAGTTTATGTTATGGACCATCACCGACCTGGCAGACAAGCAGGGACAGTTTGCTTATGAACTGCCCAAGAATGTGGTGGCGGTTCATGAAAACTGCCTTGGCTCTTCTCTCAATCTCCGGATTCATAAGAACCCCAACCTTAAGTTTTCCGAGGAGGAAAGAAAGGCATTTTACCAGTTGGTCAGGTGCCGGGAGCCGGATTGGCGCGTAATCATGGATAGTTTCAACCTGCAGCCGAGCAAACCGGTCGAGTTCTTCCTAAGTGAAGAGTTTCTAACGATACTAAAGGAATACGCTCGAGAGGAATTTCCTTATGCAAGCTTCAAAGATCTATTCTGGACGCTGCGTTCCATGCTCCTGCCTTTGCTTTACCTGATTGGGCAGCCAATGCCTGAAGCTGATCTTTATCACAGTCCGTCAACCGGATATGCAGGCGTCCTGGCGGCCTTAGGCTCAATGAAATATAACAAACCTTATGTATTAACAGAACACGGGATTTATACAAGAGAAAGAGAGGAGGAACTATTAAGATCAGACTGGGTCATTCGGTACTTTAAGGATTTTTGGATATCGATGTTTTTTATGTTTGCCAGGTTTGCCTATCAACAGGCAAACTGTGTTACGAGCTTATACCAGCGTGCCAGTCTGATTCAGCAGGAGCTTGGTTGTCCGGCTGAAAAATGTGAAGTTGTAAGGAACGGGCTTAATTTTGAAACTTTTTCCGCCATTCCAGAAAAAACGGCAGATGGTTGGATTGATATCGCCGCGATCGTGCGCTTTGCGCCCATCAAGGATCTGAAGACCCTCCTCTATACTTTTTCGCAATTAAAGCGAGAATTTGCAAAAGTCCGCCTGCATATTATCGGTGGCGTGGACGATGAAGAATACCATCGGGAGTGTTTGGAGTTGATCGATTATCTCAAAGTGGAAGACGTCATCATGCCCGGCATAGTGAAGACAACCACTTATTTGGAAAAAATCGATTTGACCGTCCTGACCAGTATTTCCGAGGGCCAACCGTTTGCCGTCCTGGAATCCATGGCTGCCAGGCGGCCAGCTGTTGCCACGGATGTGGGTTGTTGTCGTGAACTGATCGACGGGGATACTGACGACAAATTTGGCCCGGCAGGTATTTGTGTACCGCCCATGCATCAATCAAAACTCCTGCAGGCCCTGCTGGAATTGTGCGAAAACGAATCACGTCGAAAAGCCATGGGATTGGCTGGGCAACAACGAGTGAAATATTACTACGAGATTGGAAATATGGTCGATAACTATCTGAAAGTGTATGAAAAGGCAATCGCAACATGGCAGGCATCGGTTTCGAGTTAAAGAAGTTATTCTCACAGAATGGGATACTGCTTAAAGCAAGAGCGAATCTTTACGCGAGCCTTGTCGTGGCGGGTCCCATGCTGATGGGGTTTCTGCTGCTTTTGGGAACAAAATTCATCTCTGCTTTTGGAGGCGCATCAAGTCATCAGCAGGATTTGATCGTGGTCATCATCACCTATTCCCTATTGTTCTCGTTGCTCTTATCCAGTCTGTTGCTCTTTATTCTGGCTCGCTACGTTGCCGACATGCTATATATCGATGCTTATCAGCGCATCCTGCCTTCGATGTATGGAGCTCTCTCATTATTATTGGTTGCAGGAGCAATCCTATGGTCCATTTTCCTTTATTTTAGCGGGTTGGAAATTAGATATGGGATTAGCTCATTTATCTTGTTTTGTGAAGGCCTGATCGTTTGGACACAGCTTAACTACATTACGGCGATCAAGGAATACTGGACCATTCTGATTGGTTTCGTGATTGGAATTGTCACCGAACTACTCATTGGCCTGGT